>CP054185.1:1989801-2337202 GCA_015180985.1 Flammeovirgaceae bacterium
GGAACTCCAGTCGATGTTGGGCGGCATGCGGCTCACAAACGTTACTCCCTTCACTTCGGCATGCTGCAGCAACTCATTTTTGAAGGCATCAGCATTTTGCTTAAGCGACATGGTGTGCATCAGCGTCATGATGTTGTCTTTGTCATACCCAAGGTTTTGATTTTGCACATACTTCAATTGCTGAAATACTATCAGTGAGGCAATGATCAGTCCGATGGAAATGAAAAACTGAAATACCACAAGGGCATTGCGTATGCCTGAACGCCTCATGCCCGCGCGTACTTTTCCTTTTAACACTTCGGCCGGTATGAAGGAAGTGAGATAAAAAGCAGGATAACTACCGGCTACCGCACCAACAAGAATGGTAAATACGGTTAATCCGGCTACGAATAGCGGATTAAGTAATGTGCTGAAGACAATGTTTTTGGCAGTAATGATGTTAAACAGGTTCAGTGACATCGACACCAACATCAGCGCAAACAGCACAGCGATAACGGTATAAAGATAAGATTCAAGCATAAACTGCCCGATCAGCTTACTGCGCAATGCACCTATTGTTTTGCGTATGCCAACTTCCTTGGCACGGTTGGCCGCACGGGCTGTGCTCAGGTTCATAAAATTGATGCACGCCAGCACAATCAGGAATACAGCAATCAACCCGAACAGGTAGAGGTAACGGATGTTGCCGTTGGGCTCCAGTTCATCGGGAAACTGTGAATGCAGGTGGATATCGGTTAATGCCTGCGTAGAGAACCGGATATAACTGCCCGAAGCCGCGAGCTGGTCCATGCTCATATTCAGAAACTGCTCAATCTCGCGGGCGATGTACTTATTCACGAAATAGTCATATTTCGCATCCATACCGCTGGCAGATGCTCCGGGATGCAGTTTAAAGTAAGTGACTACCGCGCTGTTCATCCACATTTGGGGATATTTCAGCATATCCCAGGTAGAAATCGAAACCAGAAAATCGAATTGCAGGTGTGCATGGTGTGGCGGATCTGCCGCAATGCCGGTTACCTCTGCTTGTATGCTACCGTCACTGCCGAAATAAAACAGCTTGCCGATGGGTGTACGGTCTCCGGCACCGGTGTACCCGAAATATTTGCGGGCCGCCCGTTCGGTAATCACCACTTTATTCGGGCCCTTCAGGACATCGTTGGGGTTACCGGCCATCAGTTTATAGCCGTTGAAGAAGGAAAAGAAATTGGAATCGGCCCATACATAGCCGCTTTCGGTAAAGGTTTTGTCTTCGTAACGGACGGGCATGGTATTCCAGCGTGTAATACGTGTTACCTCCTGCACTTCCGGCACATCATTCATCAATGCTTCGGCCATAGGAAAGCCTGTGCTGATGGTACTGAACGATTGCCCGTTTAGGTTGGCGTTCAGCACGGTCCGGTAAATACGGCCGGCATCCGGGTGGAAACGATCGTAACTCACCTCATCGGTAATGTAAAGCACCAGCAGCAAGGTGCTGGTAATGCCAATTGTTAACCCGAAGATGTTGATGGCCGAATAAACCTTTTGGCGGCTTACTATGCGAAGGGCGGTGAGGATGTAGTTGCGCAGCATCGTTTTCTTAAGTATGAAATAATTATTATTCGTTTCTTAGGGTCTCAACCGGGTTGCTGGTAGCCGCCCGCAGGGCCTGGGTGCTTACAATGGCCAGTGCTATTAATAACGTTGCAAGGCCTGCTGCCGGTAATATCCACCAGTTGATGGTGATGCGGTAGGGATAGCGTTCAAGAAAGCCCGACAAAAACCACCAGGCAATTGGCGAGGCAATAATAAACGCCACAATCACCAGCCGTGAAAAATCCTTACTGATAAGCAACACCAGGTTGGTTACGGTTGCTCCGAGTACTTTGCGGATGCTCACTTCTTTGGCCCGCTGCTCGGCCGTAAAGGCGGCCAGCCCAAACAGGCCGAGTGAAGTAATGACCAGCGCCAGGCCGGCAAAAATTTTGGCCAGGCTGCTGATCAGGTTGATCTGGGTAAATTTCTTGTCAAACTCAACATCGGCAAAGCGGTAGGCAAACGGGTAGGTGGGGTTGAGTCGCTTAAACACGTTTTCAACTTTGCTGATAGCAGCCGGCAAATCGGCCGTCTTTTCAAGGCGTACCGAAATGGTGCTGGTCCAGCCCGGCATAAACACCATCACCAGCGGCTGCACGGGCTCGTAGGGCGAGTTCATGATCACGTTTTCCATCACACCAATTATTTTCCATTCGCCACCCCACATGTTAATGGTTGCGCCAATGGGATTGGTTAAGCCCATCACGTCAACGGCTGCCTGATTAATGACTACATTGGTTGAGTCGTTATAATCGGGTGAGAAATCCCGGCCCTCGATAAGGTTAATGCCCATGGTTTTGGCATAGTCATATTCAGTGGCAATGGTAGTAAATACCACGCGTGTTCCGGGTGCCATGCCGGGCCACTCTACAATGTTGTTGGAGAATATGGACGTAATCGGGCTGTTTGATTTGCACACGGCTTTTACTGCCCCGGTATTAATGAGTTCGTTTTTAATTGTCTGGTAATTGGTTTCCAGTTCACCGTTGGTCCAAACCATCATCAGGTTTTCGCGGTCGTAGCCCGTGTTCCTGTTTTTTACATGTTCTATTTGCTGGTAAATAACCACTGTGCCGACAATTAAAAAGATGGAGAAACCAAATTGCAGGGTTACCAACACCTTGCGGGGCGTTACTGTGTCTTTTCCGGCTTGTATTTTTCCTTTGAGCACCTGTACCGGTTTAAACGATGAGAGATAAAAAGCCGGGTAACTGCCGGCAATTACTCCGGTAATCAGTATGATGCTGCCGGCCGCCAGCCACAGGTACGGATTAGCATAGTCAATGAGCAGTTTCTTTTTTACCAGTGTGTTGTAAGCGGGCAATGCAAGTTCAACCAGCACGATGGCCAACAGAAAGGCCACCAGCGTTATCAGAATGGATTCGCCCAGAAACTGGATAATCAGTTCTTTTTTTCGCGATCCGATGCTTTTACGGATGCCCACTTCGCGCGCCCGTTTTTCGGAACGTGCTGTGGCCAGGTTCATAAAATTGATGCACGCAATAAGCAATACGAATACCGCAATAGCGCCAAACAACTGCACGTACTCAATCATCCCACCCGATACTTTGCCGTTCTCAAAATTGGAGTACAGCCGTAAATCTGTTATCGGGTGGAGAAAGACCTGCGGGTTGGTAAGCGTATCGGCTATATGTTTCTTTACAATATCCCTGATGGACGCATCTACCTTTTCTTTTGTACTGCTGCCTGCCAGTTCTACATACATCTGGAAGGAATTGTTATCCCACCGTTCGCGCGAATCACGCACCCAGTCCTGGGTCGATTCGTAAAAGGCGAAAGGTGTAATGTGGTGAATGAATGAAAAGTCCGACTGGTCCGGAATCGGGGCCAGCACCCCGGTAACTTTTAATTCGCGGTTGTTATCAATCTTTACCAGTTTGCCCATGGGGTCTTCCTCGCCAAACAGGGTTTTGGCTACATCCCGGGTAAGTACAATCGAGTTCGGATCGCTCAGAGCCGTATTTACATCACCTTGCTCCAGCGGAAACGTGAACATCTTTAAAAAATCCTCGCTGGCGCTGATGCCTACTTTGGTTACTTTGTTTTCGCCATTGGCCAGCAGGTAGCCTTCGCCCCAGTTGGTAATAACGCTGTACTTTATATCGGCCGATTGTTCTTTTAGTTTATCCTTGAGCGGATAAGGCAGTGCCACTTGCGAGCCCACCTTGCCGGAGAAGGTTTGGTTCATCATTACTTTAAACAGCCGGTCGCTGCGTTCATGAAAGCGATCGTACTTAAATTCATCGGCTATCCACAGCAGAATAAGAATGCTGCAGGCAATGCCAACCGCAAGCCCGAAGATGTTAATGAATGAATAGGTTAGGTTGCGCTGCAGGTTGCGGAGTGTAATTTTTAAATAATTGACGAGCATACTTGATAAGCAATTAAAGTGATACTATTATTCGTTTCGTAAAGAATTAACCGGGTTTGTGGTGGCGGCCTTAATTGATTCAAAGCTTACGGTAATCCAGGCAATCAGCAGACTTATAAGTGCTGCTGCCGCAAATACTGTTAGGCCGATGGTAGTTTTGTAGGCAAACCGCTCCAGCCAGTTGTTCATCAGGTAATAGCCTGCAGGCAAACCAATACCAATGGCGATAACGACCAGTTTCAGAAAATCTTTCGATAACATAGCCACCAGTTGCGACACCGATGCGCCCATTACTTTACGAATGCCAATCTCTTTGGTGCGCTGGTTGGCGGTAAATGCTGCTAGCGCATATAACCCAAGGCACGCGATGAAAATGGCAATAACTGAGCCCATCATAACTACGTTGGCCAGTTTCTGTTCGGTGTGATACAGCGAAGCCATCCGATCATCAATAAAAGTGTAATCAAAAGCTGCCGGGATTAGCTGTTTATATAGAGCTTCAAGCTTCTCTACTGTTTTTAAAACGTCTGATGTTTCTACTTTTACCAGCAGGTAATTGTATCTGTTGTCGGGGATGTTGTTAAAGGCATAAGGTCCTATCTGCTGATGCAGCGAAGTAAAGTGGAAATTTTCAGTTACACCCACTACTTCAGCGGGCTTATTGCCAAAGATATAAACCTGTTGGCCCACGGCTTCTTCGGGTGACAGGTGCAGGTAATCCACTGCGCTTTTGTTTAATACAACCTGAAGGGTTGTATCACTCGGATCTTTTATTGCAGGAAGTGTTTTACCGGCCAGTAGCTTTATTCCAAGCACATCCACTATTTCGCTGGTTGCGCGTGTGGTAAGAATGGAAGCTCCTTCCGGGGTATCCCGTTCGCGTTTAATGGTATAGGCGCTTGTGCCAATACCGGGGTATGACTGGCTGCGGCAAACGCCTTTTACTTCAGGCAACTTTTCATATTCAGTTTTGAGCGAGCGGATCAGATCCTGATCGCGTGTACCCGATGTCATCACCGCAATGACCTGCTCCGGTTCATAACCTAATTTTTTATTCCGGATGTAGCTCATTTGGCGGTGGAATACCAGGGTGCTGACAATCAATACCATTGATGCTGAAAACTGAATAACCACCAGGCCCTTGCGGACAACGGCCTGGCTACCTCCTGAGGTTGTTTTATGTAATGCAGTTTTTGGCGAAAATGATGAAAGATACCAGGCCGGGTAGGAGCCGGCCAGTACCGTCAGCAGTATTCCAATCGCTGCAAATCCACACCAAAACCAGGTGGCGCGCAAAAAATCCATCGTAACCTGCTTGCCCGCTACGTCATTGTACAAGGGTAGGATGGCAGTAAAAATGATAAGGCTCAGCACCATAGCCAGTACAACAAATACCGATGTTTCGAAGTAGAATTTTCCACTGAGGTGCCTTGAGGTTGCGCCTAATGTTTTACTAATGCCCACCTCTTTGTTTCTTCGTTGGGATTGAGCGGTAGCCATATTCATGTAATTAATGGCTGCGATCACCAAAACGATTAGAGCCAGGGCCATCAGTATCCTTACCTGGTTCATATCACCATAAGTAGTGCGGTCAAACGTAGCGTTTAAATCGCCCGACTTTAAATGGATATCAGTTAAGGGTTGGAGCGAAATTTTGAACCAGCGATTTTCTTTTTCGATGTGTTTGTTCAGCATGTTTTCAATTTTGGCATCTACAGTTTCCTTATCGGATTCATCATGAAGCAGAAAGAAGGACTCAAAACTGGCATTGCCCCAACTTTGATTGCGATCCTCACCAAACCAATTAGAGGCAAACGAAGCAATCAGGCTTGCCTGTAGCGATGAATTAGGCGGGAAGTCCCGATAAACACCGGTTACTTCCATTGAAAGATTGTTGTTTATGGTGATAATTTGCCCGATGGGATCAACTCCGGAAAAATACTTTGTAGCAGCTGATTCGCTGATTACGATGGTACCCGGTTTTGAGAGGGCCTTTGCTTTATTGCCCTTCACAAAATCCACTGTGAAGATGTCGAAAAATTCAGGGTCTGCATAGTAGAGTTGTGTTTCGGTAAATTTTTCGTCATTTATTGAAAGAAAAGCAAGGTCTCCAAAGTTGTGGTGAAAGTATCGTGCTGATTTCTCTATTTCCGGAATTTCTTGTTTTGCGGTGGGTGCCACCAGGTTAGGCACCCGGCTCCACTTGTTTACTTGCCCGTCAAACTCTGCAGTGATTACTGCGCGATAAATCCGGTGTTGTTTTTCATGAAACCGGTCGTATGAAAACTCATCGAATACGTAAAGTGCAATAGCCACAAATACTGTGAACCCGATAGTCAAGCCCAGTATGTTAATGAAACTGTATGTTCTGTAACGCAACAAGTTGCGGAGGGCAATTTTTATATAGTTGAGAATCATCAGAATTGTTAATTATTCGTTTCGTAGAGCATTAACCGGGTTTGTGGTGGCAGCCTTTACTGATTCGTAGCTTACCGTGAGCAACGCGATGCCCAGGGCCGTCAGGCCCGCCATTAAAAATACCCAGCCGTTTATTCCGGTTTTGTAGGCAAATCCTTCGAGCCACCGGTTCATGGCATACCAGGATAGCGGCACTGCAATGACAAAGGCAATAACCACCAGTCTGACAAACTCTGTTGACAGCAGCCCTACAATTTGCGCTACCCCTGCACCAAACACCTTACGTATGCCTATTTCTTTAAATCTGCGTTCGGCCATGTAGGTAGAAAGTCCGTACAGGCCAAGGCATGAAATAATCATGGCGATGAAGGTAAAACTGTTAATGATGGACGACACTTTTTTGTCGTCATCATATTGTTTACGGATAGTTTCATCGAGAAAGGAGTACTCAAAGGGTGTATCGCTCACCACGCTCTTCCACAATGCTTCCAGTTTTGGAATGGCCTCAGTAAAATTTCCGGCATCAACAGTTGCTATCAGGTAACCGTAATTACCGGTGTCTTTCGGCAGGCTAAACATTAGCGGGTTAATCGCTTCTTTTAGTGAGTTCTGGTGATAATCGGCCATTACACCAATTACTTCGAAGGCGTAATTCTCACCCTGCCAGTCGAAATAAATTTTCTCGCCTACCATTTGCTCGGGCGACTTACCGAAGCGTTTTGCCGAGGTTTCGTTAATGATAACCTTCGTATCGCCATCCATTTCGCGGTTTGTGGTAAAGGTTCTTCCGGCAACCATAGTAATACGCAGCATTTCAATGTAGCCTGCGTCAACGCGGTTTCTGCGGTTCAAAACAGCCGTATTCATATTCCCGCCCTGAGTGTAAAACATCATGTCAGACCATACGATGTTTCCCGGCAGGTAATCAGCTGCTGAAACTTCGGAGGCTATTTTATTTCTGATCAATTCATCCCGTAAGGCTTCATAGTTGGTTTTTGCACGTTCGGTACGCAGTGGCAGTACAATTTTTGCACTCGGGTTAAACCCCAGGTTTTTATTCTGTATAAATTCAAGTTGTTTGTTAATAATAAACATGCTGCACACCAGGCTTATGGCAATAATGAATTGAAATACTACCAGGCTTTGTCGTAAAAATCCTGAAGCATTGCCCAGGTTGTTTTTTCCCTTAAGAACGGCTGCGGGTTTAAATGATGAAAGGTATAAGGCAGGGTAACTTCCGGAAAGAAAGCCGGCACTAAGCGCAATGGCCAGTAAGGAGCCAACTGTGTAACGCCAGGCAACACCACCAAGCCCGATATGTTTATTGGTTAGTTCATTAAACAAGGGTAATGCAGCCTGCGTAATAATTAAGCTTAAAGCGATAGCGATAACCACGATGGCCATGGCTTCGCCCATCAACTGTGCAATTAACGAACTGCGGTAGGCACCCACTACTTTTCGCACCCCGATTTCGGTTGCCCGCCTGGTTGCTTTGGCGGTAGCCAGGTTCATGAAATTGATGCAGGCGATAATCAGGATGAACGCAGCAATGGAAGCAATGACGTACACATACGTTATTCGCGGACTGCGTCCGATGTCGGATTTAAGGTAAATATCTTTTACCGGTTCAAGGCCCAGCGTTTTGGTCATACCCAGGGCCTTCATGTCTTCAGTTCCGTATTGAATAAGCACGTCATTCATTTTTTTAATAACCTCTTCTATGTTGGCTCCATCAACCAGTTTGATGTATGAAGGAACGAAATTTTGTCCGGCCCATTCGCCCATGGCATTATCTGAACGGAGGTATTCGCCCAGGCCGGGGCTCATCATGGATAAAAAGAAGGTAGCCTGAAGGTGGCTCTGAGGCTGATCCTGAAAGACGCCCGTAATTTTATACAAGGCCGGTTCACCCCCCTGACCAACCTTAATCAGTTTATTTAATCCGCTTTCGCTGCCAAACAGTTTACGGGCAAGCGATTCAGCAATAACCATGGTGTTAGCGTCACGCAGGGCGGTAGCGGCATCTCCTTCAATAAACTGATAGGTTAAAACTGAAAATACTGTTGAGTCGGCAAGAAAGCCGTTGGTTTCATAAAAAATTTTATCCTCGTACTGAAACAGATACTGTGCAACTCCGGGTGGGTTTACCACCCGCGTGGCAACTTCTATTTCAGGCAGTTCATGCTGTAAAGTCGGGGCAATGGGTGGCGAAGCGGTAGCCAGTTTGTCAATACCGGTGGCCCCCTGAAAGGTGGAAGTTATCCGGTAGAGATTATCGAGCGACTGGTGGTGCTTATCGTACCGGTGTTCGTCTAGTATGAAAAGCATGAGCAATAAACAACAGGCTATACCAACAGCCAAACCCGAAACAGTAATTAGTGAATAGGCCTTGTTACGCAGTATGTTGCGCAGGGCTATTTTCCAATAATTAAACAGCATACCAGACTTAGTTTTGATGCCTGTTAACTAAATCGGTGCCATCTGAAAAACTTTGATTTTGAGCTGGAATAGGGCAATTGTAATGGCCGTGCCGACCACTTCTGAACGGTTCTGTCCGAAACCGGATAGGGGTGTTACTCTTCCCGTTCGCGCTTGATCTTGATTTTGGCAGGCGGGCCCACCTGGATTGGCGCTTTTTCAATTTCCAGGTTGGCGGCTTCAATGCCATAGTGCTCTTCGGTTGAGAGGCTGAACTTTTTCAGGAGGCGGTAGCCCTGAATAATCAGGCGTTCGAAGTTGGAAATCTCACTGTCGGGCGAAGCCCATGATTGAATGATGATAAACTTAAAGTCGGCAGTCTGGCTGTACTTGTGCAGCGATGGATACGGGCTTATCAGATCAATCTCGCCATTGTCGGCCATTTCATGCACAATTTTGTTAAAGATTAAGTTAATGCGGTGGTCGGCTTTAAAGCCGAGTTTGATGCGCACGAAGAAACATTTTTTCGGAATAATGGTATCAACCGAATATTTGCTGGTAAACGGACTGTCCACGGTATCCACATGCAGGAACCAATACACATCGGCACGCTTGGGCCGTTTGCGGAAAATGGAATAGATAATGTTTGAATCTATATATCGCTTGCTGTCGGCTACAGCCAGAAATACCAGGTTGGTGGCTTCTTTGGGTACCGTTTCATCAGCTTGCAGATCTTTTATCATCTCCACATAATGCTTCAGGTCAACAAACTCGGTATGGCGGGTGCGCAGTTTACGGGCACGCAACTGAACAAATAATATAATAAACAAAATGCCGGCCATCATGAAAGAGAACCATCCGCCATGTGAAAATTTATCGAGGTTGGAAATGAGGAACATGCCCTCGAGTGAAAAGAAGATAAGGCCTAAGGCCAGTGAACGAATGGTGGATTTTTTCGAAAGTGAATAATAATAAACGAGCAGCGAGCTGGTCATCAGCATATCAATGGTAATGGCCAGGCCGTACGCGCCTTCCATAGCAGATGATTCCCGGAAGATCAATACAACCAGAATACAGCCAAGCATTAATATCCAGTTAATTGAGGGGATGTAAATCTGCCCCTTGGTTTGGCTGGGGTAACGTACGCGGGTCATTGGCCACAACTTTAACTTCATGGCTTCGTTAACCAGGGTGAAGGTTCCTGAAATCAGCGCCTGGCTGGCGATGATGGCCGCCATCGTAGCGATGATGATACCAAGCGGCAGGAACCATTCGGGCATAATGGCATAAAACGGTATCTTACCGTTCAGGCTGTCGCCCTCATGCCCGAGCAGCCAGGCCGCCTGGCCGAAATAGTTTAGCAGCAACGTGGTCTTTACAAATACCCAACCTACCCGGATATTGCCTTTGCCAACATGGCCCAAATCCGAATACAGAGCCTCTGCCCCGGTGGTGCAAAGAAATACCGCCCCGAGAATCCAGAAACCACCCGGGTAATGAGTGAGCAGGTTAATGGCGTACCACGGATTGAGAGCTTCAAATACTCCGGGATTTTCAATGAGTTGAAGTGTACCCATGGTTCCGATGGTGGTGAACCATACGAACATGATTGGGCCGAACGTTGAGCCAACAACACCGGTACCGAACTGCTGAAAAATAAACAAGCCGATAAGGATGGCTATTACGATCTGAACGGTGGGTATATCCGGGTTGTAAATCCGAAGCCCTTCAATGGCGGATGATACACTGATAGCCGGAGTTATAAACCCGTCAGAGATAAGTGTGGCACAGCCGATGATGGCCGGATACACTACCCAGCCGGCTTTGTACCTGCGCACCAGTGCATACAAAGCAAAAATTCCGCCCTCGCCTTTGTTATCGGCATTCAGTGCCAGGTAGATGTACTTAATGGTGCTGATTAGTGTGAGCGTCCAGAATACACATGAAAGTCCGCCATAGATAAGTTCTTTTGTAATAATGTGTTCACCCACGATGGCTTTGAATACATACAGGGGTGAAGTACCGATGTCACCGTAAATAATTCCAAGTGAAATCAAAACCCCCGCAGAGGAAAGCGGGATGCTGTACTTACTGCTGGCTTCGGAGGCAGTCATGAATAATTAAAGGTAAAAAGGTTCTTCATTTTTAGCTAACCCCCTCTTTATTTCTGCTGATGATCAACCGGTTGCTTTTATCGTACGAGAAATAACTCCATAGCCAGGAGAACATAACAAACACTTTATTTTTAAAGCCAATAATGTAGAGCAGGTGCACCAGCATCCACACGTACCAGGCGAAGAAACCCTGAAACCGGAATTTGCCCAGATCCACCACAGCCCGGTTCCGGCCGATGGTGGCCATGGTGCCTTTATCGAAATACCGAAAAGGGATCATGGCCTTTTTTTGGATGAGTCGCTTCAGGTTGCGGGCCAGCAGCCTGCCTTGTTGGATGGCAGGCGGAGCCATCATCGGGTGGCCGGCCGGGTAAGCCTTATCGCCTTCCATTATGGCGGCATCACCAATAGCAAATATATTGTCGTAGCCAATAACCTTGTTGAATTCATCAACGCGTATCCGTCCTGATTTGGAGATGCATTCAGACTTTAAGCCTTCAATCGGTCGTGCTTTTACTCCGGCAGCCCAAACCAGTGTACGACTTATTAATTTTTCTCCGGTATTAAAAAGCACTTCGTAGCCGTCATACGATTTTACCGTGCAGTTCAGGTGAACTTTAACGCCCATTTGCTGCAAATATTCCAGGGCCTTATCCGAGGCCTGTTTCGACATGCCGTTAAGCAGGCGCGGGCCGGCTTCAACCAGGTGGATGTCCATGTGGCTGAGTTCCAGTTCGGGGTAATCCTTCGGGAAAACATGCTGCTTCAGTTCCGAAAGAGCCCCAGCCAGTTCAACTCCGGTTGGCCCACCACCTACAATTACAAAGTCCATCAAACTGTTCATCATTTCCGGATCGTCTGTAAGCAGGGCGGTTTCAAAATTCCGGATGATGGTGTTGCGCAGTTTGATGGAGTCCACGATGGTTTTCATGGGTATGGCGTGTTGTTCCACATCGGTCATGCCGTAATAGTTGGTGGTAGCGCCATGGGCAATCACCAGGTAATCGTATTTTACCCCGCCTATGGATGTTTCAATATAGTTTTCGTCAGGCTTAATGCTTATTACTTCCCCCATGCGGAAAAAGAAGTCGGGCTGCTTGGCGAAACGCTTTCGGAAGGGAAATACAATAGAACTGGTTTCAAGGCCTGATGTGGCCACCTGATAAAGCAAGGGTTGAAAGGTGTGGTGGTTGTACCGGTCGAAAAGGATTACCTGCGCTTTGGCCCCTTTCAGACCTTTAGCCACCTGCAGGCCGGCAAAGCCTCCGCCTATAATAATTACCCGGGGTTTGCCCAGGTCGGCTATGCGGGTTCGGGTTGTAATCAGTTTGGCCATGAAAGCCCTAAAGCGGGGGCAAAGTTAAGCGCCCGTATGGTATTGCAAAGGCTAAGTTGATTTATTAAAAATTAACATCTGAGTGTTAAATCTGTTCAAAAGGAGCCTTATTTTTGGCTGCTTATCTAAATTATTTCCGGTATGAAAAGGTTAGCTGTTGCCATTTTTGGTGGAATTTCTTTAGCGGGTTGCGGTACCAAAGAAAAGGTTGCGCTACAGGCCCAGGTGGATTCCCTGCGAGTTGAATTGGAAGCTTCTCAGCGCATGACCAACACCTTAATGGAAGTAGGTATGCTGATGGACTCCATCGATGCCAACCGCCAGCTGCTGCGCATCAACATGGTGGAAGGTACCACATATGATGACTATACCTCGCGCATGCGCGACATCAACAACTATGTAAAGGAAACTGAGAAAAAAATTGATGACCTGGAAAAGGCATTGCGGAAAGCACAGGGCAATGCTTCGGCTTATACCAAACAAATAAAAAGGCTCAAAGAAGACTTGCAGGCCAAGACCAACGAAATAGTTGCCCTGCAGGAGCAGGTTGAAAAATACCGCAACGAGAACAAAAACCTGATAAGCCTTGCCGAAATGCAATCGGCTGAACTGAACGACAAAGAAGCACAGATACTGGCCAAAGAAGCCGAGCTGGCCCTGATTGAAGCGCGTATTCAGGAATTGATGATCCAATCGAAAGTAAGCGAAGCCGATGCCCTGTATGCCCGTGCCCAGGCAGTTGAAGAGGCGGCTAACCGCACTAAACTGGCCCCGAAAAAGAAGAAGGAAACATTAAAAGAGGCGCTGGAGCTTTACAAAAAGGCGTTATCGCTCGGAAAGAAAGAAGCCGAAGCAAAAATCAACGAACTGGAAAAAAAGTTCTGAGTTCAGGCCAGCCCTTCTTCCATCCCGATAAGGAAGACGGTGTACACGATGTAACCCAGAAACAGCAGGAGCGCTTCCCAGCGATCGAGTTTACGGGTATTGAGGGTAAACATAAAAATCATCAGCACAACGGTTGCCACCCCCAATACTTTCAAATCGAAGTTCATAGCGGTATTGTAACCAATGGGGCTGATGGTGCCTGTTATACCCAGGATGAAGAAGATGTTGAAGATGTTAGAGCCCACCACGTTGCCAATGGCGATGTCGGTATTCTTCCGGTAAGCCGCCACGGCCGAAGTGGCCAGTTCAGGCAAAGAGGTGCCAACAGCCAGAATGGTGAGCCCGATGAGTTTCTGACTAAGCCCGAAATGCTCGGCCAGTTTAACGGCATTGTCCACCACCAGCTTGCCTCCTCCAACAAGCATTACCAACCCCAGAACGGACAGGCCGATGGAAACGGGAGTGCTGTAAAGTTTAATAATTGCTTCATCACTGTAATCAGAAGCCTTTTTCATCGTGCGATAAATGTACGCCATGAAGAACCCGAAAAACACAAGCAGGATAAAACTATCTGTTCTGGAAAGTTCGTTAGAGGTTGCCCCCCGCAACCAGGAATCATTAACCAGCATATAAAGTACCCCGGCAGCCAGCAGCGATATGGGTACTTCAAATTTTACTGTATTGCGTTGCACTACAAGAGGGTAGATAAGCCCGGCAATCCCAAGAATGCCCAGCAGATTAAAATTGTTGCTGCCGATAACATTGCCAAAGGAGGCATCGCTGTTTCCGTTAATGGCCGAGAGCAGACTGACGATCAGTTCCGGGGCAGATGTGCCAAAAGACACCACGGTAAGCCCAATGGCAATATTGGAGATACCGAATTTTTTAGCCATGGAGGAAGCGCCATTTACCAGAAAATCAGCTCCTTTAATCAGTATGGCAAAGCCGACTAAGAGAAGCCCTGCGGCAAGCAAAAGCATAAGGGTTTGGGGTGTTTAACTTTAAAGGTATTCAATTTTTTAAATGCAATACCTGTGTGCTGCAACTTAATTTCGAATAATTAAATAACAGGTATACGCGATATACAGCATCAGGAAGATAAAGGCCTCCCAGCGGTCAACTTTATTGCGGTTAAGGGTAAACATGGCAATCAATAACACAATGGTTCCGCCACCCAGTACTTTCATATCGGTATTGAGTACCGTATTGTAGCCGATGGGGTTGATTAATCCATTAACCCCCAGAATAAAAAATATGTTAAAGATGTTTGACCCGATGACATTGCCAATGGCAATGTCAGTTTTCTTTTTATAGGCTGCCACTGCCGAAGTTGCCAGTTCGGGCAGCGAAGTGCCTACGGCCAGTATGGTTAGTCCGATGAGTTTTTCACTAAGGCCAAACTTCTGTGCGATACCCACCGCATTTTCGGTTACCAGGTAGCCACCGCCAATCAGCATGGCAACACCCAGTATAATAAGGCCCAGCGAAACCGGCATCGACATGATTTTAATGCCGTCTTCTTCAAAATCAGGTTTCTGGCGCATCGACCGGTAGATGTAGTACATAAAGAATGCAAAACCGATTAGCAGTAAAAAGGCATCAACCCGGCTAAGTGTGTTGCTGGTCCCATCAAAAAATAAAACATCGTTAACCAGTAAATACATCACTATAATGGCGATGAAGGAGAGAGGCACCTCGTACTTTACAGACTGCTGCTGAACCACGAGCGGGTAAATCAAACCGGTTACCCCCAGAATCATCAGCAGGTTAAAGATGTTGCTGCCGATGATGTTGCCGAAAATGGCCTCGTTGCGGCCATAGGCTGAATTAATAACGTTAACAGTTAACTCCGGGGCGGATGTGCCGAACGCCACAATGGTTAAACCAATAACCAATGTGGAGATGTTCATCCGTTTGGCTACAGATGAGGCTCCGTTTACCATATACTCAGCGCCCTTTATCAGGATGATAAAACCGGCCAGTAACAGGATGATGTTAAGCAGCATGCATTAACCCGATTAAAACCATTTTTTAATTTTAAAGTATGCCAGCATGGCAATGCCGAGAACGATCATAATCGTCCAAATCAATCCATAACCGTAATGCCAACGCAACTCGGGCATGTAGTCGAAGTTCATGCCATATACTCCCACAATGAAGGTAAGTGGAATAAAAATGGTAGAAATGATGGTGAGCACTTTAATTACCTGATTAAGTTGGGCATTCTGGGTATTTATATGTAAGTCCATTAAGCCGGAGGTCAGATCTTTATACGTATCAATAGAGTCGGTCAGGTGGATAACGTGATCGTAAATGTCATTAAAGTAACGGATGTTCTCTTCGGCAATAAATCCGCTTTCATCTTTTAATAGCTGTGACAGGGCATCGCGCAGCGGATACACCGCTTTACGCAGGTAAATCAGTTCTTTTTTAAGGCGCTGTATGCGCTGAAAGGTATGCTCTCTTTTCTCCTGGGTATAATGCGAAAAGCTGTCTTCAATGATTTCAATCCGTTCGCCAATGGAATCAAGTACGATGTAATAATTGTCAATGATAATGTCAATCAGGCGGTATAGAAGGTAATCTGATCCCCGCTTGCGAACACGTCCCTGGTCGAGCCGGATGCGCTCACGGAACTGGTCGAACAAATCACCTTCTTTTTCCTGAAAAGAAATCAGGTAGTTGCTGCCGAGTACAAAACTTATCTGTTCGTATTCAATGGTACCCTGCTTGATGCTGTACAGCATCTTTAATGTAAAAAACAGGTAGTCATCATACTCTTCGGCTTTGGGGCGCTGGTCGTCCAACACATCTTCCACCAGCAGCGTATGCAGATTAAAGTGCTCCTGTATGGCTTTGATGATTGCCTTGTCCTCCAGGCCGTCCAGGTTAATCCAGTTTACCCGATCAGGATGAATCTTCTGCAGCAGGTCATCAACAGCCAGGTCATCGTATTTTTCGTAATCAGTTTTGTTGTACGAGATAAGTTCAAGGATAACCTTTTTGGCAGGGTGAGTGTTTCGTACAGGTCTTCGTTTCTTCATTGCAGAAGGTAGGCAAAAACGGTGAGCCAATATAGGCCACTGTCCTGATTTTACCATACCCGGTACTGCAATTTTTAGTTTGAAACCGTGCCACGCGGTTGTATTATTGTGCCGCATGACGCTGCGCCTTGACGACATAAAGAAACCCATCGCCCGCGAAATGGAGGAGTTCGAACACAAGTTCAGGGCCTCCATGAAAACCCGCGTGATGCTGCTTGACCGCATCATGAACTACATCGTTAAGCGCAAGGGTAAGCAAATGCGGCCTATGTTTGTATTTCTTACGGCCGGTACCTGCGGTAAAATTACTGAGTCAACCTACCGTGGTGCTGCACTGATTGAGTTGCTGCATACTGCCACCCTGGTACACGATGATGTGGTGGATGATGCAAATTATCGAAGGGGTTTCTTTTCGGTAAATGCCCTTTGGAAAAACAAAATTGCTGTACTGGTGGGCGATTTTCTGCTCTCGCGTGGCCTTATCCTTTCGGTTGAAAACAAGGAGTTTGATTTGCTCAGTATTGTTACGGATGCCGTTCGCCAGATGAGCGAGGGCGAATTATTACAAATGGAAAAATCGCGCCAGCTTGATATATCTGAAGAAGTTTATTTTCAAATCATCCGCCAGAAAACCGCTTCCCTCATAGCTTCGTGTTGTGCAGTGGGCGCTTCTTCGGCCGGTGTTGAAAACGGACAGGTGGAGCGGATGAAGTTGTTTGGCGAAAAAATAGGAATGGCTTTTCAAATTAAAGACGACCTTTTTGATTATGGTGACGATGAAATCGGCAAGCCGCTTGGCATTGATATTAAAGAAAAGAAAATGACCCTGCCGCTGATTTATGCCTTATCGAAAGCTGGCTGGCTTGAAAAGCGAAGAATCATTTCCATTGTTCGTAACGAAAGCAGTAAAACAGCAAAGGTTAAGGAGGTAATTGCATTTGTTAAACAATCCGGAGGTATAGCGTATGCCATTGAGCGGATGCATACATTTCACCGCGAGGCATTGGCGTTGCTGGAGGATATTCCTCCATCGGATTACAAAGAATCATTAAAACAACTGGTGCAGTTTACGATTGACAGGAGCAATTAATGTGCTTTGTTTTTCCTGAACACCACATGCCATAGTCCGCGCAGGTCTCCTTCCTTATACCCTACAGCCTTATCGGTTGGATATTTTTCTTCGATAGCAGCAACTGTTTCAGGTTTTAGGTGTTCACCGGGTGTTCCGTGGCAGTGCAAACACATGCCCTGCATCAATATAGGCTTAATGTAGTGCACTTCGCTTTCCGTTCGCACAATCCGGGTTGATGGACCTTCTGCCCTGAATTGATCAAGAAGAGCGCTTTCCAGGCTGTCGGCTGCATTTTTGGGGTTCCGGTATTTGTCGGATGCGCGCCTGATGGTAACGCCTTCTTCCTGGTAATAGGTGGTAAGCGGATAGGCGTTCTCGTTGCAAAACGAAACCGCATAGGCAAAGCCCTGCTGCCCGATGGCGGTGGTCAGGGCATCGCGCAGGGTATCGAATGTTAATGCTACCAGTTGATCGCCCAGCCTGAGGTAAACCGAATCAGGAAGGGAAGCAGAATCAGTTTTTTCGGCCGGACGCTTCAGGCAGGAGATGACCACAAAAAGCAATGCGGCAAGCGCAACCAGCATCAACCTCACGGGCCTCATTTCTTTTTTTGTTTTTTTGATTGTTTCTTTAACTCTTTCTCAATTGAATCCATCCTATCTTCCAGCTCCAATAGTTTTTTGATGATGATAATATGAGTATGCCGGGCATCAATGCCCACCACACTTTCAGTGCTTTGAATCTGGCTGCCGATGGCTTCGTAATCGGAATGCTCCTTACTGATTAATCTTTTTTTCAGTTTCATCGTTCCCTTTCTTTTTCGATTCAAACGTATTTAAAAGCAAACCACCCATCAGGGCACCGTACAGGGTGCTGTTAACCGGGTTAGAGGTAATGGCGCAACTTCCGCTGCTGCACCCAATGTAGTACCAGTAGAGGTAGCCTGCTGTTGCACCAAGTACAATACCGATGCTCCATTTAAGAATAGCTGTCTTCATTGCTTAATTTTTACTTAGCAAAACTACTAAATCGGTTACCGTTTTTAGGTGACTTTTGTTACGATGAGGTAGGCGGAAAGCAAAAGCCCCATACTTTTGGGGCTCGAAAGTGTAGATAACGTAAACCTGTTGTTAATTATGCCGAAACCCGGTTCCGGCCGGCTTCCAGGATGGCGTAGTCGCGCCAGGTTTTGTAATTATCGGGGTCGAGGTGGTCGGTGGCGGGGCCGTTTTCGCCCGGCACAAAGGTGCCGTTGCTTGCCCACCATTGTTTGGCATGCTCGCGGGCAACGGCCTTATCCACTTCAAACAGGTTAATGCAGGAATCAGAAATCATCCAGGGCTTTTCAACTGAACTGTATTTTTCAAAAATCAGGCTCCGCATGTGTGTGCCGTCAACCTGGTTTTTAAAATGCGAAACCGTGTACGAAATCGTTTCGGGTTCGGTCATCACCAGGTCCCAGTATTTTTTAGAGGCCACCACCTGGGCGGTGGTAAGCATGTATCCATAACCCGTTTCGATGGGCTCTTTGGTGATGGGGCAGCGCGCTTTCAGCGCGGTTTTCTTTTTGCCAAGCAGTTTATCAATCAGCGTCATGGTTGTTTATTTGCTTTAGTAGATACTTTGTCCGCCTTAAATAGTTGCATGTATGACGCCAAAATTTTCAGAAATGTTACAAAAGGCGGTTTTTGGGTTATCCGGGCCTGTTTAATGATGTGTTAATTAATGCTAAACACGCCCGGATGTGCACTTCTGAACACCCGGGTGTTCATTTCTTACTTAACTTTTTGACTGAGCTCCGGTTCGTTGCTTTTGAAATTTCTCGTAGTTGGTCAGAAAGTCCTCCAGTCTTTCGGTAGGAATTTTCTTGCCGATGATCTTCTTTTTGTCATCCAAAATATAAAGTGTCGGGGTGGTTTGGGCATCATACAAATCGTGGTACGAGCCTACATACGTACGCGGCCCGTTAACGGTAATCCACTTCATGTTCATTTCTTTTATGTAGTCACGCATTTTTTGTATGGACGTGTCGGCACTTACGGCATACACTTCCACATCAAACCGGGCCTTGTTTTTTGTGTAGAACGAAACCAGTTTGGGTGTTTCCACCTTGCAGTGGCCACAGTCCGGATCAAAGAAGTAAATGATGGTGTACTTGTTTTTCAGCGCGTACATCGAGCGGGGCTGCAGGTTGGCGTCCTGCATGATGAGGTTGGGGGCGGTGCGGCCAATTAAACTTTTACGCAGATTATCAGCATGGTCTTTCAGGTTTTTCCTCAGTTTATCATTGGCCCAATAGTTCATCTCGCCCGAGGCAAAATAGGTATCGTAAAGGTGAACAAACAGCTCATCCAGGCCCATAATATCCGGGTTTTGGTATTTCAGTGTGAGCGTCCACACCATAAACTTGTAGGTTTCCGGATTTTTCTTTGCGCGTGCAACTAAACCGGCTATTGCTTTTTTAAGCGTGTCCACCTGAGGTGCATACAGTTTATCGAGGTATTCGTTTACCTTCTGGCTGTAAATGGGTTGGGGCAGGCGAATCAGGGCGTCATCGCTCAGGTCGAAATAGTCAAAGAAGTGTTCGCGATAGTAGCGGAGTTGAAAGGTTGAATCGATTCGTCCATCAGCATTTTTTGGCGGCTCCGGAATTTCAACCCGCTTGGAAGTTTTAAGCAAGCGTGCTGTCATCGTAGCAGGATGTTTTTCGATGAGCGAGTGCTGATAGGCCATCACTTTGTCATTTACCTTACTGAAGCCTTCGCGTGCTGCACTTTTTTTTGTTTCATCTTTAAGCGTGGTATCCTGCAGGATTTTTATAAACGGGTCGGCTTCTTTGTTCCGCTCCATATTAAAACGCATGTTATCGAAAAACAGGGTGTTGTCTTCATCGCCTGTGATAACCGCATGCCTGATGTAGTCATCCGATTTGGTTTCGATGCTGAAGTATTGGTTGTGACCAACGACCATATCGAACAGGCGGGTTTTGTTCAGCACCACAAAATAGATTCCCTGGGGCAGGGGTTGTTTGCCGTCAAATACAAACTGTCCTTGTTTGTTTACCCGGGCGGTATCGCGTACAAACGTGCTTTCACCATAATAATATCCCAGGTACACGGTGGTATCCTGGAGGCCGGTTATTTTAAATCGTATGGCATAGCCGGTTTTCGGTTGTGCATAAACTGAAACGGAAGCGAAAAACAAAATAATGAGGCTGATACTGCGCATGCCGGTAAAAATTTTAGGCGAAATTAGTTATTAAACGTTAAGTAAGGCAATTCGTATGCCGGTTCGGCCTGCCCTTTATCGGGTAGTTGCACTTTCTGTAACCAAAGTTTGCAATCATTGCTTAGTTTAGCGCCCGATGTCGCTGGTTGTTAACAAGCTTACCAAGGTTTACGGAACACAATATGCCATTAACACCATTTCATTCGAGGTAAGCGAAGGTGAGATTGTGGCCTTTCTGGGTCCCAATGGTGCCGGTAAATCCACTACCATGAAAATTGCTACAGGTTTCCTGGCGGCCACTTCCGGCACGGTGCTGGTTAACGGCATGGACGTAGCCCATCGCCCGATGGATGTAAAACGGATGACCGGCTACCTGCCGGAGCATAACCCGCTGTATGTAGATATGTATGTGCACGAATACCTTGCTTTTACAGGGCGGCTTTATGGGTTATCGGGTAAAAGGTTGCGTAATCGGGTTGGGCAAATGATAGATCTTTGTGGCTTGACCGTTGAACAGAACAAAAAAATTGAAGCGCTCTCAAAAGGCTATCGCCAGCGCGTTGGCCTGGCTCAGGCGTTGCTGCACGATCCGAAGGTGCTCATCCTGGATGAGCCTACCTCAGGGCTTGATCCGAATCAACTGGTTGAAATACGAAAACTCATTAAAGAAGTGAGTAAAAATAAAACGGTGTTGTTTTCAACTCACATTATGCAGGAAGTACAAGCGCTTTGCGACCGGGTGATTGTGATTAACAAAGGAAGCATTGTTGCTGATGCCGGTCTATCAGAACTTGTTGGAAAGGATAAAACACGTTCGCTTATTATTGAATTTGAAGAGCCTGTTTCAGTTGGGGAGATTGAAGTTTTACCAGGTGTTGTGGGTGTCCGCCAAGTGGCTGCAACGGTTGTTGAAGTAATTCCTCAACAGGGTTTTGATGTTCGGCCTTCAATTTTTAAATTTTCAACAGAACAAGGCAATTCGCTTGTTGGTTTACGGTGGGATGAAAACTCGCTGGAAAGTGTGTTTGCTGAATTGACCCGTAATGTGAGCAGTTAACCCCGTGTTTTGTTATTCTTCATAACCTGCCTACATTTATCTTATGACCCTCAGGAAATTATTTCTTTTACACCTTTTTAGTACCCTCATTGTGTATGGTACCGTTTCCGCACAGGATGCCGGCCCTGCAGAAATTCAGCAGCGATTTGAACGGATGCACTTTTCATCATTTTCTATTGGAATGGTAAAAGGTTCTACCGGTGATTATGGAAAAGGGTGGCAGGCTGAAATCGGTTATGGCAAACGGTTGAACAAATTAATAACCCTTGGCGCGAGTTTAACCTACCAATCCCTGGGAAATACCTACAATGGTTACGATTATTATGTATCGGAAAGCGATGAACCCTCGGCATTCCCTCCCGGCAGTACCACCGATGGTGAGCCGTATGATGAATCTATTGAAGTGGGTATTGATGGCGGAACATTTTCTTCCTTCTCGTTTAGTGGTATCATCCGCATGAACCTGACTCCCTACAGCGACAATAGTAAGATTGTGGTTTTTGGATTCATTAAACCTTCTGTAGGCATTGGTTTCTTATCAGCCATGACCAAGGAAGCCCGGCTGGTGGTTGATTTTGAGTACGTAAACACAACGTATGTTGATCGCGAAAGCACTTCATCTTTTGTGGCAGGCGTTTCGGTTGGTCCGGGCATGGAATTTATACCATCAAAAAACCTGTCCGTTACCGCTCATGTTTGTTTTAACAGCCAGTTTGGCGACAAAATTGTTTTAGATAAATCAGCCTTTCGTCCAAGCACTGCAACTATTACTAATGTAGATTTTCCAGTTACCTCCGGTGCCTTGGTTTCGCTTTCATTTACTCTCGGACTTCAGTATAATTTTTAGCTAACCACCGAACAGTCGTTGTGTGGGCGCTTATACTCCTTGCTTTGAATTATATTAAATCCCTGATAAACTTGCACTTTGTTTTTTGAGCGGTGATTCAAATCCTTACCAAAGAGTTTAATGCATTCCTTAACTCGCTGATTGCCTACATCGTAATCGGGGTGTTCCTCACCAGCATGGGCCTGCTCATGTGGGTGTTTCCGGAAACCTCGGTGCTCAACTACGGCTTTGCCGATATGGACACGCTCTTTTCGCTGGGCCCCTATGTGTTTATTTTTCTGATACCCGCTATCACCATGCGTAGCTTTGCCGAAGAGAAACGTGCCGGTACCCTTGAATTGCTTTTTACCCGCCCCCTTACCGATTGGGATATTGTGCTGGGTAAATTTCTTGCGGGCTTCCTGCTGGTGCTCTTTGCTTTACTGCCTACCGGAATTTATTATCTCTCAGTTTATCTGCTGGGCGATCCGGTTGGTAATGTGGATACCAGCGGAGTTATCGGGTCGTACATTGGACTGGTTCTGCTGGCCGGTGTATTTTGTGCAGTAGGTTTGCTGGCTTCCAGTATAACAACCAACCAGATCGTGTCGTTTATCCTGGCGGCCTTCCTTTGCTTTTTCCTGTTCACGGGTTTTAATTCACTGGCTGCGCTTAATGTATGGTCGGGCAATGTGCTGGTAATTAAACAACTCGGCATTCTGTACCATTACGAATCACTCGGTCGGGGACTCATTGACAGCCGGGATGTGGTTTATTTTTTAAGTGTTACTGCCTTGTTCCTGCTGGCAACCAAAACCATTTTATCGGCCCGTACATGGTAAAACTGGAGAGCAAAAAACTTCGCGACTTATTACTGCTGGTTAATGGGCTGGTGCTGGTGGTGCTTATTAACCTGGTGTCATCGGCTTACTTTTTCAGGATAGATCTGACTGAAGAAAAACGGTTCTCGGTAAAACCCCAGACAAAAGAACTTCTTCAAAACCTCGATGATGACGTGTATATTGAGGTGTACCTGGAAGGTGAACTGAATGCCAGTTTCCGCAGGTTGCGCAATGCCATCCGCGAATTACTTGAAGAATTCAGAATCTATTCGCGTAATAAAGTGCGATATGCGTTTATCGATCCGCACCAGGCCATCAGCCAAAAGGCCCGTAATGAATATTTCCAGGAGCTGGCCCGTAAAGGAATAGTGCCTACCCGGGTGGTGGAACGCGAAAACAACCAAACATCCGAAAAACTGATCTTCCCCGGTGCCGTGGTTTCCTACGGAGGTTTTGAAACCGGCATTAACCTGCTTAAAGATGTTGCCGCCCGCACAGCCGATGAACGGATAAACCCCTCCATCGAAGGATTGGAATACGCTTTTGCAAACACCATTTTTAAATTGGTTAATACTAACCGTAAACGCATCGGTTTTGTCCAGGGGCATGGCGAACTGGATAGTCTCCAGGTAGCCAGTTTTAATAACGCCCTGCTTGAATTGTACGATGTGTATAAGGTTGATCTTTCGCGTAAGCAAACCAATCCCGTGTATGATGCCCTGATTATTGCCAAGCCAACCCAACCTTTTTCGGATGCTGATAAGTATAAGTTGGATCAGTACGTAATGAACGGGGGGCGTGTGTTGTTTTTGCTTGATAAACTTGAAGCCACCATGGACAGTGCTTCACGCGAAGACTATTTCGCTTTTCCCTATACAACCAACCTGGATGATCTGCTTTTTAAATATGGCGTACGGATTAATAACGACCTGGTGCAGGATCGCCATGCCGGGCTGTACCCGGTTGTTACAGACCAGACAGGAGGGAAACCCCAACTGCAGTTAATGGACTGGCCCTTTTTTCCGCTAATAAATCATTATGCCGACCATGTAATAACCCGCAACCTTGATGCAGTGATGCTGAAGTTTGCCAGCAGCATGGATACAGTAAAAGCCACCGGTGTTAAAAAAACTCCGCTGCTGTTTACATCTGATTTTTCGCGTAAACTCGGAGCACCCGTGTCGGTGAGCATTAACGAACTTCGCAGGAATGTAAAACCTGAAAGTTTTTCAGAGCAGAAAATTATGCTGGCCTGTTTACTGGAAGGACGGTTTACTTCACTCTATAAAAACAGGTTTCTGCCTGAACGGGTCGATGCCGCTGCATTTCGCGAAGAAAGCCTGCCGGCTAAGGTATTGGTGGTTGCCGATGGCGACCTGGCCCGTAACGACAGGAATCCGCGCACCGGCAACCCGCAACAGCTTGGGAGCGATCCGTTTACCGGGTACACGTTTGCCAACGAAGAACTGCTGATGAACGCATTGGCTTACCTGGTAGATGAAAACGGATTGATAAAAACCCGGAACAAAGAGGTGAAAATCCGGCCGCTCAATAAAGAGAAAATACGACTTCAAAAAAGTGTGTGGCAAAGCATTAACCTGGTTGCACCGGTTGTGCTGCTGCTGATTTTTGGTATCCTGAGGTTTATTATTCGTACGAAAAAATTTGCAACATTTCGTTAATGTATCGGAAGCAAAACATTGGGCTGCTGGTTTCTTCAGGCGTTTTGGTAACGCTTACGGTACTGGTATTTATTCTTCAGCATCGCGAAAATGGTATTGATAAAAATCTGTTTAAAGTAGCTGATCTCACCGCAGTTGATAGGGTGGAGTTAACGAGTAAATCGGGTACTATTGAATTAACCTTTGATGGCGTGCGCTGGAAAGTTAACGGCAAACCGGCCGATGCGGATATGGTGCAGGTGCTGATGGCCACGCTGGCGCAAGCTGAGCCCCGGAGGCCCATGCCGAAGCTGTTACGCGATTCAACTGCTGCCGCACTTGCTGAAAAGGGCGTACGGGTATCCCTGTTTGCAGGTTCGCAACCAGTTCTTACATTTTTTGCAGGAGGCAACCGGCAAAAAACGGAAGCTATTTTTCTCAAACAAGGTGAGGTAACACCATACTCAGTAGTTATACCCGGTTATCGCGTTTACGTTTCCGGAATTTTTGAAGTAGATGAAACCGGCTGGTTAAACAGGCGGATTTTTAATTTCAACTGGCGCAACTTTAAATCACTGAAAGTAACCTTTCCGAGCATCGGTGATTCGTTTGAAGTTTCATACGATGGCACGATGTTTTCAATACCAGGCGTTAAAACCGATACGGCCAGGCTTAATACATTTCTTGATCAGATCTCCTTGCTGGAAGCTGACCGGCTGGTAACCAATAAGCCACTGCGCGACAGCCTTGCCTCAGCACAGCCCGCAGTTACGTTACAGGTGGCTACCCTGGCAGGCAAGGTTTTTTTGCTTGCTCTTTACACAAAACCAGGCGCGGCCACTGCTTACGGTCTCACCGAATTGGCTCCGGTTGCAGTTTTTGACCAACGGAAAGTAAGCCCGCTGGTGCAGCACAAGGTGTGGTTTACACTAAAATAGCAGCCGGTAGCTGTCGTTTCCTTAATTCTTTTTTCTTTCTAACTTTACCGCGCAACCAAAAACCACACGTTTGTAATGAAGTTCATCGTTAACTCAGCTTACCTGCTCAAGCAGCTTTCCAATATCAATGGTGTTATCACCACCAACCCGGTTGTTCCGATTTTAGAGAATTTTTTATTCGAACTGGATAAAGGCCGGCTGACGGTTACCGCCTCAGATCTGCAAACCTCTATGATTACTGAGTTGCAAGTAGAGTCAAAAGAGAAAGGAAATATTGCCGTGCCCGCCCGTATTCTGCTCGAAACGTTAAAGAACCTGCCGGAACAGCCGGTAACTTTTTCAATTGATGAAACAACATACAGTGTTGAAATTAATTCGGATAACGGCCGATATAAACTATCCGGTGAAAATGCCACCGATTTTCCGAAGGTTCCTTCGGTAAGCAATGATTTTTCAGCTGAAGTATCTTCTGAGGTGCTGGCGCGAGCCATTAACAACACTATTTTTGCAACCAGCAACGATGAATTGCGTCCGGCCATGACGGGCGTTTACGTAAACCTGAATGAGAAAAACACCACCTTTGTTTCTACCGATGGCCACCGGTTGGTACGGTACCGCAGAACGGATGTGAAATCAGATAACGGCAGTGCTATTATTGTTCCGCGTAAGGCGCTTAACTTATTGAAAGCTACACTGCCAACCGAAAATACCATCGTTAATGTCGACTTCAATTTATCGAATGCGTTTTTCCGGTTTGGCAATATCCGGATGATCTGCCGGTTGATTGATGAGCGTTTTCCGGATTACGAAAATGTAATCCCTACCCAGAATAACATAAAGATGACCATCGGCCGGGCTGAATTGCTTGGCGCTTTAAAACGAATCTCCATCTACGCCAATAAAACCACCCACCAGGTGCGGTTAAAAATTACCGGAAGTGAATTGCAGATCTCGGCAGAAGATCTTGACTTTTCAAACGAAGCCAACGAGCGGCTTTCGTGCGAGCATGACGGAGAGGATATTGAAATTGGCTTTAATGCCAGGTTCCTCATGGAGATGCTTTCCAATATCGACTCCAACCAGGTGGTACTCACCATGTCGGCACCGAACAAGGCTGGTGTTATTCTTCCCTCTGAAAAGGATAAAAACGAAGACATTCTGATGCTGGTGATGCCGGTAATGCTGAATCAATACGTTTGAGTTACCGGCTAAAGCGCACCGCGCTTGCCGAGTTCAATCACTTCCATGTTGGTTATTTGCTTTGCTTTTACATCAAAGCGAACGATGGTTTTAATAGTATGAAACCCGTGATTACCGGCTGCGCCCGGATTAATAAACAACATGTTGTTTAGTTTCGGGTCGCGCATAATTTTCAGCATGTGCGAGTGACCGCATATAAAAATATCGGGTGCATTGGCCTGCAGATGCGTTCTTACTTCAGAATTGTAATAGGGTGGTGTTCCCCCGATGTGGGTCATCCACACTTCAAGCCCTTCAACTGTAAACCGTTGGCTGTCCGGAAATACGGTGCTGATTGTCCGGTCGTCAATGTTTCCGGACACGGCCCGTATCGGGCATATGGCCTGCAGGGTTTGAGTAACTTCCAGGTTTCCGATATCACCGGCATGCCAGATTTCATCGCACCGGTTGAAATGCGGGATCACCTGTGGGTCAAGATAGCCATGCGTATCGGATAAGACACCGATTTTCATCCGTTTGTGGAGAGTATTTAACCAATCGTAAAGATTGACAGTTTTTTTGGCTCATCCATGCAACCATGGGTACGGAATGCGAGTATTTAGCGTTGTTAGGCAGTTCATGAATAAAACCCGAATCACTTTCCTTACGGTTGCTCTAAGTGCTGGCTTATGGAGCGAAGCGTTCGCTGCTGACCCACGTGAGTTTACAGCAAGGCGGGTTGCCCATGCGCCCCGCATTGATGGCGTGCTTGATGATGAGGCCTGGGTGCAGGGAGATAATAAGGTTCAATTTTTTCAGTTTACCCCGGTTAATGGCAAGGAATCGGATTTTTTCTCCCGTATACAGCTGGTATATACCGATAAAGGTATTTACATCGGTGCTTACCTGTATGATCCGGAGCCGGACAAAATCCTGAAGGAATTTGGTCAACGTGATGACATGGAGCGTAATGCGGATTACTTCGGGATACTGCTGGATACCTACAACAGCGGGCTGAATGCGTTTGTCTTTGTTGTTTCTGCTGCCGGGGTGCAAAGCGATATTTATTTTACAGCTAACGATGAAGATGGATCCTGGGATGCCGTTTGGAATAGTGCGGTTTCAATAACCGATGGAGGATGGAGTGTTGAAATGGAAATACCCTACTTCGCACTTCGGTTTCCCAAGCAGGAAGTACAGGCCTGGGGAATTAATTTTTACCGGAATGTAAAACGTAAACAAGAAGAATCTTTCTGGAATCACGTAGATAATTCCATCCGGGGGATTGTAAATCAATCGGGACGGCTGCTTGGATTGGAGAATATCAAACCGCCATTGCGCCTGGCACTTTATCCATACGCCTCCGGAATTTATAATCACGATGGCCACTCCGGCACTGGCCAATTTTCGGTTGCCGGAGGGATGGATGTAAAGTATGGCATTAATGAAAGTTATACGCTTGATGTTAGCCTGATACCCGATTTTACCCAGGTGCAATCGGACAACATCGTCTATAACATTACCGCTTATGAAGTTCGTTTTAATGAGAACCGCCAGTTTTTTACCGAGGGCACGGAGTTATTTAACAAAGCTAACCTGTTCTACTCACGGAGAGTGGGTCAATCCTTTGGTTCTATCAATTACGATTCAGACACAGAACGCGTTGTTTCTCAACCTTCAGGTGCCAACCTGATTAATGCCGTAAAACTGTCAGGCCGCAATAAAAAGGGATTGGGAATTGGTTTTTTTAACGGACTCACGGCAAAAACATATGCAACCATTGAAAACACCGAAAGCGGAGAACGCAGAACAGTTCAGGTTGATCCATTAACTAATTTTAATATGGTTGTTGTTGATCAGAACCTGAAGAATAATTCGAACATCAGTTTTACCAATACCAATGTTATACGCGATGATGGCGGACGGGACGCCAATGTAGCGGGTGTAAATGTAAGCCTGCGCGATAAGAAGAATAATTACCAGTTTACGTATTCAGGCAGCATCAGCACTATATTAGAGGGCTCTGGAAATGATCGAACGGCCGATAACGGGTATAAATACTTTATTGAACTGGCCAGAATAAGCGGCACCTGGCAATACGGCATCAGCAGAAATGTGGAAAGCTACAATTATAACATTAATGACATGGGCTACCTGCAGGCCCCGAATGAAGTTACTCATATGGGGTACCTGCGCTACAATATTTTAAAGCCGGTAGGCATTGTTAACCGCATGCATGCGGGTGTAAATGTTGCTTATCAGCGCTTGCATAAGCCTGATGAGTTTACCTCCTTGCGCACGGTTGTCAATGTTAACACGCAGTTCAAAAATTTCTGGTGGGTGGGTTTCAATTTGGGGGGCCACCCAACCGATTCGTATGACTATTTTGAACCTCGTGTGTGGGGTTATAAATTCCGTCAGCCCCGTAATTTCAATTACAATTTTTGGGTTGAAAGCGACAGCCGTAAACCATTACAGGTAAATCTTTACACCGGCCAGTGGCACCGCCCAATCTGGGATCAGCAGTTTACCTGGGGTGGTTTTTATGTGCGCTATCGTGTGAACAATAAGCTTTCATTTAATACGGAAGTAAATCACGAGAAAGGTTTTGGGCGCGGTTATGCCACCAGGTTATATACACCCGAAGGCGCTTTGCAGAGTATAATTTTTGGCCATCGCGAGATGCAAACAACCACCAACATCATCGGATTTAATTACACGTTTAATGATAAAATGGGCTTACGGTTAAGGCTGCGGCATTATTGGTCTAAAGTTCGGTATGAAAAATTCTTTGAACTGGGCACAGATGGTGAACTGTACGAAACAACTTATGAAGGACTTAATACAGACAATACCCCCAAGCATGATGCGAACTTTAATGCCATTAACCTCGATTTGGTTTACTTCTTCCAGATTGCGCCCGGGTCTTTCCTTAACTTAGTTTGGAAGGATGCTATACAAACGTTTTCCAATAATACCCGACCGGACTACCTGGAAAACCTGCGTGACTGTGCGGATGCCCCCCAGGTCAACAGTATTTCAGTAAGGCTTACGTATTTTATTGACTACTTTACCCTGCGCAACAGCTTTAAGAGGAAGTAATGGTAACCGGCCTGACAGTTTTTTTTTCATCGTTATAAATTAAACGCTTAACGTATCGTTTGCGATATTAACCGGTATTTCTTTTGCCGGAACACCTTGCGGTTATTATTTGCGGTTGTTATCTAACCCCTTTGGTGTATGAAAAGTAAGCTCTTTGCATTGCTGGCTATGTTGGCGATTATCCATGCAGGCTATTCAGATGATCCGGTAAAAAACGGCACCGGGCCCCTTACGCAACAGTACCAAAACCTGCTGGCTACTGCCGAGGTAATTGAAGGTTACCGGATGGTTAAAGTTTACGAGGTTGACCGTGTATGGAAAGCCGTTACCGACTCACTGAAAGAAATAAAAGCAGCTGTTTCTGATGTAAAGAGCTCAAACACGTCACTCCAGGTAACCATAAAGGCTCTTGAGGATAAACTGGCAAAAAGCGAAACCGCCCATACCGACCTGATCTTTGCCGGTAGCCACATTCGTGTTTTCGGAAGGGATTTTAAAAAATCGTCATTCATTACCCTGGTATTAATCAGCATAACTGCTCTTATTGCCTGTATTGCATCGCTGTTGATAATGGGCAAAGTGAATTACAAAGCCTGCCGCGATGCGCGTAAACTCTATGAAGATCTGTATGCAGAGTTTGATCAATACCGGCATAGTGCCGTAGAGCGCCAGATAAAGCTTTCGCGCGAACTGCAAGACTACCGCAACAGACAAATGGATTTGCGAAGCGCGTAAGATTATAAGAGCGGGAAACGGGGCTCGAACCCGCGACCTTCGGCTTGGGAAGCCAACGCTCTACCAACTGAGCTACTCCCGCTTAACGCTTCTGCTTGGGGCCACAATTTATAAATTTTAGTGAATGCCCATCAATACAAATGGGCTCGAATCAGCGTTTGTTATGGTTATTTTAGTGCTGGCAGACGCATAACAAAACCGGCCCGCAGTTCAATCAGTTCAACATAACTGGTATAAACGTATCCAATGTGGTGCTTATGCACCACCTGGGTTTGCGTGTTAATGAATTGAGCATTTACATCGTTGTTGGGCATGTGGTGGTGGCCGGGTGCATCGGTATTCATGTAGTTTACCTTTCCGCCCAGGGTAATTGCCGCACCCAGGTTAAATAAAAATGTGTTCGAAGGAATCCTGTTAAAAACAGTACTCATATCCCATTGAATTCCTCCTCCTGCAGAAGCGGAAAAGGTTCCGTCCTTCAGCAGAATATCCCTGTCAATTGGTTCACAATGGTCTGTGTCATCCGGATCATAAATGGAAAGGTTGGTACGAAACGTGGTATAGCCCGCCCGAAATGAAACGTACGGCTTTACATTCTTTCCATTACCCATACTATAGCGGGTGCCCAGCATGTAGTTAAAGAATGAATTACTCACGATGATATCCATCGGGGCAACGGTGCCGTCACTGAAAGTGTATTCCTGGCGGCTTTTATCATGCCCGTAAATAACCAAACCGAAATCAGCGCCAATGGCCAGCCGGTTGGTAACCAGAAAGTAATAATCCATTGAAAACCCATGCCCCCGGCTGATGTTTTGTTGCATGGTTGCCATGGGTGCGGCAAACGTATAGGCAAAACCAAACTCTTTGTTTAGGGATTGACTCTTTGCTAAAACACCCACTACCAGTAACAGAAACGTTATGATTGTTTTCATAGAGTGAAGATAACCAAATATTTGCAACTTTACCGGCCATGACCCTGGAGGAAAAAGTTGCGAAGGTTGAGCAGGTATTTGTAAAACTCGATGCTGAAATAACGGCATTTCAACAGGCCTCCGGGCTGAATTGCCCTTCCGGATGCGGTAAATGTTGTTTTAAAGCCGATATCGAAGCAACAGTTATTGAATTTTTGCCCTTTGCTATGCAGGTGTATAAAAATGGTATTGCTATGGAATGGCATGAGCGGTTAAGCCGTACCGACACACCTGTTTGTGCGATTTTAAACCCCCTCCAAGCCGGGCAGGGGCTGTGCAGTGAATACAAACACCGAGGGCTCATCTGCAGGCTGTTCGGCTATTCGGCCCGAAAAAATAAGTACGGCACAGCCGAATTAGTAACCTGTGAAATAATTAAGGATCAGGCTGGATATCAGGCAATAAAAGCAGGTATCGAATCGGGCGAAATCCGTATACCCTTAATGCACGATTATTACATGCAGCTATATGCCATTGATATGGATTTGTCGCGCGAGTTTTACCCGATTAACCGGGCATTACAAAAAGCAATTGAAGAAGTATTGCATTATTACGCTTACCGAAATGCAACCTGAAGGATGGTATTAATTTTCTGAAACAGTATCTTGGCTGCAGGCGTGGAGATTCCACCAGGTGTGTCAATACCTGAACCTGAAAAGCCGGTTTCCAGGGGGCTTAACCAGATAACCACCAGAACAATAACCGCTACGATAATGCCGAGCGCCAGCGAAATTTCCCTATATGTAATCTTGCGGGCCATGTTCAAATCAGAGCCTATTATCGTGCCAACCCTGGTTTTAATTCATTTCAAAGCTTTTTATAAGCATTCAGCCTGCCGGATGTTCACAGGTGAACAGCCGGTTGGTTGATTATGAACAACTGATGTACCGGAACCCTGGTTACAGTTGTTGGCTAAAACCCAATTAAATAGCAAGGTGAACCAACCTGACCATTAAATTTGTTGCTTTGATAGTCTTAAAATTACAAGCATGATGCGATTACTTTTGATGCCGGCCTTACTGGTTATACTTGCCTTAACCTCGTTTAAACCCGTGCAAACAGGCCCGGTGAAATGGATGACCTTTGAGGAGGCCGTTGAACGTTCGAAGATTGAAAAGCGGAAGATTTTTATTGACGTGTATACCGATTGGTGCGGCTGGTGCAAAGTGATGGATAAGAACACGTTTAGCGACCCCAAAATTGCCGAAATTCTGAATACTAAATTCTACCCCGTTAAGTTTGATGCCGAACAGCGTGAAGATGTTACTTTTCAGGGTACCACATTTAAATTCATACCTTATGGCAATAAAGGCACCCATCAATTGGCGGCCGCACTGCTGAACAACCAGTTAAGTTACCCTACGGTTGTTTTTCTTGATGAGGAATTCCGCATGATTCAGCCGCTGGCGGGTTATCACGACCCCAAACAATTTCACCCGATTATTCAATACATCGGTGAAGGACACTATAAGCGAACAAAATGGGAAGACTGGCAGGCGGCATACCGATCGCCTTACAATTAAATGTAATCCTGAATCAGGATTATTTTTCTTCTTTCTTCGGGGTTCTTAAAAAATCAACATAACCAAGTGCGGCTGCAAAGCCGATAATAACGGCAACAATCAGAATAAACAAATCAGCTCCGGAACCTACATAGTGACTGAACATAAGCGTTTACGGTTTTGTGTTTCAAAGGTATGGTTTTTTGTTTTCTTTTCAACTGATTTTTCAGATGCCCAGCTCATCCTTATTTTTCTTTAATGTCTGAATAATAAAATCAATGTGTTGGGTTAAATCCACACCCAGCATTTCGGCCCCTTTATACACTTCGTCACGTTCAACTTTAGCCGCAAAACTTTTGTCTTTAAGTTTTTTAATTACCGATTTGGGTTCCAGGCTGGTAATGCCATCGGGGCGTACCTGGCAGCAGGCAATGATAAAGCCGGTCAGTTCATCGCAGGCCAGCAGGGCTTTATCCAGCCTGTTGGTATAGGGTACATTCCATTTAGTATAATGAGCCGAAATGGCGTGGGCAATCTTGTTTTCATTAAGGCTGCGCAATCGTTCAACAATAATGGCAGGGTGCTTATCCGGAAAGGCCTCGTAATCGGCATCGTGCAGCAGGCCTGCAATGGCCCACTCGTCTTTGTCTTCATCAAATTTTTCCGCATAAGCCTCCATTACCAGTTCAAGGCTGCGCATGTGGCGCAGCAGGCTGGGGTTGGTAGTTAATTCATTGAGGATGGCGCGGGCTTCGCTGCGGGTCATGATTTAATAAATTCCCTACGTTTGTTCATGAAGTAAAAATTCACCGCTGCAATTATTACCAGCAAGCCAAGAATAGACAGCACAATAAATAACCGGCTGTTGCGCAACTGCAGCGCGTTGATTTCGGCTTGCTTACGCAGTATTTCGTACTCTTTTTCTTTCTCGTTCAGTTCCAGGGCTATCTCCATCTGTGCGATGGATCGGCTGCTTTCTTCACCGTAAATTTTTTCGCGGGCCGAATCGTATTTTAACAACACTTCGTACGCTTCTTTGAGTTTACCCATCCGGTAAAAGTTTATCGAATTGTTTTTCAGAATATCGGGCAACCCGGTATAGGCGCGTAACTCTTTGGCCAGTTTTTCAGCCTGGGTTAAATATTCCTGTGCGGGTTTGGGCTGGCCCGCTTTGGTGTAGGCAATGCCGATATTGGTAACAGCATTGAGCATGCCCAGCCGGTTATTGTTTTCTGTTTCAATTTCCAGGGCGCGCTGGTAGTGTTCAATGGCGCGCTGGTAATTGCCCTGACGGAAGTACACATTGCCGATGTTGTTAACCGGGTCAGCAAAAGGCTTGCCCATCTTTTGGCTTAGTTGATAGGCTTCCGAAAAGTAGCGCATGGCTTTCTCGTACAATTGCAGGTCGCTGTTCAGATTACCCAGGTTGTTCATCGACCCGATGATTTTTGCCTGATCGCCCAGTTGTATAAACAGGTTATGCGATTCCTCTAAAAACTTCATCGCCTGGCCGTAATCTTTTTTCATCGAGTAAATGGTGGCAATATTGTTTTTGGTGGTGGCAATACCCTCCTTATTATCAAGTTGCTCGTAAATCTTTAGCGAGGTGATATAATACTGCAAGGCTTTATCCAGTGCGCCCTGGTTTCGGTAGGCCACACCCAGGTTGTTGTAGGCGGCTGCCTGCCCTCGTTTGTCGTTAATCTCACTGGCCAGGTTAAGGGCTTCGCGCGTATAGCCGATGGCTTTTACAGGATCCGACTGGATGTTTGCACGGAATAATTCGTTAAGTGTTTTAACCTTTCGTTCATTCGTTGCCGTATCCAGCACGGCCATCAGGCTGTCAACCGGTTGGCCGGTTGCCTGTTGCTTAAACGACAGGACAATACACAGTAAAACCAAAAGCCCTTTCATAGCATGCATTTTAGCAGGTTAAAGTTAATTCAAAAAGCGGTATTCTCCGCTTGCGTAATTTTTGCTTAACTTTTCACGTGGGGCGGTCAAATTTCCAAAAAACTTTACGAATGAAAAAACTACCGGTGCTTATTGTTTTATTGGCTTTTTCACTTAATGGCCGTGCTCAGACTGCCGATGAAGGTGAAGTGAAAAACGTTATCCAAACCTTGTTTAAAGGGATGCAATTGGGCGACAGTGCATTGGTTGCTTCCATACTCACACGCGATGTTCAGTTTGTAACCGTTGCCTTTAGCAAGGATGGGCAATCTGTACGGCATACTGAAAATTCTTCCCGGTCGTTTTTAAATGCGGTCGGTATGCCTCATGTTGAGTCGTGGAATGAGGATATCTGGAATTTAAAAATTTCGGTTGACGGAGCCCTGGCCCAGGCCTGGTGCGATTATGCATTTTATATTGGTAAAAAGTTTAGCCATTGTGGAGTGGATGCCTTTTTGTTGCACAGGGAGAAAAGTGGCTGGAAGATTTTTCACCTGGCCGATACCCGCAGGACTTCACCTTGTGCTATTCCGAAGGAAATAGAAATTCGTTACAAGTAATTTTACTACGATGGTTCGATTTGTTGCTTTGTGGCTTGTGCTAATCCCAATGCTGGTCTGCGGCCAGGAAATACCAACCACATTTATATTGCTTCGACATGCCGAAAAAGACATGAAGCAAAGTACCAACGATCCGGATCTTTCAGAAGCCGGAAAGAAGCGGGCACAACGCCTGGCTGTAATGCTCGATAAAACAGCAGTTACCGCTATTTACAGTTCAAATTATAAACGTACCCGGCAAACGGTTGAACCCCTGGCGCAGAAAAAGGGGTTGACTATCCAGAGCTATGTTCCTAATAAAGATGAGGATATCGATCGGATACTGGCTGCTAATCAAGGTGGCACAGTAGTCGTGGCCGGCCACTCCAACACCATACCGCAGTTTGTAAACTACCTGCTGGGTGAAGCCCAATACCATACCTTCGAAGATGGTGAATATGGCAACCTGCTGGTTGTGTCGCTTGTAAGGCGGGGCGAGGGTGTTAAGGTGGTATGGATTACAACAGATTAATTGTTTAGTGGAAATGGAATACAGGCGATTGGGTAAATCCGGATTACCAATAAGTGTACTCTCCCTGGGCTCGTGGTTAACATTCGGCAAGCAGATCGACAATTCAGTTGCTGATGAATTGATGACACTGGCTTATGAGGAAGGAGTAAACTTTTTTGATAATGCCGAAATCTATGCACGCGGCCGTTCCGAAACGGTGATGGGCGAAATTTTAAAACGCAAAGGCTGGCCACGCGACAGCTACATTGTTTCGAGCAAAGTATATTTTGGATACCTGGGCAAGGAGGCTAAACCCACCCAGCGCGGGCTGCACCGGAAGCATGTAATGGAAGCATGCGAACAAGCCCTGAAACGCCTCCAGCTTGACTACCTTGATTTATATTTCTGTCATCGCCCGGATAAGGAAACACCCATTGAAGAAACAGTGTGGACCATGCACAACCTGATACAGCAGGGTAAAGTTTTGTACTGGGGTACCAGTGAGTGGAGCGCCCAGGAGATTATGGAAGCCTATGCCGTGGCTGAGCGTTACGCGCTAATCGGCCCAACCATGGAGCAGCCGCAATACAACATGTTCGAACGCCAAAAGATTGAAGTTGATTATACGGGTATTTACAAAACATACGGATTAGGTACTACCATTTGGTCACCGTTGGCCAGTGGTGTGCTGTCCGGTAAATACAACTCCGGTTTTCAGCATGATACCCGGTTATCGATACCTGGCATGGAATGGTTAAAGGATGCGGCATTGGTTGAAATGAAACTCGAAAAATCCAGAAAGCTGGCGGTGCTGGCAAAAGAGTTAGGCATGTCGCAGGCTGTTATGGCTATTGCCTGGTGCCTGAAGAATGAAAACGTAAGCACTGTAATTCTTGGCGCTTCACGAGTTGGACAATTAAAGGAAAATTTCTCAGCGATGGAGGCCAAAAATAAACTGACTTCTGAGGTGATGGATCGCATTGAACTCATTTTAAATAACAAGCCAAAACTACCCGACTACTAGAACTCATCGCCAACTACATTGTTAGAATAGGGTATGCGCAGCAGGCTGGTATATATAGTCCTAGTAAATTTCTCGCTGACTTTCGGCCAGCATACCGATGAAATTCGGAAAAGCATCTATTTTGGCGGAGGCAGCTATTTTGTGGATGAGGTCCAGGCAACTGACTTGCTAAACTGGCTGGACTCCATCCCGAACCTGCTTACAAAATATGAAATTCACCTGATTAGCCATACCGACCCGATTGGCGGAAAGGCCTACAACGAGTGGCTCTCCGAAATGCGCAGCATGGCTGTTAAAGAAATCCTGGTCAACCATAAAATACCCGAGAACAAAATTACCATTAAAGACTGGGGCCTCGAAAACCCGGTGTACAGCAACACAACCAGGCGCGGCATGAGCCTCAACAGGCGCGTTGACGTAATTTTATACCCGATTGTGTACTAGGCGATGGTTGTCCGATTTCAGACACTTATGTGCATAATCGGACGCGCAACTGTACTAAGACCAATAAAATTACCCTTACAACCCCGTTGGCACTAAAATTGGCTGTCTGCCCCTGCGCAATTATGCCGGAACTTAAGTTTTCAGCCTATGATCCAACTTCGGGATATTGATAAATATGTTGACAGCCGCTTTCAGCGCACATTCATCCTGAAAGGGATCGATCTCACCATACAGCAGGGAGAATTCGTAACCATTATGGGGCCCAGTGGTGCGGGTAAATCAACCCTGATGAACATTATCGGTATGCTCGATGAACCTTCGGCTGGTGAGTACTATTTTTTTGATGAGCCTGTGCATAAGATGAAAGAGAAGCAAAAGTCCGACATGCACAAAAATTACATCGGGTTTATCTTTCAGGCTTACCACCTGATAGATGAACTTACCGTTTACGAAAACATTGAGACCCCGTTGTTATATAAAGGCGTAACCAGCAGCCTGCGCAAAAGTTTGGTGGCCGATATACTCGATCGGTTTAACATGGTGGCCAAGAAAGATCTCTTTCCTGAACAACTCTCAGGTGGGCAGCAACAGTTGGTAGGAGTAGCAAGAGCCATTGTGGGCGAACCTAAATTATTGCTGGCCGATGAGCCAACGGGTAACCTGCACTCGGAACAGGGAAAACAGATTATGGAAATATTCAAAAAACTAAATACCGAAGGGATGACCATTATTCAGGTTACCCACTCCGAAGAAAACGCACGCTACGGCAAGCGCATTGTACGGCTGGCCGATGGTGCCGTGGTGATGGATGAAAAAGTACTGGAACATGCTTAACGTTATGAAGAAGTTATTGATTGCGCTAACTGGATTTTGTAGCACGCTGGCGCTGCTGGCCCAACCAACTCCTCTAAAACTCACATTTAAAGAGGCTGTAAAGATTGGCCTGGAAAGAAACCCTTCGCTTAACCAGGAAAAAAATAACCTGGTAACCTCAACCGTAACCAAAACCAGTAGTTTGCTGCAGTTAACACCCCAGGTTAATATCACCGGTAATGCCGGCCGAAATGACGGTAACTCATTCAACCAGCAACAAGGAGAGGTGATTAATGGTGTATTGGATTTTATCGGAGCTAATATTAACGCAAGTATGCCGTTATTCAACGGGCTTAATAATGTCAATACCTACCGGCAATCGGTTAACCAACTGGATGCCCAGTCGCAGTTGGTGCATCGTACCAGCCAGGATGTCATCCGCAACGTAGCCGCCCAATACCTCACCTGCCTGTTGGACCAGCAACTGCTGGCTATTCAGGAACGTAATTTAGAAACCCAGCAAAAACAATACGACCAGATTAAAGAACAGGTTGCTGCCGGAAGCCGGGCCGAAGTGGATTTGTATAATCAGGAGTTCCAGGTAAAAAATGCCCGGTTGCTTGTTTTGCGTGCTGCAAACACCTTGCGCAACGACATGATCGTACTGGCGCAGACCATCCAGCTTGATCCATCCGTACCCTTTGAATTAGCAGAGCCCGAATGGGATTTTAATGTGGTAATGGAAGACCTTGAATTGACTGCTATGTATGCCACGGCTGTTGAAAGGCGGGGTGATCTCGCCTCTGCCCGATTTAATGAGAAGGCCTCTCAGTTGGGTTATCAGGCAGTAAAAGGAACTTATTTTCCGCGTATATCTTTATTTGCCCAATATGGATCCCGCTATAATTATGTGCATCCATCCGAAGGCTTTAACCCGGATAACCGAACATTTGAACAGCAGTTCTTTGAAGATAATCTTCAACTAACCTATGGCATGTCATTCACTATACCTATTTACGGAGGATTCAATACCCGCTCAACAGTTGTTCGTAACAAAATGGCATACCACAATGCAAAACTTAATGCCGATAATACTGAATTGACTGTAAAAAGTGATGTTCAGCGGGCCTATCAGAATTACTACGATGTGCGAACCGGGTTTGAGGCTGCAACGGCACAACTTAAAGCCGCTGAACTTACGTTCAGCCTGGAGCAGGAGCGCTACAACCTGGGTATTACCGACATTGTTTCGCTTACACAGGCTAACCAAAACTATTTCCGGGCCCAGGCCGACTATGCCAGTGCCAAGTACACCCTGTTGTTCCAGAAGATATTAATTAATTACGCCACCGGAACGCTGAAGTTTGAGGATATACCCTGAACAGCCATGATTTTGAGGTTTTTTACACGATTTTGAACGGCCAGGCAAAATCAGGCTAACCTTCGTTATTCTGCTTAAAATCAATACCTTTGCAGCCCCATCCGGGTGGAGGGGTCATCAGATAAACCCTGGTGAATTGTTAAACGTAAAACTTGCGGCTGGCTGGCCCGGCTTCCGCAATGTAACAGGGCAATTTATTTTTTATGGCAAAAGAGAAAGAAAAAAAGAAGGCTACCCCTGAAGAGGAGCTCGTTGAAGAGTTAAAAGCCAGCAAAAAGAAAGCAAAGGCCATTGCCGAGATTGATGAAATCGATCCGTTGGAAGAGGCCAAAGCCTTTAAAAAAGAAGCGGAAGAAATTGATACCGAAGCAATTCCTGTAACTGAACTGAAAAAGGGATTGAAAACCCAGCAAACGCCCGGTGAGTTTGACTGGGATGCCTTTCAGCGCAAAGGTTTTGGTGAAGGCTATTCTGCCAAAGACCGCCAGGAAATGGAAAAACTTTACTCAGGTACCGTTACCACAGTTAACCGCGGTGAAGTTGTTAATGGCATTGTGGTGGGCATAAATGATCGCGATGTTATCCTGAATATCGGGTTCAAGTCGGATGGCCTGGTACCCCTTGCTGAATTTAAGGATCAGCCCGATATAAAAATTGGCGACCAGGTTGAAATTTTTATAGAAGAGCGCGAAGATAAAATGGGTCAACTCATTCTAAGCCGCAGAAAGGCTAAGCTGGTTAAAGGATGGGAGCGCATACAAAAAGCACTTGACGAAGATCTGGTCATTGAAGGTTTTGTAAAACGCAGAACCAAAGGCGGGTTAATTGTAGATGTATATGGTATTGAAGCTTTCTTACCGGGTTCACAAATCGATGTGAAGCCCATCCGCGATTTCGACATCTATGTGAACAAAGCCATGGAGGTTAAGGTGGTGAAAATCAACTACACCAACGACAACGTGGTGGTTTCGCATAAGGTATTGATTGAAAAAGACCTCGAAGAACAGAAGGTAGCCATCCTGAGCAACCTGGAGAAAGGCCAGGTGCTGGAAGGAACCATCAAGAACATGACAAACTTCGGAGTATTTATTGACCTGGGCGGTGTGGACGGCCTGTTGCACATTACCGATATATCATGGGGCCGAATCAACCATCCTGAAGAGGTGCTTAAACTGGATCAGGTGGTTAAAGTGGTGGTTCTCGACTTCGATGAAGACAAGAAGCGCATCAGCCTGGGCATGAAACAACTTACCCCGCACCCGTGGGATTCGCTGCCTGCCGATGTACAGGTTGGCTCACGCGTAAAAGGCCGCATTGTAAACGTGGCCGATTATGGCGCATTCCTTGAACTGCAACCGGGTGTTGAAGGGCTTATCCACGTAAGTGAAATGAGCTGGTCGCAGCACCTGCGCAATCCGCAGGACTTTATGAAAGTAGGAGATGAGGTTGAGGCCGTAGTATTAACCATCGATCGCGAAGAGCGCAAAATGTCGCTGGGCATTAAACAACTCAGCGAAGACCCATGGACCCGTCAGGATGTATTAACCAAATACGCTATCGGCACCCGTCATGAAGGCATTGTGCGTAACCTCACTAACTTCGGCTTATTTATTGAACTGGAAGAAGGAATTGATGGATTGGTTCACGTATCAGACCTGAGCTGGACCAAGAAGATTAAGCATCCTTCGGAGTTTATTAAAGTGGGAGAGAAGATGCAGGTTGTGGTGCTTGAACTGGATGCGGCAAACCGCAGGCTGGCCTTGAGCCACAAGCACCTTGAAGAAAATCCCTGGGATACCTTCGAGACCATCTTTACGGTTGGGTCTGTTCATAAGTGTACTATCATCAGCAAAAATGATAAGGGTGCAATTCTTGAACTCCCCTATGGTATTGAAGGATTCTGTGCGTTGAAAAACCTGGCTAAAGAGGATGGCTCCAAGGCCGAGGTAGGCGATTCGCTTGACTTTAAGGTTCTTGAGTTTTCGAAAGAAGATCGCAGAATTGTACTTTCGCACAAGGCCGTATATTCAACTGCCGAGGAAGATAAAGCACCCGCCAAGAAAGGCGCAGCCAAGTCAGCACCGAAAGGTAAAACGATTGATAAGATCAACCAGGAAGTTGAAAAGTCAACCCTGGGCGACCTGGAAGCGTTAAGTGCTTTGAAGAGCAAAATGAATGCACCGAAAGGTGAAGATAAAGCGGAGTAACTTTTTGAATCCGAATCAAAAGGTGGCTTCGGCCACCTTTTGTTTTTTGGTTCATCCATGAATTTTATAGTTTTGCTCAACTTCTAAGGTTCCGTGGCCGAGTGGCTAGGCTGAGCTCTGCAAAAGCTCCTACAGCGGTTCGAATCCGCTCGGAACCTCACCATCAGCGCTGATTGGTTACAGCTACTGATGTTGCTTTTTCACTATTAATAAAATATCGGACTTGATCCATGCGACAGGTACCCGTTATGCATCAGGCAGTATGCGAGCCCGTTCAACCGAAAGGTTTAACGCGGCTTGTCTTCCATCCATACACTGCACTAACCGGGTATCGGCTCACCTCACTAAAACCCGGTAACGATGACCAACATGCTTGACTTTAAAAAAAAGAAACAATCGGGCAGCCCCATTACGGTAGTAACCTGCTACGATTACGGGTCGGCACGGATAATCAGTGAAACCAGTATTGATGCTGTTTTGGTTGGCGACAGTGTTGCGATGGTTGTACATGGATTTCCATCTACGGTACATGCCGAAGTGGATATGATGGCCTATCATACGGCAGCCGTACACCGGGGTTTAACCGGAAAATTTCTTATTGCCGACTTACCCTTTTTGGCTCATCGTAAAGGAATACGCTACCTGATGCAGAGTATTGATAAGCTGATGAAGGCCGGGGCGCAGGCCGTTAAGATTGAGGGCGCAGATGGCATGCTTGATACCATTGAATACGTGGTGAAGTCGGGCATACCGGTTATGGGGCACCTGGGGCTTACCCCGCAGTCGTACCACCAGCTTGGCGGATTTCGCCTGCAGGGCGCAGAGGAGGTGTCGGCTAAGCAAATGGAATGGTATGCAAAGAAACTGGAAGATGCCGGAGTATTTTCGTTGGTTCTTGAAATGGTTCCGGCTGCACTAGCCGCAAGAATTACCAATACCCTATCGGTACCCACCATTGGTATCGGTGCCGGCCCACACACCAGCGGTCAGGTACTGGTGTGCCAGGATTTGTTAGGCCTTACAAAGAATTTTGAACCAAAGTTTTTGAAGAAATACCTTAATGGATTTGAATTACTAAAGGGAGCCTTGCAACAATTTGATGAGGAGGTTAAACAGAAACGGTTTCCGACCGACCAACACAGCTACTGATGACACGCATAATCCGCAAAATTGATGATTGGATAAACCTCAGGAGCCGGATGTCCGACTCGGATACATTAGGGTTTGTGCCCACAATGGGCGCTTTACATGCGGGCCATGCCAGTTTGATTAGCCGTTCCATCAGTGAAAATCGTAATACCGTAGTAAGTATCTTCGTAAATCCCACCCAGTTCAATAACCCGGACGATTTAAAAAAATACCCCCGCACTGAAGCGGATGACATTGATCTGCTTGAAAAACTACAGGTTGATTATGCTTTTATACCAGATTATCGGTCAATCTATCCTGATGATTTTCATTATAAGGTAACTGAAAACAATCTAAGCCTGGCGATGGAAGGTACCGGCCGGCCCGGCCACTTTGATGGGGTGCTTACGGTAGTCATGAAATTATTAAACATTATCCGGCCTACACGCAGTTACTTTGGTGAAAAGGATTATCAGCAGTATATGCTTGTAAAAAAAATGAGCGAAGCATTCTTTATGAATGTGGAGGTCATTCCATGCCCCACCGTACGCGACAGCGATGGCCTGGCGCTGAGCTCGCGCAATGCGCTGTTAAGTAAGACGGATCGACTACGCGCCCCGATCTTTGCCCGGCTGCTTCAATCGGGTAAGCCGGTTGAACAGATAAAAGCTGAACTGGAGCAATCGGGCTTTACCGTTGACTACATTACCGATTTTGATGGGAGGCGATACGGTGCAGTGTACCTGGGCGGTGTAAGGCTTATAGATAATATTGAGTTAAACCAAAATATAGTATGATACTCTGTTTAGATGCCGGCAACACCACCATTCATGGCGGTGTATTTACCGGCAATAAATTGGTTACACAGTTCCGTAAGATGTCAAAGCAGCAGTTTTCTGCCGATGAGGCCGGACTTTTTTTTAAAGCGGCCCTGAAAGAAAATCAGGTCGTTATCAGTCAGATAACCGGTATTTCTATTTGCAGTGTTGTACCCAGCATTAACCACTCGTTACGCGGGGCCTGCCAGCGGTATCTGGGCATTGATCCGTTTTTTCTGAAACCGGGCGTAAAAACAGGGCTGCGTATTAAATACCGGAACCCGCTGGAAGTGGGGGCTGATCGCATAGCCAACGCTATTGCCGGTGTAACCCAATATCCTGATCGTAACCTGGTAATAATTGATTTCGGCACCGCTACCACCTTTTGTGTTATCAGTAAAGAGAAAGATTATATGGGTGGTATTATTGTTCCGGGTGTTCGCATATCCATGGAAGCACTCGAACGAGAGACCGCCCAACTGCCGGTGGTGGAGATTGTTGCTGTGGATTCCATCGTAGGTCGCTCTACGGTTGAAAGCATTCAATCAGGCTTATACCACGGTCAGGTAGGCATGGTAAAGGAACTGTTGCGGGGAATTACCAATGAGGCTTTTGGAGGAGAAAAACCCTTGGTGATTGGTACCGGGGGTTTTTCACGCCTTTTTGAAAATGCCGGATTGTTTGATCAGCTCAATCCAACCCTGGTGCTGGAGGGGTTGAATATTGCTTATACCTTAAATTTTAAAACAGAAGTGTGATGATGCGTACCATGCTGAAATCCAAAATCCACCGGGCAGTAGTTACCGGTTCGGATTTGAATTACGAAGGTTCGATTGCCATTGATACTGAGTTATGTAAAGCAGCCGACATGCTGGAGTTTGAGAAAGTGGAAATTTATAACATCAACAACGGTGCGCGTTTTTCAACTTATGTGATACCGGGCAGGCGGGGAGAAATAAGCTTAAATGGTGCTGCCGCCCGCATGGTTCAGCCGGGCGACTTGATTATAATCGCCAGTTACGTTAACCTGCCGGATGACGTGGCAAAGAAAATAACGCCCAAAATTGTTATGGTTGACGAATCAAACACTCTCTTGCCGGAGCCGGTAAGCGTGCCGTAGAAGTCGCGCTAAACTGAATTTAGAACAATTATTTCTTTATCCGCATGTAGGTCGTTCCGGGTATGCTGATGGCGTTAAGGTTTTTGTCTTCAACCAGCGGGGGCACATAAAATGCATCTTTATCCACGCGACCTTCCTGTACCGCTACAGCGGTTTGAATGATATTCATGCCCATTGCACTTCGTACGACCTGTAAAGGCAAGCTGCCCGACATTTTCAGGAATTCGGCAAAACCTTCGCTGGTGTGTTGTGCGTATAATGCAGGGTTAACTTTAGCCTGGGTTTCGTTGTAGTAATAATCAACTTGCCCGAGTTTCCACTTCATCCGGATGAGTTTGCAAGGTAATCCCATAATGGTTACAGCGGTATCAACCAGTGTAATTACGGGCTTATCAGCAGCACCGCTCAGGTCGAGATCCACGGCTTTCTGAACGGAACAAATATCATTACCGCTTAACTGGAAGGTATAGATAATGTTATCATCCGGATCATAAACTTTTGTGGTTTGAATTTTATTGTTTCCGTATTGGGCATAACTGCCCAGGCGGTAATTAACCCACAGCGTATCGAACCAGTTACCATCGCTGTTCATTTTCTCCATGAGCATTTCTTTGCTAATACCCATTTTTTTAAACGACCCTCCAATTTCAAAATCCTGGATGTACGTTATTATTCCCTGAAAACTGGTGTTGGCTTCGTTGTCTTCCAGTTCACTATTTCGTGCGAAGACAGTTTTACTTACATCGGGGCACTGCTGAAAAACAACTTTCCAGAGGTTTTCTACTTCAGCCTGCGTGGCTTTATCAATGTCAATCACTTTTTTCTTCTTTAGTTCTTTCTGGTGTTTTTTACCCGCATTCAGAAAACAGTTCCCCATTTCTTCGCCAAGCGCTTCACTGCTGGTGTATGTGTCAAGTTTAAGATTTTTGAAACAGGCACAAACATCATTGGCAAATGCAACAGTAATATCTTGGGCGAATACCGGTGAGCAGAAGGTAAGAATCAATAAGGTGACAGGGGTCTTCATCGGACTGATAGGTTAGGTTTGTAAATTAAAGATAGGACTTTTGCTCTGAATAGCATTACATCCGGTTAATCAAAAAGAATGGCGGAATTTTGATTTTGCCTGTCATTATCAGGCTCACCATTTCGCCAAGGGCCGGCCCGTGTTTAAAGCCATGTCCTGAGCCCCCGCCCAGAAAAAACAGGTTACTCGCTTGGGCGTGTGAGTCAAAAAGAAAATTTCCGTCAGGGGAGTTTTCATAAGGGCAAACACGGTTTTCAATAAGTGGGGCGCTGGCTAATCCGGGAAAGCGGTGGGTGATAAATTTTCTGGCCTTTTCCAGTACCGTTGTGTTAACTGTGCGGTCGCCTGTTGACGGGTGAAAGGGTTCGCCACGTTCGTCCACACCAATTTTAAAGCCCCGGTAGTTGTTGCCGGGTATGCCGTAGTAAAAGTTTTTTCCGTCCACATCTACCCACACAGGGAGTGAATCGAACTGATCAGCGAGGGCTGCAGGTACTCCCAGATAGTAAACTTCTTGTTTGGTGCAGGATAGATGATGACCAAGAATTTCAGGAAACAGATAGCCAAGCCATGAGCCGCAGGCAAAAATAAATCGGTCGGCCGTGAGTGTGTTGCCATTAGCCTGGAGTATATTTTCCAGTCTGCCGTTTAGCATTTTACCGGGTTGCACTACGGATTGGAGGTACTGTCCTCCTTCATTAAGAAAAGCCCTGAAAACAGCCTGGCACGCATCGCGGGCACGCAGGCAACCTCCGTACGGATCAAAGTAGGCATGGTGCAGATCACCGGTATTGATGATGGGGTATCGCTTTTTAAGTTCATCGGTGCTTAGCTTCTCATACTCCATACCGTGAGTTTTTGCAAAGGGTATGGAGGCATCCACCAGGGGTGTGTGCTCATTATAACATAGCCACAGCACGCCTTTATTCTGAAATAACTTTGTTTTCCATTGTTGCTCGTGTTCTTTCCACAGTTGCAGTGCCCGTACATTCAGGTTGAAGTAGAATTGGTTTGCTCCGTAGGTTGATCGGATTACCCGTGTTTCATCGCCCGAGCTGGAGCGTGAGTTGCCAGGGCCCCAGGCATCTACTAAGGTTACATCATACCCTGCGCGAAGCAGGTACAGGGCGGTCCACCCGCCAAATGCTCCTGCACCAATTACCACAACACGGCTGCCCTTTTTTAGTGGTTCAATGGCTTTGCCTTCGGTATGGCTGTGTACAGGCGCAAAGGTGTTGGTGCTCATGGTTTAAGGTTATTTCCAGCCGGATGGATCAAACCGCCAGGCCTTTAGCGATACGAGTTGGTTGGAAGTAATATACCCGGTTTCAACGGCTACAGTAAGCAGGTGACTGAAATCACTCAGACTTACCAGCGAGACATTGGCATTGTAAAAATTACTTTGTGCGATATCAAACCCATAGGTAAAGATTGAAACCATCCCTAAAACTTCAGCCCCTGCTTTGCGTAACGCCTCCACTGCTTTTAATGAACTTCCTCCGGTTGAAACCAGATCTTCCACAACCACGATTTTCTGTTGTGGATTGATCCGGCCTTCAATGAGGTTTTCAAGCCCATGGTCTTTGGGTGATGAGCGCACATAGGCAAAGGGCAGGCCCAATGTGTCAGCCACCAGGGCGCCCTGGGGTATGCCGGCTGTAGCTACCCCGGCAATGGAATCAACTGCAGGATAATTTTCACGGATAACGTTAACCAGGCTTTCTTTTATCAGGCTGCGCACAGGCGGGTAGGATAGTGAAACGCGGTTATCGCAGTAGATGGGAGATTTGATTCCGGAGGCCCAGGTAAATGGTTTTTCGGTGTTGAGTTTAATAGCCTCAATTTTCAGTAACTGCAAGGCAATTGCGGCTGCTGTGTCGTGCTGCACTTTTAGTATAGGCATAAGCAAATTTTAGAACCCGAAAATCAGCGAAAGCTTTGGTTTTCCCAATATGCAAACTAAAAAACTTCGGATGGAACTTGCCGGCATGGAAAATATTTATTCTTTTGCACACATGGACACCTGTTATTAACTGCCAGCATGATTTTATTCGTCAACGACATACCCGTAAGGATTTACAAGGTTGATGAAACTCCGTATGCTGGTCATTTCACCCATAGCATTGACGCCTCCAAAGAACTGATTACCCAGGCCAAACTAAATCATCATGTTTGGGTTAAAAATGTAAAGGAAGTTGAGCTTGATCTGTTATTTACTTTCTTAAATGCTAAAGTACCGTTTGGTTTATCATCGCTGCATATTTCGGTAACCGATTACGCACGGGTTAAAAACTACCTTCGTAACAAGTTCAGCATTATTAAAGCCGCAGGGGGGCTGGTAAGGAAAAAGGATAAATTCCTGATGATTTACCGCATGAAGAAATGGGATTTACCCAAAGGCAAGAAGGAGAAGGGTGAAAAGTATAAACAAACTGCCGTGCGCGAGGTGGAGGAAGAATGTAACATCACCGTAAAAATCGGGCCTAAAATATGCACCACCTGGCACACCTATACCATGAATCGCAAAGCCATGCTGAAGAAAACCCGGTGGTACGTAATGGATTTAACGGATGATTCCAAAATGAAGCCGGCCGGCCAGGAAGATATTGAAGAACTCCGCTGGATGAACCCCAAGGAAGTTTATCATGCGCTTGAGCACTCTTATAAATCCATCCGCTACGTGTTTGAGCGGTACTATGAACTGGCCGAATTAAAGGCAGTTTAAAGTTTATAAGGCAAAAATCCGGAAATATCACCGCCATACTTATGTACTTCGCGGATGATGGATGAACTGATCCACGCAAATTCGGGTGAGGTGATTAAAAATACAGACTCCAGTTGCTGAAATAACTGCCTGTTAATTTGCGAAATGCTGTTTTCGTATTCAAAGTCGGTGGTGTTTCGCAAGCCGCGCAGCAGGTACCTGGCATTATGTTTTCGGGCGAACTCGGCTGTTAACTCAGCGTAGGTGTGCACCGAAATATTCGGATAGGCGTTGAATGTTTTTTTTATATGCTCCACCATTTCAGCAATTGCAAAATATCGCACACTTTTTCCGCTGTTGTATCCGATGGCAATAATAATTTCATCAAAAAGTTTCAGGCCCCGGAGTACAATATCTTCATGGCCTTTCGTAAATGGATCAAAAGAACCCGGAAACAGCGCGATACGTTTCATGGTGCGGAGGTTGTGGCAGTATAAAGATTGGCAAATAGCATGGCATTATCAACCCTGACGGCACAGGTAAATGCCATATAAATCCAGAAAGTGCTGATCCTGAATTTCATCAAAAAGGTATCCAAAGCGAAGAAAATCAGGACGCCCGCCATAGGTAACGTTATTAATGTATTTATAAAATTCGTGATAGTGTGGTGAGTTTTTGCCAATGTAGCCCCACAGCAGCACTTCGCTGGTTTTCTGGTCCATACCCAGCAGTTTCATTACCAGCATAATATACTTCACATAATCAGAAAAATTCTGAATGGCAAATTGGTTGTAGAACCGGAGCGCATTATCCTGCACGGAAAGAATGTGCAGTTTAAACCGGTCAACATAAATGTAAAGCGGGTTATCCTGCCGTTTTTTTGCATGATGCAGGGTGGCCTCAATTAACGCAGCTGATTGATGTGTGTAAACGGGTTTATTGTTGGCGTAAACTGATTCGAGCCATCCTTTTAAATTTTTTGGTACGGCAAATACGGTTACAGCCTGGCTTTGTGGAAGCACTGCATACAGCAATTCCTCGGTATCCGTATCCGGTTTGGCGTTAAATCGAAGATACTCGCTCAAGGATGTATCAACGAACAACGCCTGGGGCACCTGGACAAATTTTTGGTTTTTAAATGCAATGGTTATTGACTTCCAGAAGCCCGCCTGCAGCAAGGCATGACTATCGAACAGGTTATCAAGAACAGCCAGCAGGTCGGAGGGAGAACCTACGGAAGGAAGCACATAGTCTTCCAGGTAAAGCGCACGGTTATCAGTATGCTCAACAATGAGTGTCTGGAAATCACGGCTGCCGATATTGATCAGCAGGTGGTATAGATGAATGTTTTCTTCATCAAAACGTTCATCCTTTATTTTTTTTATCAGCTTATATTGAGCAGTGCTGGTTTGCAAGTTACTCCCAGTTTCCGGCCGTAGTTACATCGGTTCTTGAACCGAAGCGCAGGGGCTTCCGGTTTTTGGCTTCGTTGGTTTCTTTCCGGTCGGGGTTGATGGGGGCCGGATCCTTCACTTCAATTACCCAGACTTTTATGCCGCTCCGGTCAATAGTCCCTGTAAAAATATCGAACATTTTATCCGAGCCGGGTACTTTACCCAGGTTTTTTATATCTACATTCGGATTAAGCTGGTAATCCCAGAAACTGATCAGGTTTTGTCCTTTGGTAACCCGATCACCCGATTTAACCGGAGCCAAAGAAGATACAGTACCTTTCTCCAGAAAGCTATACTCTTCAACCCGGTCGCTGCCATCTCTGCGCAGTGAATATGACTTTTTACCTTTCACCACAAAATCGCCAACATTAACCGCATAACCTAAAAAGGTACCATTATCAGCAGCATTGACTGAATAGGTCTTCTTAAAAATCTTATCCTTTGCCGAGATAAAGCCAAGGGTATCCACAAAAACTTTTACACAGTCAACCCCATAACTACCTTCTTTAATAATTTCTCTTCGCTGCAGAATGGGAACCTCAGCCGTTTCAATGAAATTAATTAATGAATCCCAATTGCTGGTATACCGCCTGTTTTGTTCAAGAAACACCTTTTGAGCCTCACGGATTACCGACAGTTTGTCGATGATTTGCTGCTCGGTGGCTTTGATGTTTTCGGTTACTTCAATGGTGGTGGCAATACTGTTGTAGAGGTAGTAGGCCAGTGCAAGCGAGGCGATAAACAAAACAATGGCAACAATCTTGGTCAGGTTCATTTTCGAAGGTTTAAGGCCACAAGTATAGGTATTTTACAAGGTAAAAAACAAGGCAAAACCGGGTTTGCGGCTTTAAATTCTGAAAAATCCGGTCAATTTTTTCAGGTCATCGGCCTGCCGGCAAAAACTAAAAATTCCGTGTTTTTCAGAAGGCGGAATGGCTTCAATTTCAGGCCATGATAAAAATTTAACCTCCTTTATAATTTGTGTACCGGCTTCCATTTCCGGATCGCTTCCCTTGACTAACGAGCCCCCGGTTTTAGGGGTAAAAAAAAATAATTCAACCGCATGCAGGGGATGATGAACATACTCACACGCGAATTGCAGGTGTGCTACCCGTACGGTCAGGCCTGTTTCTTCTCCGATTTCGCGCATCAGGGCATCGGTAGCAGATTGCCCGAATTCAACACCCCCGCCTGGTGGCGACCAAAAATTATTGGCATGTAACCCCTGGTGGTTAACCATCAGCAGCCGGTCATCGTCCCAGCATAAGCCACATACGCGTACACGTACCCGGTTTCCAAATTTTTCTTCGATATCCTGTTTCATTTTGGGTTACCAGTTTGCAACCAGACTTATGGATGTTGCCTATCAGGTTAAATTTTATGAACGCCTGTGGCTTAATTGTTGTTGATATCGGTAAATTTGTTAAAAATAAGCGTATGAAAAACTTTCTGATTCTTTTATTGATGGCTATACTGGCCTACCCGGTATTTGCCCAGGATGCCCAAAAGGCTAAAGGACCAGTGCTTACCCTGGAGAAGACGGCCCATGATTTTGGCGATATTCAGCAAGGCGAAATTGTTGAGCACGTATTTAAATTTACCAATACCGGTAATGAGCCCCTGATTATTACCAATGTGCAGGCCAGTTGCGGCTGTACTACCCCGCAATGGACTAAAGAACCGGTGATGCCGGGTGGCAAAGGTGAAATTAAAGTGGGCTTTAACAGTGCCGGCCGCATGGGCATTCAGTCAAAATCGTTGCCCGTAATTTCAAATGCTGTTAACGATGTGGTTATCAATTTCACCACAAACGTGTTGCCCAAAAATCCCCAATAAATAAAGTGGAATACAATAGCCCAGAGCCATTCCTTAGCCGGAATGGCTTTTTGATTTCAATACTCCGGTTAACAGCAGAAGCCACCCGCCAATAAGGAGAGTACCGCCAAACGGAGTGATAAACGCAATCCATGTATGCCCGGTAAAGCAAAGCGCGTACAGGCTGCCACTGAACAACAGGATGCCCGAAGTAAAACCAATTGCCGAAAGACGCAGGTAAGCCGATTGATATAGAGATTGTGCGATGCCGGTAAAGAGCAAGGCCAGGGTATGATAAAACTGATAGCGGACGGCCAGTTCAAAGGTATCGAGTCGGCCGGTTTCCAGCAGCATAGGCTTCAGGGCGTGGGCGCCAAAAGCTCCCAGTGCAACCGCGAGTGCGCCAGACAAGGCCGCAGTTTTGATGGAAGTGTGTTTACTCATGCCTCTCTGGCCCCAAAGATAGCAGAACCAATCCGAACCATTGTGCTTCCTTCTTCAAGGGCAATGCGGAAATCATGGCTCATGCCCATGGATAGCTCAGTCATTTCAATGCGACCCGACAAGGTATACGCTTTAAATTTCTCGAATAGTGTTTTTAAGCCGCTAAACTCCTTTCGGATTGTTGAAGTGTCGTCCGTATAAGTAGCCATCCCCATTAACCCGGTAATTTTAATATGGTTAAGATTTTTTATGTTGAAATCCTTAATTAGACCTTCTGCTTCGTCCGCTGAGAGTCCAAACTTGGTTTCTTCGCTGGCAATATGAATTTGCAGCAATACCGGTATAATGCGGTTGCAGCGTTCAGCCTGCTTGTTAATTTCCTGCAGCAACTTCAGGCTGTCAACCGAGTGGATGAGGCTTACAAACGGGGCGATATATTTTACTTTATTGGTTTGTAAATGGCCAATCATGTGCCATTCAATGTCTTTGGGCAAGGCCTGGTATTTTGGCACCAACTCCTGCACTTTATTTTCGCCAAAACAACGCTGACCAAGCCGGTAAACCTCCAGCACACGGTCAGGTGGATGCGTTTTGCTTACCGCAATAAGTTTTACGTTTGCTGGCAGTGTAGCCTGTAATTCCCGGATGTTATTTTTATCACTCATTGCGTATTTTTAGCACCGCTAAAAAACAAAAAAACTGCGGCACCACATGGCAATTATCGGAAACTTGCTTAAAAAAGGAATACGGCTGCGGGAGATGATGGAGCAGGAGTACACCGCTCCGTTCGATTTACAGAAACGTGAATTAAAAGAGTTGCTGATAACCGCCAGTCAGACGGAATTCGGCAAGCATTACCGGTTTAACGATATTCTGAGCGCTTTTCGAAAAGGACAAGCCGATTTTTATAAACTGTATAGTTCTGAGGTGCCCGTTCACGATTATAACAAGATTTACAACGAGTGGTGGAAGTACACAATTGAAGGGAAAAAGAACATTTGCTGGCCTGGTCGGGTAAAGTACTTTGCATTAAGTTCAGGCACCAGCGAAGCTACCTCCAAGCACATCCCGGTAACGAAGGATATGACAAAGGCTATTCAAAAGACGAGCATCCGGCAGATCCTTACTCTTTCTAAATATGATTTACCGAGCGCATTTTTCACGTCCGGTATTCTGATGCTGGGCGGCAGTACCCACCTGCACAAAGTAGGCAATTACTTCGAAGGCGACCTGAGCGGTATCCAGGCGGCCAAACTGCCGTTTTGGTTTCAGCATTTTTACAAACCCGGTAAGAAGATAGCCCGAAACCGCAACTGGGAATCAAAATTGAATGAAATCGCCCGCAAAGCACCCGAGTGGGATATCGGGATAATTGTTGGTGTGCCGGCCTGGCTGCAGATTATGATGGAGAAAATCATCGCCTACCATAAACTCAGCCATATACACGAGGTGTGGCCCAATATGCAGGTGTATGTGCACGGTGGCGTTTCATTTGACCCGTACCGGAAGAGCTTTGAAAAATTGCTTGGCAGGCCTGTACACTACATCGAAACTTACCTGGCGTCCGAAGGCTTCATTGCTTTTCAGGCCTATCCTAACCGCAGGTCAATGCGCCTCGTACTGAACAATGGCATCTTTTATGAATTTGTGCCGTTTGATGATCAGCATTTTGACGCGACTGGTGAGATTAAACCAAATGCACAGGCTGTTATGATTGACCAGGTTGAGGAAGGAAAAGAATATGCACTGTTGCTCTCCACCTGTGCAGGGGCCTGGCGTTACCTGATTGGCGATGTAATCAAATTTGTGTCAGTGGACGAATCCGAGATTGTAATTACCGGTCGCACCAGGCATTTTTTGAGTTTATGCGGTGAACACTTGTCGGTTGAAAATATGAACCGGGCTATTGAAATAGTTTCGAACGAACTGAATGTTGAAGTGCCTGAGTTTACGGTAGCCGGTGTACCGCACGATTCGTTATTTGCACACCATTGGTTTATCGGCTCCTATCAACCCATTGACGCGCACCTGTTCAGGCAAAAGCTGGATGAACGCCTGAAGGAGTTAAACGATGATTATGCCGTTGAACGAAGTGCTGCGCTCAAAGAAATTAAAGTAGAGGTTCTTCCGGTTAAAACCTTTTACGATTGGATGGAATCGAAGGGAAAAGTTGGAGGGCAAAATAAATTTCCGCGGGTGATGAAGGCCACACAACTACAGGAGTGGCAGCAGTTTATTCAAAACCACCGGCATGGAAATAGTTATTAAGGGCATTGTTTCAGGAATAATCCTGGCCTTTCTTATCGGGCCGGTGTTCTTCACCATTCTTCAAACCAGTGTTGAACGAGGTTTTGGCAGCGGGGTGCTGGTGGCAGCCGGTGTGGCGTTGAGCGATACGGTTTATATTGCTATCGCCTACCTCGGCATATCGCAGGTATTTCACGATCCTCGAACACAGGTTTATCTGGCTTATGGCGGTGGCCTTGTGCTTTTTTGTCTCGGCCTCTATTACCTGCTTATTAAGAGCCGTAAACTCAGCGGGTTTCAGGTTGAGCATATACGTGAACAAAATCCGCTCCGCCTGATGGCGAAAGGCTTTTTTATTAACGGGCTAAGCCCGATGGTGCTGGTATTCTGGGTGGGCACGGTTGGGCTGGCCACCAGCGAACTGGGTTACACCACACCGGCCAAAGCGCTTACTTTTTTTGGCGCTATTATCGGCACAGTTTTTATAACCGATGTATTGAAAGCCAAACTGGCTGATAAGTTGCGCAGGATATTAACTCCCCGGTTTATCCGGTTGCTTAACATCGTGTTGGGTATCGTGCTGGTAATTTTTGGAGGCCGTTTAGTTTTGTTTGCCGAAAATGTCAGCACCCTGTGATTTAGTCATGCAGCACGTTGCTGATAAAGGTAAGTTTGGTAAACAACCAGGCCAGCAGCAGTACAATTGCCCAGGTCAGATAGATTGTATAATAATCTGCGGTGTCCTTAAACCGTGTTTCTTTTATTTCTGCTTTTTCTAATTTATCGATCTGGCTAAATACCCGTTCAAGCGCCCGGTTATCCAGAACCCGGTAAAATTCTCCGTTACCGATTTCGGCAATTTTACGCATGGTGGTTTCGTCAACATTATTTTCAATCATGTTAGGTCTGCCAAAAAAATCTTTACCGAAGGGCACCATGCCTTCTTTACCGATAACGATGGTATAGATTTTAATACCAAAAGCTGCTGCCAGTTCGGCTGCCGTTAAGGGATCAATGTTGCCGGCATTGCTGTCACCATCGCTTAACAGGATGCACACTTTTGATTTCGAATCCGATTCGCGCATGCGGTTGGTAACCACGGCCAGTGCGCTGCCAATGGCCGTACCGCGCGACTCAATCATGCTAAAGGTCATTTCATTAATCAGCGACTTGAGCATGCTGTAATCGGTGGTAAGCGGAGCCAGCGAAAAGGCATCCCCCGAGAACACCACAATGCCGATTCGGTCCTGCAGGCGGCCATCAATAAATTCAGTAGCCACTTTTTTGGCGGCATCCAGCCGGTTGGGCGTAAAGTCGGCAATCTCCATCGAGCGGGAAATGTCGATAGCCAGCATAATGTCAATTCCTTCCGTCCATTGCTCTACTTTTTCATTGGTTTTTTGTGGGCGGGCCAGGGCAACCAGCAAAAGCGCCAGGCAAAGGATAAGCAACAGGCCGGGCAGCAGCCGGATTAAGTTGAGGGCCGAATTTTTGAGATCTTTTTGTGTTAACGCTACCGGCAACTTTTGCGAGGTTTTTAATTGCCATAACCAGCGCATAAGAAACAACAGGGGAAGCCCTGCAAGCGCATATAAAATTTCCGGATTATTCCAGGTAAATGCTTTTAGTGTGGATGGCAAGAACCAATACAGCGAATACCAGGGCAGGGTGGTGTCCATGTTATCCATGTTTTACATCGTTTAATTTTTTAAGGAACCGCTGTTCTGCCATTTTACCCAGTTGTTCCATCGGTTTATCAATGCTTGTTTGGTGGCCGTAGATGGCGCCATCGAGGGCTTTTAACGCGGGGCCTAAAGCGCTGTCGGTCTCAAGTAAAAGCATTTCACGTGTGGTAAGTTTGGTATAGGGTTTCTGCTCCAGTTTTTCCAGGTATTTTTTCCACAAGGCCAACGCCCGTTCAGCCAGTTGCGGATCGAATTGCCTGCTGATTTCCGTGAGGTAGCCCGTAAAGGTTTGTGAAAACGCTGCGTAATCCTTTTGTAAACGTCTGATGTAAAAATATTTCTTTATCCGCTTGCCAAAAATGAACCAGGTTAACGCGGCTATAATCACTAAGGAGATAGAACCAATAACAACTACCGGGTAGTTAAATAGAAATTCTACTAACTGATACTCGGTATCTGTTTTGAGCGGAAGCTGTGGAAGCGGAATGGTATCGGGTGGCAATACCTTTACCTGGCTAATCAGGCGAATGCTGTCGGGTATGCTTTCAAAGCGCAGGCTGTCGGTACCACGGGGTACAAATACAGGCAGGGCCAGTTGCTGTACGGCATCCAGTTCAAATGTTCGAAGGGTATATACCACACTGTCGTAGCTGGTGCCGTTGGTGGTTTGTGTTGGGAAGTACTTCTTCGAAACGTATTCGAAAGGTGTAAACGAAAAGGTTGAATCAGGAAACAGCACGTTAAGATTTTCCGGGTAGCGGGCGGTTAGAAAATAATTAACCGGCTGGCCGATGGCTATGCTGTCCTGGTAAAATCCGCTATTAACCTTTACTGGCTGTGCTAATGCAAGGTATTTGGTTAATGCCAACGTTAAAAACAGTAAGCGCCTCAACATCACCATGCGATTACGTAGTTTTTACTGTTCGGTTTCTTACTTTAAATAACTTCAGCAGTTTAGGCACGTAATCTTCATCGGTATCAATTGAAATAAAATTGATCTGATGTTTCCTGCTGAAGGACTCCAGGGCGGCAATCCGTTCGGCTAACTGCCTGCTGATTTTCTGGCGGAAATCGCCAAAGGATGTATTCACCCAAAGGGTTTTCCGGCTTTCTTTATCAAGCACGGGCACAATGCCCAGTTTGGGCAACCGTGTTTCGCGTTTATCGCTGATGTGAATCATCACCAGGTCGTGCTTGCGGGCCAGTGCCTTCAGGTTGTGCTTATAGCCTTCGTCAATAAAATCCGAAATCAGAATAACCACACTCCTTCGCTTAATGGTATTCAGTGCAAACAACAAAGCCCGTGTCAGGTTGGTTTGTAAGGACCGCGGATGAAGATTAACCAGGCCGTGAATAATCTGGTAGGCTTGTGCTGTGCCTTTACTTGGTTTGATATACAATTCACGTTGGTCCGAAAAACAAATTAACCCGACATGGCTGGATTCTTTTACGGCCGAAAGTGCCAGCACTCCGCAAATTTCTCGGCCAATATCTATTTTGGTTTTACCCTCGGCTCCAATTTCCTGTGATGCACTCACATCAAGAACGAAGAATACCGTTTGTTCTTTTTCTTCACGAAATGTTTTAACAAACGTGCCGTGTCCTTTGGCTGATACGTTCCAATCGATGGTACGGATGTCATCGCCATACTGGTAGGGGCGTACATCGTCAAACTCCAACCCGGTGCCTTTAAACACCGACCGGAAATCGCCCTGCATCTGGCTGTTTATGGCCTTGCGAATCCGTATTTCGTACTTGCGCAGTTTCTTCAGTAAAGCCTTCATACCGGTGCCCGCAAAAATATAGATTTGTATGTACTTTGCGGGATGTTTCGGATGTCCGGTGAATTTAGTTTACCCTCCGCTTGGCGGATAGCCCTGTTATTTGTGCTGGGCCTGTCTGCCTGTAAACCAAAGCAGCCCCCCGGTGTGCTTAATGAGCAGGCGATGGTTAAGGTATTGATGGAAATTTACCTGGACGAAGAAAAAATCAGCCGGGCTTATATTCCGTATGATTCGGTAACCCGGATTTCTCCCGTTATCCGTCAGCGGATACTCAACCGGCTAAATGTGCCCGACTCTGTTTTTAAAACGTCTATGGAATACTACATGGCCCACCCCCAGGTGCTTGAACGCATTTATGGTGCTTTGATTGATTCATTGAGTTTCAGGGAACACCGAATGCCCGTACCCGATGCTGCACCCCGGTGACATTGAACGGAAACTCGGGTTCGATCAAATCCGGGAAAAGCTAAAGGCCCACTGCTTATGCACACTCGGCACTTCGGCCGTAGATGCAATGACTTTTCTGGCATCATCGGTGCCTATTAGCCGGATGCTGAAGGAAAATTGGGAATTCAGGCAATTGCTTGACCGTTGCGATGACTTTCCTTCAAATCATTACTTTGATCCGACTTCGCTGCTGGCAACCGCTGCCGTTGACGGTGCCTGGCTTGAGCCGGCCGATTTTCTGCGAATCAAACAATCGCTCGAAACCATTGTAGCGTGTATTGCTTATTTACACAAGCAAAAAGATGATTTTCCGGCCTTGTTTAATCTAGCCTTACCCGTTATTGTTGATCCGGGAATCATAACGGAGATTAACCGCACTATTGATGATGAAGGCCAGGTAAAAGATTCGGCTTCGGATGAGTTGAAGAATACCCGTAAACTTCTTCGTGAGGCACGGACCAGGCTGCGCACACAAATTGAAAAAGCGTACCGGTTGGCGGTTGCCGAGCAGTGGGTGCCTGAAGGCGGGCTTCCCGCCATCCGGCAAGGCAGGTTGACCATACCCGTATTGGCAGAGTACAAACGAAAATTGAAGGGGTACATCCTTGATGAATCGGCCACCGGACAAACGGTGTACATTGAGCCGGTAGAGGCCATTGAAGCAAACAATGAAATCCGCGACCTGGAGCATGCCGCCCAGCGTGAGGTGATCCGTATTTTAAAAAGCCTGACCAGTGAACTGCGCAGTCGCATGGATGAACTTAACAACGCTTACCGGTTTCTTGGTTACATTGATTTTACACGGGCCCGTGCAAAATTTTCTATTGCCATTGATGCTGTGTTACCCGTTGTAAAGGATGAACCCATACTGCAGTGGATGGAAGCGCGGCATCCGCTGCTTCAGTTTACGTTGGCAGGCAAACGCAGCGTAGTACCGCTTACTATTAACCTTACTGATGCAGACCGCATGCTGCTCATCAGCGGGCCCAATGCCGGAGGTAAATCGGTGTGCCTGAAAACCGTTGGGTTATTGCAATACATGCTTCAATGCGGCTTGCTGATTCCGGTATCGGCCGATTCAACGGCTGGTATTTTTAACGATATGTTTATTGATATTGGCGATCAGCAATCGATTGAAAATGACTTGAGTACTTACAGCAGCCACCTGAAGAACCTGGCGTTTTTTATCAAACACTCCGGACCGCAGTCGCTTGTTTTGCTTGATGAACTGGGTTCCGGTACTGATCCGAATTTCGGAGGCGCTATTGCTGAAGCTGTGCTTGAAACGCTGCTGAGTAAAAAGGTGTGGGCGGTGGCAACCACGCATTATTATAACCTGAAATTATTTGCGGGTAATCATCCCGGCATCCGTAACGGGGCTATGCGGTTTGATGAACAAAATCTGACTCCGCTGTTCATTCTTGATATTGGTAAGCCGGGCAGTTCGTTTGCATTGGAGGTTGCCCGTAAAACCGGTTTGCCCGAAGAGGTGCTGGAAAGGGCCGGACAATTAGTAGGCAACGATTTACTGGGTTTCGATCAGATCGTTCGAAACATAGAGAAAGAAAAGCAGGAGTTGGCAGAAAAACTAAAGCAACTTACCGTGCAACAAGAACAACTGGAAGAGTCCATCAGTAAATACAAAGACTTACACGCCAATCTTGAACAGCGCAAAAAGGATATACTGGACCGGGCAAAGCAGGAGGCGGCTGCGTTATTGCAGCAAACCAACCGTGAAATTGAGAAAACCATCCGGCACATTCGCGAAAACCAGGCCCAGCGCAGCGAGACTGTTAGAGTTCGAAAGAATCTTCAGCAGTTAGAAAAAAAAGTTGGCCGTGATAGCAGCCAGCTATCATCAGCTCCTTTGATAATAATTAAGCCGGGCGATATGGTTTCAATTATCGGGCAGGAGGGTGCAGGCACGGTGCTGTCAATTAAAGGCAAACATGCCATGGTTCAGTTTGGTGAATTGAAGTCGAAGGTACCGATAGTTAAACTTCAGAAGGCAGGTCGGAAATCGTTAAAGAATGTTTCGTCCGAATCGGGCAAACCGGCAACAGGTGGGTTAAAACTTTATGAGAAGCAGGCAACATTTAACCCTTTGCTGGATGTTCGTGGCAAACGGGCTGAAGAGGTAATACGGGTACTGGAGGAATTTTTGGATACCGCAGTGTTGCTGGGTTACCGCGAATTAAAAATCCTCCATGGTAAAGGCGAGGGAGTATTGCGTGCGGTGGTGCGTAATGAATTAAAAAAAAGCAACCATATTGAGTCTTTTGCAGACGAACATGTTGATCGGGGTGGTGCGGGGGTTACGGTGGTGGTGCTTAAATAAAAACACTTCTGCCACTTTAGGCGGCAGGAGTAAATTTATTGAAGTATAAAATTCCAGGTACCGTTCACCAGGCTTACCCGGCTGCCGGCATAATTGCAACTGGTGCAGGTAAAGGTAAGATTCAGTTTGCCGGTGGAGTCTATAAAATACGTCATGGAGAGGTCACCGCTGTCTTGTGTGCCGCTGTTATTTTCATCACGTATTAGCTGCGATTCGGGATCACCCCCGAAAAACCAGTTACCGCTTGCCGGCCAGGGGCTGGGGGTAGGCCTGGTACCGCTAACTGAGAACGTATAAGGGCCTTTGGGGTTGCTCGAATTAAATGTGCCGCCAATAGTCAGGGTGAAACCTGAAAAATCTGCGGTACGGTCGGTCGCGTCAAGTGTTGCCCCTCCGGAAGTTACTATTGTCCAGGTTTTCTTCAGTTTATCAAGTTGTATTTGTTCCGGTGCTTTGTTAGGCCCGTCATCGTTACAATGCGTGAATGCTATTACGGTAACAATAAGAATTGCAAGAGAGAGAAGTGGTTTAATAAAATGGCTCATTTTTACGTGTTTTTGAAGATACAAGTTGCGATTTCTTCTGCATAAAATCAAACAAGAAGAGTCCTTCAAGGTCGAATTCAGGCGTTTATGACGCCAGAACGCTGGATGTAACCTTAGAATTGCAGTGTAATTAGCAGTTTACTGATTTATAGTCCATTATGGAAATCATCTGTGTGTTTTCAGGATATTCTTTTTTGTTGTTGGAAGCAATAAGTACAACCCTGTTTGCCGCCTGTTTTTTAAGCAGGTCAAGGTACCATTGAAAAGCCTGGTCATCCAGGTTGGTACCCGGTTCATCCAGAAAAATAACCGGAGCATCGGTATAGAAAGCCAGCCCCAGTTTCAGGCGTTGCTTCATGCCGGATGAAAAATTGCCGATGGGTTTTGCTGCAGCTTCTTCAAGGTACATCGCTCTTATCACTTGCTGAGCCGAATAACCCGGCCATACTGATTTTAATCTGAAATGGAAGTCAACCATTTCGGCCAGTGTAAATTCATCAATCAAATCCATGTACGGTGCTGCAATAGCCACCTTATTAAATAGCGTATCCAGTTCAAGGATTTTTTTATCAGTTTCATACGCTATGGTTCCTTCGGTTGAAGGTAGTTGTCCCCACAGCATCTGCAACAAGGTGGATTTACCTGAGCCATTGGGGCCGGTTACGGCATAAATATTACCGGAAATGAACGTGTAGTTAAAATTTCTGAAAAGCCAGCCGGTCGTAAATTTTTTTCCCAGGTTAGTTGCCCGTATGGTTAGTTGGGCATTGGAGTTCAGTTGTGTATCAATCGGCTGCGCCATAGCCTTTCATGATACCGCGTTCAGAACTTTGAATAAAGTTAATGATGTAGTCACGCTCTGTGCTTTCCGGAACGGATTGCCTCACTACATCAAGTGCTTTCAGGTTGTTGAGGCCTTTCAGGAATATGTAACGATAAATCTCCTGAATCTCAGAAATTTTTTCAGAGGAGAAACCCCGCCTGCGAAGTCCAACGGAGTTTACACCGGCATAAGCCAATGGTTCGCGTGCAGCCTTGGTGTAAGGCGGAACATCCTTTCGCACAAGCGATCCACCGGAAACCATTACGTGCGCACCCACTTTTACAAACTGGTGCAAGGCACTTGCTCCGCCAATTATCGCCCAGTCGTCAATGGTAACGTGGCCGGCAACCTGAACGGAGTTAACCAGGATGCAATGATTACCGATAATGCAATCGTGGGCTACATGAACATACGCCATGAGCAGGCAGTTTTTTCCGATAACGGTTTTCATTTTATCGGTGGTGCCCCGGCTGATGGTAACATACTCCCGGATAACGGTATTATCGCCAATATGGGTTTCGGTTTTTTCTCCTGCAAACTTCAGATCCTGGGGGATAGATGAGACAGATGCCCCCGGATAGACTTTAACATTTTTGCCAAGGCGGGCACCATCCCACAGGATAGCGTTCGGGCCAATCCAGCATCCGTCATCAATTACTACATCGCGCTGGATGGTGGCAAATGCTTCAATGGTTACATTGTTGCCGATTTTGGCTTCGGGGTGAACGTTGGCTAGCGGGTGGTGGCTCATGCGTCTTTGCGTACAATACTTGCTGTCATTGTGCCCTCACACACCAGTGTGTTTCCAACAAATGCACGACCGTACATTTTAGCAATACCGCGCTTGATGGGCGCTACCAAATCACATTGAATTACCATGGTATCTCCTGGCAAAACCATTTTTCTGAAACGGAAATTCTCAATCCCTAAAAAGTAGGTCCAATAGTTTTCCGGGTCGGGCACGGTATTCAAAACGAGTATGCCGCCAATTTGCGCCATGGCTTCAACCTGAAGAACTCCCGGAAATACCGGGTTGCCCGGAAAGTGACCCAGGAAAAAATGCTCGTTCATGGTAACATTTTTCACACCGGCCACGCTTTCGTTGTCGAGGTAGATGATTTTATCAATAAGGAGGAACGGATACCGGTGTGGAAGGATTTGTGCTATCTTGTTGATATCCATTACCGGAGGAAGGTTGGGGTTGTACTTTGGTCTTCCCACCTTGTCGGCCTCCGACATGGCTTTCTTCAGTTTTTTTGCAAAGGCAACATTGGCGGCATGGCCCGGCCGCGCGGCCAGCACCTGCGCTTTAAGCGGACGCCCCGCCAGGGCCAAATCGCCCACTACATCGAGCAGTTTGTGGCGTGCCGGTTCATTTTTATAACGGAGGTCAACATTGTTTAAAATACCTTCGTGCCTTACCTCAACTTTGGGTTTGTTGAGCATTTTGGCAATGTTATCGAGTTCGTCATCTTTAACAACCCGATCGACAATAACAATTGCATTATTTAAATCACCTCCTCGGATCAGGTTGTTTTTGTAAAGCATTTCCAATTCGTGTAAAAAGCAAAATGTTCGGCAACTGGCAATTTCCTTTTCGAACTGCCGAATGTCGTTCAGTGAAGCATGCTGGCTGCCCAATACGGGTGAGTTGTAGTCGATCATTACGGTAACCCGGTAGTCGTCCAGCGGCAGTGCGGCAATTTCTACATTGCGTGCGGCTTCACGATAGAAAACGGGCTCCTGTACTTCGAAGAAATCACGGATGGCATTCTGTTCCTCTGTTCCAGCTTCTTTCAGTATGTCGATAAACTGAATAGAACTGCCATCCATGATCGGGCATTCCGGGCCGTCCAGTTGAATTATTACATTATCAATTTCAAGGCCTACAAGTGCTGCCAACGTATGTTCAATGGTGCTTACGCGTGCACCGCTTTGTTCGATTGTTGTTCCCCGCGAAACATCCACCACGTTATCGCAATCGGCATTGATAAACGGTGCCCCCGGCAGGTCAACCCGCTGAAATTTGATGCCGTGATTTGGCTTGGCCGGTACGAACGTCATATTGGTTTTGGCACCGGTATGCAGGCCAACACCCGAAAGCGTAACCGATTTATGAATGGTTTGCTGCTTGATATTCAACATAATAGGCAAAAAGTGGGCAAATTTAACCTTTAACCCACCGATATTCCAAACTTAATTATTGGGCCCGGTTCGCGTTATCCGGCTGATTCAGATACGGTGCGCGACTCCTGCTCCTGGCTGTTGCCGTAAATGCGATCTTCAAGTTGTTTAAGCCGGTAGCTGATGCTCGGTAATTTTTTAAATACCGTGTAAGCCCTGAAATACTCTTTTATATCGAATGCCGGATAGCCCAGTATGCGCTGGCCTTCTTCTTTAATGGATTTTGAGATGCCGGACTGGGCACCAATGTGGGTGTTATTGGCAATAACCAGATGGCCGGCAATGCCCACCTGGCCGGCTATCATATTGTTTTCGCCTACTTTGGTAGAGCCGGATATTCCCGCCTGCGCGGCAATAACGGTGTTCTTGCCGATTTCAACATTGTGGGCAATCTGGATGAGGTTGTCTAGTTTAACGCCTTTGCGGATAACGGTTGAATCGCCAAACAAGGTGGCGCAATCAATTACTGTGTTAGCACCAATCACCACGTCATCTTCAATTACCACGTTGCCCAGTTGCGGAATGGTTTTGTATGATCCATCGGCTTGCGGTGCAAAACCAAACCCATCGCTTCCGATAACCGTGCCCGAATGAATTACGCAATTATTGCCAATGCGCGTGCCGGCATAGAGTTTCACATTTGGGTGTAAGATTACGTTGTTTCCGATTTGTACATTATCGCCAACAAATACATGGGGATAAATCTTAACGTTGTCACCAACCCTTACATTGTTGCCGATATACGAGAACGCCCCCCGGTAAATGGCTTTGCCGGTTTGTGAATCTTTGCCGATATAGCTTGGTTCTTCAATTCCCGATTTCTGAAAACTAATCAGTTTGTGGTATTCCTCCAGTAAAACAGTAAAACTGATATACGGATCATCGACCTGGATAAGTGTGGTTGTAATCGGTTTGCGCGGGGTAAATTGTTTACTGACAATGACTGCGGTTGCCCCCGTGGTGTAGATGTAGTTTTCGTACTTGGGGTTCGACAGAAAAGCAACCTGTCCGGCTTTGGCATCCTGAATTTTAGCCAGCATAGTAATGCGGCCTTTACCATCGCCTTGTATGGTACCGCCCAGCATGGCGGCAATCTGTTCAACTGTAAATTCCATAAGGATTTGCCAGGAGTATTACAGGCTTAGCTCAACCCGGTGCAACCCCTGGTAACGCACCGAAGCCCATCTTACAAAGATACATTTTTAGGCCAGCAGAGGTAGTTTTTTTTAACGATTTTACTGATGGCCTTGATGCTCGGTAAATCGGATGCCTGAGCAATGTCCAGCAATTCGCCCGACCGCATCAGTACATTTATTTTCTGCCCTTCGGTATAGGCTTCGTTGCTCACCAGGCCCGTAGAAAACAGGTAGGGCGCATCCGACCGGTATACTTGATACCGGCTCACAATACCTTCGCGAACAGCGGCAAGTTGTGATTTCCGAATGGGCTCGTTGCCCAGTACGATCTGAAAAAGTTTTCGCTGCATCAGCATTTGTGACAGCGTTTTTAAAATTAAGTCAGAAGAGTTTTGCCACAGTTTAATGGCACCCCATATATCCAGGTCGTCCAGTTGGCCGTATAAGGCAAGTGTTGATTTGTTCTCTTTAAACGACTCTACGCTGGCGGTATTTTTTAAAAAGTGCATCAACGCTTCGCTGCACGTTACCTTTTCGCCTGCCTGCACCAGGTTGCGCGCCCGCCTTATCAGGTTCACCACCATCCGCTCGGCACTTAGTGTGGTTTTATGCAGGTACACCTGCCAGTACATCAGCCTGCGTGCATTTAATAAGTTTTCGATGCTGTAAATACCTTTCTCTTCCACTACCAGTTGATCTTTATGTACACCCAGTACCTCCACAATCCGGTCAACGCCAATGGTGCCTTCGGGTACTCCGGTAAAGAAGCAATCGCGGTTCAGGTAATCCAGCCGGTCAATATCCAGCTGGCTCGAAACAAGCTGGTTAAAGAATTTACGTTTGTAACTGTTTCTGAAGATTTTCAGGCTCAGATCAAGCGCACCATTAAATTGTCTGTTCAACTCGTTCATGAACAGGTAGGAAATACTCTCGTGCTTTATACCGGGCAGCAGGCTCTCTTCGAGGGCGTGCGACAGCGGGCCGTGGCCGATATCGTGTAACAAAACAGCAATTGAAGCGGCTTCGAATTCATCATCGGAAACAGAAACACCTTTAAGCCGGAGCGTGTCAAGTACGCGTCCCATCAGGTGCAGCGCACCCAGGGCATGCTGAAAGCGGGTGTGTTGCGCACCAGGGTACACCAGGTCGGTAAGGCCCAGTTGTTTAATATGGCGAAGGCGCTGAAACCACGGATGTTCGATAATATCGTACACCAATTCGCTTCGAATCCGGATAAACCCGTACACCGGGTCGTTAATGATCTTCTTCTTGTTCAAGGATTTCGAATCAAGGTAACAGATGAGTAACTTCGGGCAAATATTTGTATGATGCAAAGATACAGCATTTTGTGGGCTGATGATGAGATTGATTTGTTAAAGCCGCACATCCTGTTCATGGAACAGCGCGGGTATGACATTACCCCGGTCAATAACGGTTCGGATGCGGTGGAGTTGTGTGAAACAAAACACTTTGATGTGGTTTTTCTGGATGAGCATATGCCCGGACTTTCCGGTTTGGAGGCTCTCAGCCAGATCAAGGCAAGTAAACCCAATCTTCCGGTAGTGATGATTACAAAGAATGAAGAAGAACAAATTATGGAAGAGGCCATCGGGTCCAAGATTGCAGATTACCTCATCAAGCCGCTTAACCCTAGCCAGATATTACTGTCGGTTAAAAAAATTCTAGACAACAAGCGGCTGGTGATTGAAAAGGCCAACCTCTCTTATCAGCAGGAGTTCCGAAAAATCAGTATGGAGTTGCTGGACGACATGAACCACGAGGCCTGGGCCGAGATTTATAAAAAACTGGTGCACTGGGAACTGCAGCTTGACCAGGACGATAACCGCGACATGGCCGAAGTGCTTGAGTCACAAAAAACCGAAGCCAATGCCGGCTTTGCCAAATTTGTGATCAGGAATTATGAAAAATGGCTGAACGACCCCAATGCCGATAAGCCGTTGCTGTCGCACCAGCTGATGAAGCGAAAGGTTTTCCCGGAAATTGGCAAGGGTAAGCCGGTCTTCGTAATCCTGATTGATAACCTCAGGCTTGACCAGTGGAGAATGATTGAGCCGGTGGTTGCTGAGCATTTTACAATTACTAACGAGGCAACCTACTATTCTATATTGCCCACTACCACCGCCTACTCGCGTAATGCCATCTTTTCCGGTATGCTGCCGGCCGAGATGGCCAAGAGTCACCCGGAAATTTGGGTGGGCGAAGACGAAGAAGAAGGAAAGAATAATTTTGAAGACGAGTTCCTCGAAAAACAATTGCGCAAGAATAACCTGAACATCCGGTACTCCTACCACAAAATCAAAATTCTCGAAGAGGGTAAGGCGCTGGCTGATTCAGTAAACAATTTGTTTCAAAATGATCTGAATGTTATCGTTTACAATTTCGTTGACATGCTCTCGCATGCCCGTACCGACATGGCCATGATACGAGAGCTCGCACCCGATGAATCGGCTTACCGTTCCATCACCAAATCATGGTTTATCCATTCGCCCCTGCTCGACATTATGAAGGAAATTGCCGCTAAGCCGGCCCGGATAATCATCACCACCGACCACGGCACCATCCGGGTGAAGCGCCCTTTTAAAATTGTGGGCGATCGGAGCGTTAATTCAAACCTCCGTTATAAACAGGGTAAAAACCTGGGCTTTGAAGGCGATAAGATTATGCATGCCGCCAAACCCGAACGCCTTTACCTACCGAAGGTAAATGTCTCTACCTCGTATGTTTTTGCCATCGAAGATCAATTCTTTGCGTACCCCAATAACTATAACTACTATGTTAATTTTTATAAAGACACCTTCCAGCATGGCGGGGTAAGCTTGGAAGAGATGATAATCCCTATTATTTTCTTAAATTCGAAAAATGCGGCCGGTTGAAAAGACGCTGGTTTTCAGAAATATAAAATTGGCTGATTTAGACCGGGTTGCCAAAGCGGTGTTGCAGGCTGCCAGAGAGTGGCGTGTTTTTACCTTTACCGGTGAGTTGGGTACAGGTAAAACAACATTTATCAAAGCCATGGGTAACGTGCTTGGCGTAGTAAGTGTGATGAGCAGTCCCACGTTTTCGATTGTTAACGAGTATGAACTGAAAGATGGAACGCGTTTTTTGCATTTCGATTTTTATCGGATTGCATCGGAAGCCGAGGCAGCAGAACTAGGCGTAGAGGAATATTTTGATTCGGGCGATTACTGTTTTATAGAATGGCCCGACCGGATTACCTCGTTACTGCCGGATCGCTATGTTAACATAAGGATTGCCGTGCAGCCGGATAACCAACGACAACTGGAATTTTCAATTCATGGCGGAGAAAAAAAAGAGCGGATTTGAAACACTGGCCCAGGCAGGCCTGGCCACCCAGGAACAGATGCTTGCGGTAAAGAAAAAGAAGGGTACCTTCTTTCTTGGGCTTCCACGCGAAATATCCCTGCAGGAAAATCGGATTACGTTAACACCCGATGCGGTGGCCATTCTGGTAAATAACGGCCACCAGGTGTGGGTGGAAACAAAGGCCGGTGCCGGCTCCAAGTTTTCCGATCAGCAGTACAGCGAAGCAGGGGCAACCATTGTTTACTCCCCCCAGGAAGTTTATAAAGCCGATGTTATTCTGAAAATTGAGCCACCCACACTCGAGGAAACAGAATATATGCGGCCGGGCCAAACGCTGATATCGGCCATTCAATTAGGGCACCTGCAGCCGGAATACATACAAGCATTGCTTAAAAAGAAAGTTACCGCCCTGGCTTTTGAATTTATTGAAGATAAAGTGGGCGGCATGCCCATCATCCGGGCCATGAGCGAAATTGCCGGCAGCTCGGTGATGCTCATCGCAGCCGAGTATTTAAGCACTGCCAACAACGGCAAAGGCGTTATTCTTGGCGGCATTACCGGAGTACCGCCTACCAAGGTTGTGATTATCGGGGCAGGAACGGTGGCCGAGTATTCAGCCCGGGCCGCCCTGGGTATGGGCGCTGATGTTCAGATTTTCGATAACCACCTGTATAAACTCAGGCGCATTAAACATTTATTGGGCCAGCAGGTGTACACCTCCACCATTGATACGCTTACGCTGAGCGAGTCGCTAAAAACAGCTGATGTGGTAATTGGCGCACTGCGGGCCGAAAAGGGCAGGGCACGCATTGTAGTTTCGGAGGAGATGGTAAGCAAAATGAAACCTGATTCACTGATTATTGATTTGAGTATCGATCAGGGCGGTTGTGTGGAGACCTCGGAAATTACTACGCTAAAGAAGCCGGTGTTCAGAAAGTACGATGTGATTCATTACTGCGTACCCAATGTGGCCTCGCGGGTAGCGCACACTGCTGCAACGGCCCTCAGCAATATTTTTACGCCCACCATTTTACGGGCAGCCGAAGAAGGCGGGGTAGAGCAGATGATTTTCTCCAGCAAATGGTTTATGAAAGGCGTTTACACCTACAAGGGCAGCCTGACCAACGAGGCGGTGGGCCGCAAGTTTGGTATGAAGTACAAAAACATTGAGCTGCTGCTGGCCGCGCGGTTTTAGAACGTTCAAAGTTCACTCAACGTTTTCTCAAGCGCCTTGATTTTCGCCTCGGCATCGGCTTTTTTCTTTTTCTCCATTTCAATTACCTGAGGAGGGGCGCTGCTCATAAACCGTTCGTTGCTGAGTTTGCTGTTCACAGCATTCAAAAATCCACGCTGGTAGTCTATTTCTTTCTGTAACGCCACGCGCTGCGCCTCGGCATCAACTTTGCCGTTCAGCGGTATTGAAAATTCGGTTGACTGAATAACAAAATTGATTCCTCCGGGCACAGCCGGCTGGCCAAAACTTACATCGCTCAGGTTGCCCAGTTTTTTTATTACGCCTAAAAAAGCACTGCTCTGCAAGGCTGTATTATTTTTCACCTGAATTTTCAGTGGCTCCTTTGGCGACAGGTTTTTGGAGTTGCGGGTGTTGCGTATTTCGGCAATCACGTCAAACGCAAAGGCTGCTTCTTTTAAAACCGATGAGTCATACGGCTTAACCTTCGGCCAGTTTGAAACAATCAGGTACTCGCGCTCACCGCGGTTACGCAACTCGTGCCACAGTTCTTCAGTAATAAAAGGCATAAACGGGTGCAGCATTTTCAGAGCGCTTTCGAAAAACGAAACGGTTTTATCGTACGTAACCTGATCGATAGGTTGGTTGAACCCCGGCTTTACCATTTCGAGGTACCACGAACAGAAATCTTCCCAGGTGAGTTTATACACCGTCATCAGCGCATCCGAGATGCGGAATTTTTCAAAATGGTCATCCAGTTCCTGCAACGCCTGGTTGAGCCGGCTTTCAAACCAGGCACAGGCCGTTTGGTTTTCGGCAGGCTGTGGTGCAGGGTGTGTACTCCAGCCCTTCACCAGCCGGAAGGCGTTCCAGATTTTATTGGCAAAGTTGCGGCCCTGTTCGCACAGTTTCTCATCAAAAAGTAAGTCGTTACCGGCCGGAGAACTGAACAGCATACCGGTGCGCACGCCATCGGCACCATACCTGGCCATCAGTTCAAGCGGGTCGGGCGAATTGCCCAAGGACTTCGACATTTTGCGGCCCTGCTTGTCGCGTACAATGCCGGTGAGGTACACATTTTTAAAGGGCATTTCGCTCCGGTATTCATAGCCGGCTATGATCATACGGGCCACCCAGAAGAAGAGAATTTCGGGCGCAGTAACCAGGTCGTTGGTAGGATAGAAGTAGTTTAAATCCTTGTTACCCTTGTTGCCATCTTTAAATACTGAGCAATCAAAAACAGCTATCGGCCAGAGCCAGCTTGAGAACCACGTATCGAGTACATCCTCATCCTGCTTCAGCGACTCTTCATGCAGGGTAGGATTTTTCAGACTCAGTTGCTCGTAGGCTTCCTGGCGGGTTTTGGCAACAGCAAAGGTACCGTCAGGCGCATACCAGGCCGGAATGCGGTGCCCCCACCAGAGCTGGCGCGAAATGCACCAGTCGCGCACGTCTTCCATCCAGTGGCTGTAGGTGTTTTTAAATTTTGGCGGTATCAGCCGGATGGTGTCGTTCATCACGTTATCGAGTGCCGGTTTGGTAATGGCCTTCATTTTTACAAACCACTGCAGCGAAAGGCGCGGCTCAATTACGGCATCGGTGCGCTCCGAAAAGCCTACGTTGCTTTTGTAGTCTTCCACCTTGCTCAGGTAATTGCCTTCTTCGAGCAGTTTGGCAATTTTTTTACGGGCAATAAATCGATCTTCGCCTATGAGTATCTGCGCTTTTTCATTCAGGGTGCCATCATCGTTCAGGATGTCGATGAGATCGAGGTTGTGCTTTTTGCCTAACTCGTAATCATTCAAATCGTGCGCAGGGGTTACTTTCAGGCAGCCCGTACCGAACTCCATGGTTACGTACTCATCTTCGATGATCGGGATAGATCGGTTAATCAACGGTATGAGGGCACGCTTTCCTTTCAGGTGTTTGTATCGTTCATCGTTCGGGTTAATACAAATGGCTGTATCGGCCATAATGGTTTCGGGCCGTACTGTGGCGATGGTGACGAAGTCGTTAGTGCCTTCAATGGGGTAGTTGATGTAATACAGTTTTGACTGCACATCTTTATAATTCACCTCGTCATCCGAGAGAGCGGTTTTACCAACCGGGTCCCAGTTAATCATCCGCAGCCCGCGGTAGATGTAGCCTTTCCGGTACAGATCGATAAATACATCAATCACAGCATCGTAATAATCGGCATCCATGGTAAACTTCGTACGGTTCCAGTCGCACGAAGCACCCAGCTTTTTAAGTTGTTCCAGAATGATGCCTCCGTATTTTTCTTTCCACTCCCACGCATACTTAAGAAATTGTTCGCGGGTGAGGTCTGATTTCTTGATTCCCTTTTCACGCAGCATGGCCACCACCCGTGCTTCTGTAGCAATGGAGGCGTGGTCGGTGCCGGGTACCCAGCAGGCTTCCTTTCCCTGCATACGGGCCCTGCGGATGAGCACATCCTGTATGGTGTTGTTAAGCATGTGGCCCATGTGCAGTACACCGGTAACATTGGGCGGAGGAATTACAATGCAATAGGGCTCCTTTTGCGGGTTGACGGATGCACTGAAAAAACCCTTGTCCATCCACTGCTGGTACCACTTTCCTTCAACATCGGCAGGGTTATATTTAGTCGATAAGGCCATACAAAAACAAGAATGAGGGGCAAAATTAAGCAAAAGCGTCAACTGCCGGTTATGGCTTCATGCGGATTCGCCAGGCCGATGGATAGAGGTTATTGACCCGGTTGGCAAGTACGTTTACCCAGCCTAATGGAATGGTTTTGTAAGTAACAAGTGCAAAACCCGTATGAGTTGAATCAACGGGAATGCTTTCTTTCCGAAGATAGGCCAGGGCTTGTGGCAGGGATAGGTCAATGCATGGAAAGTTTTGAGTATTCAGGTGGACGGAAAGTGCGGCAGCATGTTCGGGTACCAGTTTATCCCGACCGGCCGTGGCAACTGCAGTGCCGGCCAGCAGCACGTTGAGGTGCTGAGTAAGGAATTCAATTTCATCAGCCCGATCACCAGGTAGTGCCCGAATAAGATTATTGTGCAGAAAAAAAGAAAACCCGTCATGATTTTTTAGCCAGTCACTTATCCTATCCCGTTCCTCTTTTTTAAGAGGTGCGATGTTGCTTTTTGGTTTTATCCGTATTTCGCTTTGCAGGGCTAACTTGCGGATGGCGGCCAGAAAAAAGCCTTCGCCTTTAACGCGGTGCGGATAAAACCGGTAACCGATAGCCTTACCGGTACTCACCCCGATGTTCCAGGATTTCTGAATGTTTAGGGCAACTGGCTCGGCTTCCCGGGTTTTTATCAGTCGTTCAATTACTTCTTCATTTTCTGAACGGTTATGGGTACAGGTGCTGTAAACAAGAATTCCGTTTTCTTTCAGTGCGGGCCATGCATCGTCAATAATCCGTTGTTGCCTGCGCGAGCATAACTGCACGTTATTCAACGACCATTCGCTTCGTGCATTTTCGTCTTTTCTGAAAAGCCCTTCGCCCGAGCAGGGTGCATCTACAACAACCATATCGAAGAACCCTTTCAGTTCACCAAAATCTTGCGGATCGTTATGCGTAACCAAAACATTGGCATGCCCCCACTTGATGATGTTTTCGGTAAGTATGGCTGTACGCCCGCGGATGGTTTCATTAGCAATAAGCAGACTATCCGGATGGAGTAAGCTGAGCAGGTGGGTTGATTTACCTCCGGGGGCAGCGCACAGATCGAGTACCCGTAAAGGTTTTTCTGTCAGTGCTGTTTGCCGGATTACCTGTTCCGGAAACATGGAGCTGGCTTCCTGAACATAATAGGCCCCAGCATGAAGCAGCGGGTCAAGGGTAAATACCGGTCGTTCGGCAAGGTAATATCCATACATGCTCCACGGCACGGGTTCGCCCTGGATGGTGACCGGTTTATGCGGATTGATCCGGATGCTGGTGCTTGCAGGTTGTGAAAGGCTTTGTTTATAGTTAACATAGCTGTTGCCCAAAAGGGCCTGCATCTGCACTTCAAACTCGGGCGGTAAGGTTACAGCATCAGCCATCCGGTTAAAGTTAATAGTTTTTGTTGCCGTGGTACCTGAGCAATCGTAATATCGGTAATCATTTCTATTTTTGACTGATTCATTGCTGAGCATGATTAGCGCAAACAATCCGAAACTGAAAAGCTGGGTAGAAGTACCCGCGGGGTCCGACTTTCCTATCCAAAACCTGCCGTTTGGTATTTTTAAAACCAAGTACCTCTCACCGGTAGCCGGAGTGGCTATCGGCAATTATGTGCTTGACCTGGTGTACTTGCATGAGCACGGGTTTCTGGATGGCCTCGGTCTGCCTCCCGGAGTATTTAATCAAACTTACCTGAACAGTTTTATGGCGCTCGGGCGAAAAAAGGCGCGTGAGGTACGTAACCGCATTTCGGAACTGCTTCGCCACGATAATGAGGAGTTGAAGGCCCACGTTGCCGCCCGCGAAATTGCTTTGATTCCGATGAGCGAGGTGCAAATGCTGATGCCCGTGCGGGTTGGTAACTACACCGATTTTTACAGTAGCGAGGAGCATGCCACCAATGTGGGCAGTATGTTTCGAGATCCGAAAAATGCATTACTACCCAATTGGAAGCATTTGCCGGTGGCTTATCATGGCAGAGCTTCATCCATTGTTGTATCCGGAACATCGCTGCACCGGCCGAAAGGACAGATTAAACTTCCGGATTCCGAAAACCCGATATTCGAACCAACCCGTAAACTGGATTTTGAACTGGAGATGGCCTTCATAACCTGTCAGGATACAAAACTGGGTAAACCGGTTTCGGTAGCAGAGGCTGATGATATTATTTTCGGGATGGTGTTGTTTAACGATTGGAGCGCGCGCGATATTCAGCAATGGGAGTACGTTCCGCTTGGGCCATTTCTGTCGAAAAATTTTGGTTCCTCTATTTCTCCCTGGATCGTTACACTGGATGCGCTTGAACCCTTCCGAGTGGCCGGTCCGGAACAAAAGCCGGAAGTATTACCTTACCTCAAAACAACCGGCACAAAAAATTTTGACATCAACCTGGAGGTAAGCCTGAAACCACAACAGGGTGAGGCGATTACCATTTGCCGCTCAAACACGAAATACCTGTACTGGAACATCAACCAGCAGCTGGCCCACCATACGGTTAATGGGTGCAACATCCAGGTAGGCGATGTGTATGCATCGGGCACGATTAGCGGTCCCACACCGGAGTCCTATGGTTCATTGCTTGAGTTAACCTGGAACGGATCAAGGCCGTTGCAATTACCCGATGGAAGCAAACGCAGCTTTATTGACGATGGCGACACGGTGGTGCTTCGGGGCTATGCCGAACGAGATGGAGTGCACATTGGCTTTGGTGAGTGCAGAGGAACAATTTTACCGGCTTTACAATAAACTATGCAGATAGACCCCAAAGAAACACCGGTACCTAAAATGCACAGCTACCTGCTTGGTGCTGTTGCCCCAAGGCCCATAGCTTTTGCCAGCACTGTAGATAAGGAAAGCAAAGTAAACCTGAGTCCGTTTAGTTTCTTTAATGTATTCAGCGCCAACCCGCCTATTCTTATCTTTTCACCCGCCCGCAGGGGAAGAGATAATACAGTAAAAAATACATACGAGAATGTACTGGAAGTACCGGAGGTGGTTATCAATGTTGTGAGTTACTCTATAGTGCAACAAACCTCTTTAGCCAGTGCCGAATACCCCAAAGGCGTGAATGAGTTTATCAAAGCCGGATTAACCCAAATCCCTTCCGTAAAGGTAAAGCCTCCGAGAGTTGGTGAATCAAAAATCAGCATGGAGTGTAAGGTGAATAATGTGATTAGCCTTGGCGATGGAGGTGCAGCCGGTAACCTGGTTATTTGCGAAGTCCTGCTGATGCACATTGATGACAGTGTGCTGGATGCTGAAGGAAAAATCGATCCGTTTAAACTGGATGCCGTGGCCCGTATGGGTGGTGATTGGTATTGTCGCGCAAACGGGGATAGTTTGTTCCGGCTGCCTCAACCGGGATTGAAACTGGGCATTGGCATTGAACAACTGCCGGAGGCCGTTCGAAACAGCCCGGTGTTCAGCGGTTCCGATCTGGCTTTGCTGGCCGGGGTCGAGCAACTTCCATCAGTTGTTCAGCCTGGTAAATGGGCTTCAGATACAGCCATTCATCAAAAAGCTAAGGAAGTACTTGTCCGTGGCGATGTTGCAGGCGCTTGGAGGATTCTTGCCGGCTAATTAACTGCGTGGTCTTAATCCCTGTACATCACTGCTTTCACTGCTCGCACCGTGCGTTCAACATTTGGCAGTATGGCCTGGATTAACGTTGGCGCGTAAGGCAGGGGTGCATCTGCACTTGTTATGCGATGGATGGGAGCATCCAGGTAATCAAATGCGTGCTTCTGTATGTGGTAGGTAATTTCGGTTGAAATAGAAGACAACGGCCAGGCTTCTTCAACAATTACCAGCCGGTTGGTTTTCTTTACCGATTCCACCACCGTTGCATAATCAATCGGGCGTACACTGCGCAGGTCAATCACTTCGGCCGATATGCCGTCCTTTTCCAGCTCCAGTGCCGCGGCCAGTGCTACTTTCATAATCTTGCCAAAGGAAACGATCGTTACATCGGTGCCTTGTCGTTTTACATCGGCCACCCCGATGGGGATGAGGTATTCTTCAGCCGGTACATCGCCCTTGTCGCCATACATCAGTTCACTTTCCATGAAAATAACGGGATCGTTATCGCGGATGGATGTTTTTAGCAAGCCTTTGGCATCGTACGGGTTGGAGGGTACTACTACTTTTAAACCCGGGCAGTTGGCATACCAGTTTTCAAAGTTCTGCGAGTGTTGTGCGCCAAGCTGGCCGGCATTTCCGGTGGGTCCGCGGAACACGATCGGGACGTTGTATTGTCCGCCCGACATGGAGTACATTTTGGCGGCTGAATTAATCACCTGGTCAATAGCCACCAGCGAGAAATTGAAGGTCATAAATTCAACAATAGGCCTCAAACCATTCATAGCTGCGCCAACGCCAACTCCGGCAAAACCAAGTTCTGATATAGGCGTATCGATTACCCGTTCCGGCCCGAACTCATCAAGCATTCCCTGGCTTACTTTGTAGGCGCCATTATATTCGGCTACTTCTTCACCCATCAGCAGCACGGCAGGGTCTCTGCGCATTTCTTCGCTCATGGCTTCGCGCAGGGCTTCACGGAACTGGATTTCTCGCATACAAAACTTTGTTGAAAGGCTGTAAAAATAAGGGATGGAATCAGGCTATAAAATGAATTTCTGTAAATCTGAAATAAAAAAAGAACCCTGACGCAGGGCCAGGGTTCTTATTGGTTAAGCGAACCTTATTATTTCAATGCATTGCGGAATGCCTCGGTAGTATTCCATTTTGCAAACTCAAGGTCGGTTAATGCCATTTCCTTCAGCGAAGGATCGGCTTTAACGGCATTGGTCAGGTTGCTCACTACGCCATCGGCATTACCCAAACGGGCGGATGCCACGGCAGCACCGTAGTAAGCAAGGGCGTGATTGCTGTTGAGGCGGGTGGCCTCGTTAAACGAAGTAATGGCGTTTTGATATTCTTTATTGAGTACTTGCGCCAGCCCTTTGTTAAAGAGGTTATCAGCTGTATTGGCGGCTGATGACAACGCGCTTACTGCTTCGCGGTAGCGGGCAGTAGTAATGGCGGCCGAACCTTTTACACCGTTTAATCCGGCTGCATTGTCGCCACGCAGTGCCGAAGCACGGTTAGCGTAGTTATAGGCTGCATACGCATTGCCTTTAAACAGGGCTACGGAAGCCAGGTTGGCATTTACTTCGGGTGCTGCATTGAGGCGTGCGGCAATGTCCAGTTGGGCCTGGGCTTTATCCATCAATGAAGATGCATTGGAAGGGTTGGCGAGAGCCTGCCCGATGTAAGCAGCAGCCAGGTTGTTGTGTGCGTTCCAGTAGGTTCCCTTTTTCGTAGCGGCTTCGTAGATGGCTGCTTTTTCTTCTACCGAAGGAGTAAGCGTAGCTGAATACATCAGCTCTTCAAACGAAAGCGCATCGGCAGCAGCCTGGCCGGTTGTGATTTGTTTTGCCAATACAGAAATTTCTTCATCAGTTTTTTTGTCTTTGATGGTCAGGATTTCTGTTTTAGCTGTACGCAAACCAGGGTAAACTTCCTTGAACACTTTTTTGTAAGTAGGCAGTTTCTTCATTTGTTTCTCCTGGTCTTCAAAGCTACCGCCAGCGTTAATAATATTCAGGTATTCAGCTTTTTCTTCAGATGAAATTCCCTGGTATGCTGACAATGCAGTTTTAAATTCGTTCCACTCGCGGATGATGGGTTTCAGAACAAACTGAATGGAATCAGCCTTGCCCTTATAATCATACTTCTTCATCTGATCGCGGTAGAACTTTTCAATGGCTTTGGCGCGATCAGGCGAAAGCTTGCTGTTTATGCGCTCGGCACCTTCGGGTGAGTGGGTACCGGTGATGGTAACGGTTTTGGTTACATTTTTTGATGCGATGAAGGCATCCAGTTGCTTTCCCTTATCGCTCTGGATTTCGGATTTACGCAACACCGAACGACCCTGTTCAAAAATAAAATCAGGGATCACTACAGGAATAATTTCTTCCTGGTTGTTATAACCGTGAGCAGCATAGGCGGCAAAGTAAACGGGTTTAACCAGCTTGGAAGTGGTAATGATACCCACTGCAACGTCCATGCGCGGAGTGGCTTTTGATTTGCTGCCTTTGGTGGCTACACCTTCTACCTGAACAATACCCGACTTCATGGCCGGCTTATAGGCAAATGAAAAATCCTTGCTTACGCGCGGTTGTTCGGTTGAACTGTTCGGATAATCGTTGGCGTTGAAGGTAATCGGATCCAGGGCAGTTTCCTGATCACCGTATTTATAGAAAGTATTAAGGGTGTAAACCGTTCCTTTCTTGAGCATCTTCACAGGCAGGTTGGCTGCCATTGAAAATACTACGGTATCCTTATGCACCTCAAGGGGGTTGGGTGTAACGGTTAATTGCTGGTCTTTCGCCATTTTCACCATCTGGGGGAGGGTACACCCCGCAAGGTTTAACACGCCTGCGATTAGAAATGCGTAAACTAATTTTCTCATTTGAATTTGATTTAAGGTTGCTTTTAATCGAGTCGCAAAAGTACATTTAGCGACCTTTTTTTGCAATTATAGTCAAAAAATAAAGATTTTAGCCCTGGATTAAGCATGGGTCGGAACCCTATATTTGTATTCGTGTTTTTAATCGTTAAATAACCCCATTACCGGTTAAGAGGCCATTAATTATGGGTAAACTGATTGACCGCATTCAGCTTTTTTTTGAAGGATATGCCTTTGGCGTATGTACGCGACTGGGCGAAAAACTGGGTATTGCTACATCTACGGTTAGGTTGTTTTTTATTTATGCCTCGTTTATCACGTTTGGCTCGCCTATTATTATTTATCTGGGCCTGGCGTTTATTATGAACCTGCGTAAATACCTGCGCAGGCGTAATCCTGTTTGGGATTATTAAACGGCCTAAACTATTTCAATTGGATGCTTTTTCTGCCCAGCAGGTAGTACAACAATACCACTGAACCCCGGTAGATATTGTGTATTGAATAGGGGAGTTGTTGCCTTAATCGCCTCCGCTTCTTAACAGTATTTAACAGCGAGGTAACAACGCGGAAATGTGCTTTTAACACCGAACTTGCATGACTGGCGTTTCCTTCAACCAGGAACTTTACGGCCGCCAGGTAGTCTAAGCCAATACGCAGCGGAAGCGTTAACACAAGTCTCCATCCGGGCAGGTGATGGATGAGCAGGTTAAGGCCGTTGCGAAAGTTATAATACGTTTTAACCGGGCTTGATTGTGACAGCGTACCTCCCCCGACATGGTAAACAGCACTGATACCGCAATAGAGTACCTGCCTGCCGCTTCGGTGTATTTTCCAGCACAGGTCAATTTCTTCCATGTGTGCAAAAAAGTCTTCATCCAAACCGCTGAACTGGCGGTAAACTTCTGACCGGATAACCAGACAGGCACCACTTGCCCAGAATACCGGGCGGATGTCATTATATTGGCCTTCGTCTTTCTCGGTGTAATTAAATAACCTTCCCCTGCAAAACGGGTAGCCGAGTGCATCCAGGCAGCCGCCTCCGGCTCCGGCATATTCAAAGTGATCTTTTCGGTGATAAGACAAAATTTTGGGCTGAACTGCCGCTACCCCGGGCTGCTGCTCCAGTAACGCAAGCATCGGCTGCAGCCAGCCTTCGGTAACTTCTACATCGGAGTTTAGCAATACATAGTATTTTGCCTCAACCTGGCTGAGTGCACGGTTGTATCCACCGCAGAATCCAAAGTTATGATCGAGTTTAATCAGGTTAACTTGCGGAAAATCTTTTTGCAGCATTGCAACCGAATTGTCGGTTGATGCATTATCGGCTACAATAATACGGGCATGGGGTGAATTCCGGATAACACCGGGTAAAAACTGTTGGAGTAATTTTTCTCCGTTGTAGTTGAGGATTACAATGGCGGTATTCAAGGTGGGTAAGTATAGTATGCAGTTATCCCATCATGCTTCCTAAATCCATTCCGGGTATATTGGGCAGTAATCCTTCGGTGCTTTTGCGCAACGATTCTTTGGCCAGCATTTCAGCCTCTTCCATCGCTTTATTGATTGCAGCAACAATCAGATCCTGAACGATGACTTTGTCATCGGCTTTGAGCAAACTGGCGTCCACATCCAGTGCAATAAGTTGCTTTTTTCCGTTTACCGTGGCCTTCACCATGCCGCCTCCTGATTCGCCTTGGGCTCGGATGTTTACCAGGTTATCCTGCGCTTCTTTTAAACGGGCCTGAACTTCCTTCATTTTGCCCATCATTTTCATCATGTCAATCATGGTGCAAAGGTAAGGTATGCGGGTGTGCTTAAAAATCGGGGCTGGCTATTTCTTTCGGAGCAGTACCACCGATCCGCTGCGGGTAAATGATCGCCCGGCCAGGTCGGTCAGGCTGGCCACAAAGGCATACGTGCCTTCGGGTTGTTCTTTTCCTTTAAAGGTGCCGTCCCATCCGGTATCAAGGTTATCGGATACAAATAACAGTTCTCCCCAGCGGTTGTAAATTTTCATTTCAAAGCGGGCAATGTACCGGCCGAATACTTTAAAAATCTCATTGCCTGGCGGTCCCTGGTTATCGGGCGTAAAGGCGGTCGGGTAATACAGTTTGGGTTCTTTGATGATACTTATTTCGTTGGATACGGCCTGGCCCAGTCCACCATCGTTTGCGTTTGCTTTAACCACATAGCGAAAAACCTGGTTAGCCGGATCTTCGGCATCATCAAACAAGGTTGTACTTGTACCGGTATTAAACACCTGAACCAGACTGCCACCGGCATCGTATTTCTCCACCACGTAGTTGCTCACTCCGTTACGCCAGCCTGCGTAGGGTGTCCAACTGAGGTTAACGGCATTTTCGTTGGTCAGGCTGCCTGCCAGCCTGATCGGACAAACTTCCAAACCCGGTGAGGACGCATTTCCACACACATCGCGGTAATTAATCAGGTAGCAAAATTCACCGGCTGTGGTGTACTGGTTGTCGGTAAAATTTTGAACAGTAGTTTGGCCTATCTGTCCGAATGAACCTGATCCTGACTTTCGGAACACCGTGTATTCCACCGGTGTGAAGGCCACATCCTGCAGCCAGGTGAGGGCCACACCGGCTGTACTCACAACCGCGGTAACATTATTGGTGGCTGTAGGTATATCGGTGGATATGGCTTGTCCGCATTTTTGTAGCGAAATACTTTGGCTGCCATTGGCGTAGCTTGATGTAACCTGGTAACAGTAGGTGGTTCCGCAGGTAATATTGGTATCGCTGTAAGGTGATGCAACTGGTGTGGCGAGGGTAGTTCCATCGCGGTTTACCGAAAAATTGGCAATGCCTGCCGGATGCGTTACCCAGGTTAGGTTGTTTACATTGTTTTGAATGGCCAAATCAAAATTGGTGCTGCATATAATGTTAGAATAGGCTGTGGTGGTGTTGGTACACATATCAAACGCGCCCAACCTGAAACAGTAGTAGTTGTCATCGGGTCGGAGATTGGTTAGCGATGCTGCTGTTGAATTATATACTGTCTGCGCCAGTTGAAAGGTGCTGTTGTTATTGGTGGCTATTTCGAGCCGGTATTGAATGTTGGCCCCGGTAACCAGGTCCTGATCGATTTGGCTGCCGCTTACTACGCGTAGTTCATCAATAAACGGAGTGGGCAAGGTGGCCAGGGCCACAACCGATTGAGTATTCGACATGCAATTATCTGCTGCATTTACATCTTTGCCCCGTACCGAAATATTTTTTGAGCCTCCGGATCCGAACGTATGATTATTAACAGCCAGGCTGCCTTTGGGCACCTGTACCTCGGGCGAGGCATCGTTGTAGTTAATGATGTAGGCATCGTAGTTGGTATCGGTTACCCGAACCTGAACCTGGTTGCCGTTGCAGGTAAAAATGTTGAATTCAGGCGGCAGGTTGGGTCTGACTGTTATCTGGATTTGATCCGGGCCGATATTCTGATAATTAACCTGCAAGGTATAGGTGCCCGGTTGGGTGTAGGTGTGGGAAAACACATTTTGCTGTATTGGAGTACCATCGCCCCAAACCATGTCGCATGGTTTCAGGCCGGTGCACTCGCCCGTGGTTATCAGGTTGGCGTTGGTAATGGTTACTGTTAGGGCTGCGCATCCTTTCCGCTGGTCAATTTCAAAGCGGCCGCCTGTGCTTACGAATTGCCCGAAGCCCAGGGTTGGCAGAACTACCAGAAGAAAACTGAGGCGCATTCTTTAAAATAGAGTTTCACGGATAAATTTTTCAGCCCGCTGCATGTCGTTGTGCAGCACACGGTCCTGTTCTACAAACGGAACCACCTGGCGGAAAGTATTTACAAACTTTTCAATCCGGGGCGATGATTTTATCGGCCTGCGGAATTCAAGGGCCTGTGCTGCCGTAAGTAATTCGATGGCGAGAATGGAATACAGATTATTTACGACTCGGTAAGCTTTGGTGGCGGCATTGGCGCCCATGCTTACGTGATCTTCCTGGCCGTTGGAAGAAACAATGGAATCAACTGAAGCGGGCGTACTGAGTTGTTTGTTTTGGCTTACCAGCGAAGCGGCTGTGTATTGCGGAATCATCATGCCTGAGTTAATACCCGGGTTGGCCACTAAGTAATTGGGCAGGTCGCGGGCGCCCGAAATAAGCTGAAACGTTCTGCGTTCGGAAATGCTGCCCAGTTCGCTTAATGCGATGCATAAAAAATCCAGTGCCAGCGCCAGCGGCTGGCCGTGAAAATTACCGGCCGAAATAATCTGGTCTTCTTCCGGAAAAATATTCGGGTTGTCGGTAACACTATTTACCTCGATGAGAATCGTGTTGGTTATGTGATCAAGTGCATCGAAAGTAGCTCCATGAACCTGGGGGATGCAACGGAAGGAGTAGGGATCCTGCACGTGTTTTTTTGGGTGTGCAATAAGTTCGCTGCCGTGAAGCAGTTCAACAATTTCTTTGGCAATGCGGCCTTGCCCGGTATGTAGACGAATAGCGTGAACATTCGGTAAAAAGGGTTCAATCCGTCCGTCAAAGGCATCCAGCGAAAGTGCTGAAATTAAATTAGCCAGCTGCAGCAGGCGGTGGGCATGGTATGTACACCACACGCCATAGGCCAGCATAAACTGTGTTCCGTTTAACAGAGCCAACCCTTCTTTGGCTTTGAAATGGATGGGCTGCCAGTTGAATTTTTTATTCAGTTCGGCACCGGTTAGTGTTTTATCCTGGTGGTGAACTTCACCTAAACCGATAAGTGGCAACGACAAATGGGCCAGTGGGGCAAGGTCGCCCGAAGCCCCCAGAGAACCCATTTCGTAAATCAGTGGAAAGATGTTGTTATTGTAGAATTGAACCAGTCGCTCAACGGTTTGAAGTTGTACACCCGAGTGCCCATAGCCCAGCGACCGGATTTTCAGAAACAACATCAGTTTTACAACTTCATCCGGAACCAGCGGGCCGGTGCCGCAGGCATGCGACTTCACCAGATTTTCCTGAAGTTTTTCGAGGTCATCCGCTGAAATGTATTTGTTATACAGTGATCCGAAACCGGTATTAATGCCATAAATCGGGTGGGTGTTGTCTTTCAGTTTTTCATCGAGATAGGAACGGCACCGCTCAATTTTCTTCTTCACCTCATCGGACAGCTGTAACTGTACTTCTTTTTCAATGAGGACAGAGAGTTGTTCCAGGCCAAGGGGTTCAGGTCTAAGGGAGAAGATCACGATTTGGTTTTTTTGATGATTTCTTCTGGTGTCAGATTCTCCTGCTCACCGGTGTTCATGTTTTTAACGGCCGGTTTGCCTGTAGTAATTTCTTCCGGGCCAATCACAACAGCAAAAGGTATCTGCTTTTTGTTGGCATAGTCAAGTTGTTTTTTGAGTTTGGCGGTCTCAGGGTAAATTTCAGCAGCAATACCTTTGCTTCGGAGTTGTGCAAGTACTCCGATTCCGTAGGCAAAGCTGGTCTCATCAAAATGACACACCAGCACGGTGGCTGCAGCCTGTGTGCTTGCCGGAAACAGCTTTAGTTCTTCAAGTGCATCATAGATGCGGTCAATACCAAACGAAATTCCCACACCTGAAAGTTTTTCCTTTGATCCAAAGGCCTGGGTAAGGTTATCGTAGCGTCCGCCACCGCTAACGCTGCCGATGGCTACGCCATTGATTTTCACTTCGAAGATGCACCCGGTATAATAACTGAGGCCGCGGGCCAGGGCCAGATCGAAATCAACGTGTGTATCATCCTGTTTGTAAAGGTCAAGTAATTCAAGTACCTTGTTTATATCGGCAAGTCCTTTTTGGCCGTGTGGTGAGCGTTTAAATACATCCGCCAGCGATTGAAGCCTGGCTTTGTTGTTGCCACCGGTTCGCAGAAGTTTAAATAAGTTATCACACTGTGCGTTTGTAAATCCTTTAGTCTGCAACTCGTGTTGCACGCCTTCTTCACCGATTTTATCCAGTTTATCAATCGCCACAAACAAGCTTGTTTCCTTTCCGGATGCGCCAAGTACTTCGGCAATGCCGTTTAAAATTTCGCGGTGGTTTACTTTAATGGTATAGTCCGGAATTTGAAGTCCTCTCATCACCTCTTTTATCATCAGAATGAGCTCGGCTTCGCAGATAAGTGAATCGGTTCCTACCACATCGGCATCGCACTGGTAAAACTCGCGGTAGCGGCCCTTTTGCGGCCGGTCGGCCCGCCACACGGGCTGCATCTGGTAGCGCTTGAAGGGCATCGTAATGTCATGCCGGTTCATGACCACGTAACGGGCAAAGGGAACGGTAAGGTCGTAGCGGAGTCCTTTTTCAGCAATGTGTTGTACTAAACTTTTTGATTCAGACTTTTGATTTTCAGGAACGTCTTTTAAAAAGTCACCGCTGTTTAAAATACGGAATAACAACTGGTCGCCTTCATCGCCATACTTACCGGTAAGGGTTTCGATGTTTTCCATGGCCGGTGTTTCAAGTGGCTGGAAGCCATAGTGCTGAAAGACGGTTCGGATAATTCTAAAAATATAATTCCGCCTGGCCATAACCTGCGGACCGAAGTCGCGTGTGCCTTTTGGGAGACCGGGTTTTTCCATCATCGCCCAAAACTAAGCAGGAATATTCAAGGTTCAAGGTTCAGTATTCGTTGTTATTGATAACCCGCTAAGGGTAGTTGTTGTAAATCCAGAATTTCCTGAGCATTTTTGCGCCCGCTAAACACGAAATACCATGGCAGTTACCCGATTAAAGCGCAAAAACCGCAAAGACCGTTCGAAAAGTGCCGTAAGGCGCCAAACCCTGAAGATTCAGAACGCCAAGCCGGTTATCAAGAATGTTGATATCGAAAAGATAAAGGAAGAGTTCAAGGCAAAGAAAGATAAGAAAAGCTAAGCGCCCCCATCCTTCCCGCTGATTCATAATCCTGGCCTGAGCCGGGATTTTTATTTTTGTAAACAATCCACACCAACCATGCCCATGCTTCACCTGGTTTGCTGGAACGTAAACGGTATCCGGTCTATTATTAAGAAAGATTTCCTGAAGGACATTAAAACCCTTAACCCCGATATGCTGTGCCTGCAGGAAACGAAGGCCTCGGTGGAAGAAGTAAAAAATGTACTGGAGTTGCTGCCGGGCTATAGGGGTTTTGTTAACTCATCAAAAGCCCGGCAAGGGTATTCGGGCACGGCCATTATTACCAAAACCGAACCGCTGGCTGTAACCTACGATATGAACTATGCCGAACACGACCAGGAAGGGAGGGTGGTTACAGCCGAGTACCCGTGGTTTTTCCTGGTAACGGTGTACACGCCCAACTCAGGCGAGGGGCTTAAGCGGCTTGATTACCGCGAGCGATGGGATGAGGAGTTCCGCAAGTACCTGGTTGAACTGCAACAAAAGAAACCGGTTGTTGTTTGTGGCGATTTGAATGTGGCGCATCAGCCCATTGATATTGCGCGGCCAAAAGACAACTACAATAAATCGGCCGGCTATACACAACGCGAGATTGACGGCTTTCAACGTTTACTCGATGCCGGGTTTGTGGATACCTTCCGGCATTTCCACCCCGAAGCGGTAAAATACACCTACTGGAACTACATGTTTAACGCACGGGCCCGCAACGTGGGCTGGCGCATTGATTATTTCCTGGTGAGTAAAGAATTACTTCCTTCGGTTAAGCAGGCCATGATTTACAATGAATATTTTGGATCAGACCATTGCCCGGTGGGGTTGCGTGTTGAGGTATGAGCGTCAGAGGCCGATGCCCAGGTGCACTCCGAATTTCGGAATAATTCCCTGGTACCCCGGGTCGGATACGGCATCCCGGTAAAAGGAATCAAAACCGTATTGCGGCAGTTGGCCTGCGCGTGTAACGTCTGCAAACTGAAGGCCGCCACCTACGTAGATATCAACATAAACCACCTGCCAGAGCGTGCGGTGCCAACCAAGGGTGAATCCGAATGCAACATTTGAAATGGATTCCTTGTAATCATAATTAACCACTTTAATGGTGGCCCCGGTGGTTTGGTCGATGGTAAAATAAGCAGAGTAGCGGTCGGCACTGTAGCGGCCGCTCTGTACGAATCCTGCAAAATAAATTCCCTGGTAGTACTCATTATCCTTCTTACTCACCTGCAATTTCATTGGCTTTATGTACTTGCGGTACTGCAATTCGGCACCCAGGCCATTGTATCCGTATGAATAATAATCGTAGTCTTCAGTTCTGTCACCGAGCATGCCGGACAGGTAGAAGACCATACTTTTTGAAAAATCCCTGTTGAACCGCTCAACGCCCATTTTCAGTGTGTTCTGGGCAAAGTTTTGCGGGGCCAGCTTGAAAAGCGATCTCGAACCCGGTACTTCGGAAGAATCCTGTGCAAAAACACTCCATCCGTTAAGGATGAGTATGATGGCAAGTAAGTTTTTCATGGCTACAAGATTTTAGTTCAGAACGTACTTGTGAAGGTTATTTGTATTTAGGAAGCGGGAATAAAAATTATACCCGTTCAATATCTGCCCCGAGTTTCTTTAAGCGCTCATCAATTTTTTCGTAGCCGCGGTCAATCTGGTCAATGTTTGATATTTCACTTGTTCCATTAGCCGAGAGGGCGGCTATCAGCAAGGCTACTCCAGCCCGTATATCAGGCGAAGCCATTTTGATTCCGCGCAGCGCCTGTTTGCGGTTAAGCCCGATTATAGTTGCCCGGTGCGGGTCGCACAAAATGATTTGCGCACCCATGTCAATCAGTTTATCTACAAAGAACAGGCGGCTCTCAAACATTTTCTGGTGAATGAGCACCGTTCCTTTGGCTTGTGTAGCCACCACCAAAACGATACTTAACAAATCGGGCGTAAAGCCCGGCCAGGGTGCATCGGCAATGGTAAGGATGGAGCCATCTATAAAGGTTTCTATTTCGTAGCTGCTTTGTGCCGGTATAAAAATATCATCGCCCCGGAATTCCATTTTTATACCGAGCCGCTTAAACACATCGGGTATAATGCCCAACATATCAATGCGGCAGTTTTTAATAGTCAGTTCCGACTGTGTCATGGCGGCCAGGCCGATAAAACTGCCGATCTCGATCATATCGGGCAGCAGGGTATGCTCTGTGCCGCCCAGTTTGGCAACGCCTTCGATGGTTAACAGGTTAGAACCGATGCCGCTGATTCGGGCACCCATGCGGTTGAGCATCAGGCACAGTTGCTGGATGTACGGTTCGCAGGCCGCATTATAAATGGTGGTTTTGCCTTTGGCCAGTACTGCGGCCATAATAATGTTGGCCGTTCCGGTAACCGAGGGTTCATCCAACAGCATGTAACAACCGGTAAGATGCGAGGCATCGATGTGAAAAAGTTGTTCGTCTGCATTAAAGTTGAATTTCGCACCCAGTTTCTCAAACCCCAGAAAGTGTGTGTCCAGCCGCCTTCTGCCTATTTTATCACCTCCGGGTTTAGGCAGGCTGGCTTTGCCGAAGCGCACCAGGATGGGCCCCAGCAGCATAACCGAGCCGCGAAGGGCTGCTGCTTTTGTTTTATACTCCTCAGTTTCGAGAAATTTTGTATTGACCGAGGCCGCGGTGATTTGCCAGGAATGATGATCTGTTTTTTTAACGCTGCAACCCAGGTCGGCCACCAGTTCCAGTAACTTGTTAACATCACGGATGTCGGGCAGGTTGTGAAGAGTAACGGGTTGATCCGTTAGCAAGGTGGCGCAAATTACCTGGAGTGCCTCATTCTTGGCGCCTTGCGGAATGATTTCGCCATTTAGTTTTTTACCGCCTTTAATTCTAAAGACACTCATCGGTTATTGATTGTCTCTGCGCCTGCGGTTTTTGTTTTTGTGTTTGAATTTGCGGTGGCCGCCTTCGCGCGGACCGCCATTGCCGAGCGGCTTTAGTTGTTTCTTCTCCCGGTACAGTTTTTCAAACAGGTTGTCTTCTCGAACCTTATCAAGGTCCATGTTCAGTTTACCGTTTGACATGGCCCGAAGGTCGTTTACAATTACGGAGTCATCCAGTGTTTCCTTATTCCAGTTACCGTAGAATGTTTTCATCAGTTTACCCAGGTAGATGGCCGCTTCTTCACGCTCTTTCGGATCTTCTTTCTTCATGGCCTCTTTTACCAGGTACTCGATGTTTTTGCCGTAGTGCTTGTACCGGATGTTGGTTTGCGGGTACTCCACTTTCATCGGCTTTTTAAACAGTACATCCCGCTGGGGTACGGGGTAGGGATTGTTTACATCCAAATTGAAATCAGCAATAATATAAAGGTCATCCCATAGGCGCTGCGGATTTTCGGGCTGGTCTTTCAGGCTGGGGGTGAGTTGTTTTATCAGTTCAATGAGGGTGTAAGCCAGTTCAGTACGCTTCTCTTTGTCTTTTACGGTTCGGATGTATTCCACTAACTTCTGAACGTTGCGGCCGTACTCTTTTAAAATAATCTGGGGCCGTTGTGAGTTGTATTCTGCAATCATTTTTAGTCTTGAGTTTTTTAGTCTTGAGTTTTTTAGTCTTGAGTTTTTTAGTCTTATGATTTTGTTTGATTAAGGGATCGCTTAAGTGCCCAATGCATTTTTTGAATTTCATTAATATCGTTTTGAATCGTTGTCAACATTGCTTCGGTGATCAGTTTAACTTTAAAAGCGATTGTAACTTGAGTATCTAATTCACAGGAGGAACCATATGAAATACCAAGGAATCTGCTAAAATCCTTTTTGGTATTACGCCCGGCTCCCTCGGCAATATTCGATGATATGGAAACCACTGATCTTCGCATTTGTGAGGTAAGGCCGTAAATTTCATCACCTGGAAAACCTTTTGTTATTTCATAGATCTTAACAGCAAGTTCAACCGACTTCTGCCAAAGTATTAATTCTTTGTAATTGTTCATTCAGGGTCTTCAATGAGAAAATGAAAAATTACTAAAAAACTCTATACTATTAAACTCAGTACTACGCATGTATTCTGAGTTTGGCAAAACTAAGTAATAAGGTCTTCTCGCCAAAATCGTCAAATTCTATTTTGGCTTTCCGTTCGGCTCCGGCTGTATCCAGGGCGATAACTTTTCCGAAGCCGAATTTAGGATGTTCCACGCGCATGCCTGCGGCAAGTTCAGAAGTATCGCTGGGAATAAAATCAGCCGGGGGTCTATAGGCCGATTTTGATTGAGCAACGGTTGTTGTTGATTTGCGGATGCCGTTTACAAGTGTACGGGCATAATTGCCTGTATTGACCGGAGTTGATTCAATGCCGGTAAAACGGGTGCTTACTTTCAGGTAAGCGGGGTTTACATCGTCAATAAAACGACTGGGTTCGCAGTTCTTCAACCGACCAAAGCGGTACCGTGTAAGTGCGTAGGAGAGGAACACTCGTTTTTGCGCACGGGTAAGTGCCACGTAAAAAAGTCTTCGTTCTTCTTCCAGTTCAGACCGGCTGCTCAGCATCATTTGCGAGGGGAACAGGTCTTCTTCCATACCCACAATATACACGTACTTAAACTCAAGCCCCTTGGCCATGTGGATGGTCATGAGGGTTACTTTTTCTGGGTCGCTGTCTTTGTCTTCATCCTGGCCTGTTATCAGTGATACTTCCTGCAAAAATGCGCCCAGTGATTTATCGGGTTTTTCCGGATCGTCCACGTACTCCTTGATGGCATTTAGTAGTTCCTGAACATTTTCGTGTCGGTTTAAACCTTCTTCGGTTTTATCTTCGTACAGTTCGCGCAGTAAACCGGAACCTTTCACTATTTCAAACGCGGCATCGTAGGCATCCTTGCGGGTGGTTTCGAGCGTGAACCGCCTGATCATGGTTACAAAATTCTCGATGGGTACAGCGGCCCGCACCCCGATAAAGGCATTGGCATGTTGCAGCACCTCCCAAATGGAAATGCCGTGATCGTTGGCGGCCACAATAATTTTATCAACGGTGGAGTCGCCAATGCCGCGCTTGGGCAGGTTGATGATTCGCCTGAAAGAGGCTTCATCATTTTGGTTAAGCGAAAAACGAAGGTAGGCCAGCACGTCTTTGATTTCCTTGCGTTGGTAGAAGGAGAGTCCGCCTACTACTTTGTATTTGATGTTCATCCTGCGCAAGGCTTCTTCCATCGCCCGCGATTGGCTGTTGGTGCGGTAAAGGATAACGAAGTCGCTGAACCGGAGTTGGTGTTGCATTTTTTCTTCGAAGATGGATGAGGCCACCAGGCGCCCTTCTTCATTATCCGAAACGGCTTTGATGAGTTCAATCAGGTTGCCTTCTTCATTGGCCGTCCAGATGTTTTTAGGTAACTGCTCCCGGTTTTTCCGGATAACCGAGTTGGCGGCTTCTACAATGTTTTGAGTGGAGCGGTAGTTTTGTTCAAGTTTGAAAATTTTCAAATCTGCATAGTCGCGTTCAAAGTTAAGGATGTTGGTGATGTCCGCCCCGCGGAAGGCATAGATGCTTTGGGCATCATCGCCCACTACGCAAATATTCTGCCGCATGCTGGCCAGTTTACGGATGATGAAGTACTGGCACAGGTTGGTATCCTGAAACTCATCTACCAGCACATAGTGAATTTTGTACTGGTACTTATTCAGTACGTCAAGGTGTTCTTTAAAAAGTTTATCGGTATTGAATAACAGGTCATCAAAATCCATGGCGCCTGCTTTAAAACACCGCTGGGCATACGTGCGGTAAATGTTGCCGAATTCGGGGCGCATGTTGGCGGCATCTTCACTAATTAACTCCGGGTCGGCCAGGTACTGCTGCCAGCTGATAAGACGGTTTTTAGCAGATGAAATCCTGTTGTACACTACATTGGGTTTGTAGGTGGCTTCATCCAAGCCCAGTTCCTTCACAATGTTTTTTAACAGGCTTTTTGAGTCATCGGTGTCGTAAATGGTGAAGTTGTGCGGGTAGCCCAGGTAATGCGCTTCGGCCCGGAGTATGCGGGCAAACACTGAGTGGAAGGTGCCCATCCAGATGTTGCGTGCATCCGGCCCGACAACCCGTTCAATACGGTCGCGCATTTCTTTAGCTGCTTTGTTGGTGAAGGTAAGCGCCATAATGTTGAACGGATCAACCGCTTTGGCTTTGATGAGGTGCGCAATGCGGTAGGTGAGCACGCGGGTTTTACCGGAGCCTGCCCCGGCAATAATCATGGTAGGGCCTTCGGTATTGATAACCCCTTCGCGTTGTGCATCATTTAACTGGTTCAGGTAATCCGTCATTCAACCTGCAAGTTAACGGGCTGCATTAATCCTACGGATGCATACCTGATTTTTATTTTTTGCCGAAGTTGATGTTCACAATTTGCTAATGTACTTTTGTTAAACGATAGTATTTTGGATTTTCATTCTTCAGTGCTTCCTGCTTTTCCGGATGACGGCTTTGTCACCACCGCGGCTGAGCCCTGGTTTAAAGTAAAGGTTCAACGAATACAGCAGTACCTGAGTGCTTTTATCGCCAATCTGGCCCCTCATGTTAATGAGGTTATTGTTATTGATTTGTTTGCCGGCAATGGGTTGTACTCCATCGGACACCAAAAGGAAAAATTTGCTGCTACGGCCCTGGCTGTGCTGGGTGAAGAGACGCTGGTTTCAAAGTGGATTTTTTGCGAACGCGATGCGGAGAATGCCCGCGTATTGAAGATTCGGGTAAAGAAATACTTTAAAGACCGCACGGTATTTATTTTTGATGATCCGCTGGATAAACTGCCGGAAAAATTGGCGTACTATGTTCCGAAATCTAAAGCCGGCTACCGGGTAGCTGTTTTTTGCATCGTTGATTCGTTTTCAATGGAAGTACCTTTTGCTTTGATTGATAAGTTTCAGCACCTGGGCTTTAGTTTTCTTATTCCGTTCACTTTTTGTATTAACGACCAGCACAATTACCGGTTTTACCTGGAGCATCAGCGCGAAAAACTTCGCAAATTCATGGGCGGCTTTCAGGATGCGGATGTGTTGGATAAATCGAACAGCAACCTGGAGTTTTATAAACGGTTGGTGCAGCTCTATCAGAACAACATGCTGGTTATCGGCCTTAATGCCTCACTTACTGCGCAAAAACTCGACTCCGGACTGATGGAACTGCCAATCTACTACATGGGACTTTTTTCAAAGCATCCGGTATTAAAAAATATTCAGCACGATATACAGGAAAGCACCCATCAACAAATCAGTTTGTTTCAACATTAAGCTATGATGCAGGTAGGACAGGTTTTAGTGACGGATGATATAAAGGATAAAGAATTTGTTTGCAACCTGGAGAAGTGCAAAGGTGCCTGCTGTGTTGAGGGAGATTTTGGTGCGCCCCTGGAGGATGACGAGTTGCCGATACTGCGTGCGATTTATGAGCAGGTTAAACCCTACTTATCGGAAGCCGGTGTTAAGGCTATTGAACGCCAGGGAACTTATGTGCTGGATGATGATGGCGACTTCTCAACGCCCACCATTGGTGGGCGGGAGTGCGCGTACGCAATCTATGACGAAAACAGGGTATTGAAATGCGGCATTGAGCAAGCGTACCTCGATGGAAAGATTAGCTGGAAGAAACCCATTTCCTGCCACCTGTATCCCATCCGCATTACCAAAAAGAAAAATCTTGAGGCTGTGAATTACCACAAGTGGAGCATCTGTTCACCGGCCTGTTCGCTGGGCAAGGAGTTACAGGTGCCGTTGTATAAATTTCTTAAAGAAGCACTGGTAAGAAAATATGGCCAGGTGTGGTATGATGCACTTGTTGATTTAATCGAATCGAAATCATCGTAATTACGAAAAGACCTGCACTACTTTATCAGGATTAGATTAACATGCTTATTTCTTTTTTTGTAATACAGAATTAGGCGGTTACTGTTAAAGTAGGTTACTCTGAAAATCTGGTTAGATATTTTTGGGATAGTTGCTGTAACCCAGATTTTATCACCCTGAAACTCGTAGGATTTGAGTTTTACTTTTTGGGTTTCTTTAAAATGATGGTAATTTGGACGGCTTGCGTTATTAGGAAAAGTGATTTTACTTATAAATGTATAGGGCTCGTCAGTTTTTACTTGATTAGCAAAAGCGTCCTGATCAATATTAAATGAGGTGTATACAGTGCCTAATACTTGCGTGCGTGATGAGCGGAATAAAAACAGGTTGCCCTCAACTGCTGATTCTTTGATATAGACCAAATTACCCCCATCATAGCAGAGGCCATTTTTATTTTTTTCATAGCTCTGTTTACAACATTGGTGACACTGGAAAGTCCCGTGGTACCTGATGCTTTGATTGAGAGAAAATCAATCTATTGAAGCCCCTCGGTTTCAGATTCTTTTAGTGCCAGTTCTACGAAAAGCCAATCCTCTGGTCCATTTAATTTTTTTAATGTGAATCCACCGGTATTTACTCCTCCTGGAGTTTGGGCTAAACTTTGTATAAATAAGAATGCTTGAGAAATGAAAATGATAAAAGGCAGAATCAATAATGACCGGTTTGTCGTATAGCTCATGGCTGGTTCAACTAATGGTAACTTGCAACTAAAAGAATGAAGTCAATTGAAAATGACTTTGTGCAAAAGTAAAGAAAAAATCCGCAGCCAAGTGAATGGAACTAAAAATCCGAAAGTGAACCTCCTGATTAGGATTAAAATACTTACTTCAAATCCGAAAAATCAAACGAAGTTTCAAGGAACTTGGTAGTAAACTTGCCCGACCGGAACACTGCGTTATCCATCAGTTTAATATGGAAAGGAATGGTTGTTTTTATTCCTTCAATTACAAACTCCTGTAAAGCCCGCTTCATCCGGGTGATCACTTCTTCGCGCGATTGCCCGCTTACGATGAGTTTGGCAATCATCGAATCGTAATTGGGCGGAATGGTGTATCCGGCATACACGTGGCTGTCAACCCGTACACCGTGGCCCCCCGGCATGTGCAGGTGCGTGATTTTGCCGGGCGAGGGCCTGAAGCCGTTGGCCGGATCTTCGGCATTGATGCGGCACTCCATGGCAAACAGGTTCGGGAAGTAATTTTTACCCGATATGGGCACACCGGCTGCTACTTTAATCTGCTCCTTTATAAGGTCGTAGTCGGTAACTTCTTCGGTAATCGGGTGTTCCACCTGGATACGCGTGTTCATTTCCATGAAGTAGAAGTCGCCATGCTTATCTACCAGAAACTCAATGGTGCCTGCGCCTTCATAGTTAATAGCCTGCGCCCCTTTAATAGCGGCTTCGCCCATGCGTTCGCGCAACTCCTGACTTACAATGGGCGAGGGTGTTTCTTCTACCAGCTTCTGGTGCCTGCGCTGGATGGAGCAATCGCGCTCCGACAGGTGACACACTTTTCCGTACTGGTCGCCCACCACCTGTATTTCGATGTGGCGGGGTTCTTCCACAAATTTTTCAAGGTAAAGTCCATCGTTGCCAAAGGCTGCGCCTGCTTCGCGCCTGGCATCGTCCCATGCTTTTTTAAATTCGCTTTCATCGTTAATGATGCGCATGCCTTTTCCGCCACCGCCTGCCGTAGCTTTAATGATAACCGGGTATTTGATGTCTTTGGCGAGTTTAACGCCCTGCTCCATAGACTCCAGCAAACCATCGGAACCGGGGATTGTAGGCACTCCGGCTTTCTTCATGGTATCCTTGGCAGTGGATTTATCGCCCATGGCTTCGATCATGGCCGGGGTAGGGCCGATGAACTTGATGCCGTACTCGTGGCAGATGGAAGAAAACTCGGCACGCTCAGAAAGAAAGCCGTAGCCGGGGTGAATGGCATCGGCATTGGTTATTTCGGCCGCAGAAATAATACGCGGTATATGCAGGTATGAATCTTTGCTTGGGGCATCGCCAATGCAAACCGCTTCATCGGCAAAGCGTACGTGCAGGCTTTCGCGGTCGGCCGTGGAATACACGGCAACGGTTTTAATGCCCATTTCTTTACAGGTGCGGATTACCCGTAATGCAATTTCTCCGCGATTGGCGATTAGTATTTTTTTAAACATATAGGCTGATTCAAAAATTTTGATTCAATGATTCGGAGTTATCACCCGATGATCCGATTAACTAACTTCGAACTTGGAACCTTGAATTAATCGTTAATCAGGCTCCACCACAAAAAGCACCTGGTCGTATTCAACCGGTGAAGCATTTTCAACCGGCGCTTTTATAATCGTTCCGGAAACTTCTGATTCAATTTCGTTGAAGAGTTTCATAGCCTCGATGATACACACTGTTTGGCCTTTGGTAACTTTGTCGCCAACCGAAACAAAAGGCGGTGAATCCGGATTGGCCGAACGGTAGAAGGTGCCAATCATGGGTGATTTAATTTCAACTGTTTTTTTGCCTGATGCCTGCTCCGCGGCAGGTGCGGGTTTAGCTGCAGGGGCTGTTGCAGGTTGAGCGGCAACAGGCGCGGCTACCGGTGCCGGTGCCTGAGCTACCGGTGCGGCCGCAACAATGGGTGCAGCCGATTTCAGTACTTTCTGATCGGGTTCGCGCTTAACATGCAGTTTCAGTTCGCTGGTTTCGATGTTCACCTCGTTCAATCCTGATTTGGAAATGAAATCGATAAGGTCTCGGATTTCGGATGTTTTCATTGCGGCAGGGTTAGTTGCTGATTTGGCATCGGCACGAGTGGGTTTGCTTTTCAGTCTGTTGTTTCCGTTGCGTGATTTAGCCATATCAAATTATTTAACACGTTCAACATAGTCACCGGTGCGGGTATCTACTTTAATGTTATCACCGGAGTTTATAAACAGCGGCACGCGGATTTCGGTACCGTTTTCAAGGGTGGCGGGTTTCAGCGTTCGGGTGGCGGTATCGCCCTGAATGCCGGGTTCGGTGTATTGCACCTGCATAATAACATGGGCGGGTGCTTCGGCTGTAATAGGTTGCGTACCGTTTTCAAAAGCAATCAGCAGGGTTACCCCTTCTTTAATAAAGCGGGCCGAGTCGCCCAGCAGGGCTTTATCCAGATAAATCTGGTCGAACGTTTCATTGTCCATACACACCAGGCTGTCGCCATCGCTGTACAGGTATTGGTATTCTTTTGTTTCAACGCGCAATTGATCCACTTCGTCACCGGGCCTGAACCGGTTTTCCAAAACTTTACCATTGCGTACGTTGCGCATTTTTACCTGGTAAAAGGCCCGCAGGTTACCGGGTGTGCGGTGTTGCAATTCTTCCACCTGTACAATTTCGCCATTGTAGCGTATGTAATTCCCTCTGCTCAGATCAGCTATAGTTGCCATAGAAAAAAACGACTTAAGTTACATTTATTTTTTATTCGATACGGCTGCGCCATCGTAGGCCCATTTTACATAAATGGCGCCCCAGGTAAATCCTCCTCCAAAGGCGGCCAAAATAAGGTTATCGCCTTTTTTTAGTTTGCTTTCATAATCCCAGAATAACAGGGGGATGGTGCCCGCGGTGGTATTACCGTACTTTTCGATGTTCATCATCACTTTGTCATCGCCAATGCCCATACGACTGGCGGTAGCGTCAATAATGCGTTTGTTGGCCTGGTGCGGTACGAGCCACTGGATGTCTTCGCCTTTCAGGTTGTTACGCCCGGCTATTTCGGCCGAGACCTCGGCCATTTTGGTTACGGCAAATTTGAATACCGGCTGGCCATCCTGAAATACATAATGCAGGTTGGCATCCACTGAAGCATGCGTGGCCGGCATACGACTGCCTCCGGCTTTCATGTTCAGGTAAACGGCACCGGAACCATCGCTGCGCAGAATGGAATCCAGTACACCAAGGTTCTCGGTGGTAGGCTCCAGTAATACAGCCCCCCCGCCATCGCCAAAAATAACGCAGGTGGTGCGGTCTTTATAATTAATAATAGATGACATTTTATCGGCCCCCGCCACAATAACTTTTTTGTACGAACCCGACTCAATGTATTTGGCACCGGTGGTGAGAGCGTATAAAAAGCCCGAACAGGCTGCGCTTAAGTCATAGCTGAATGCATTAACGGCACCCACCTGATCGGCCACCAGGTTGGCGGTTGCCGGAAAGGGCATATCTGGGGTAACGGTAGCTACAATGATGGCGTCAATTTCCTTCGGATCGGTTTTGGTTTTTTGTAACAATTCCTTTACGGCTTTGGTAACTATGAAAGAAGTTCCAAGCCCTTCGCCTTTCAGAATTCTTCTTTCCTTAATACCTGTACGGGTGGTAATCCATTCGTCATTGGTATCCACCATGGTTTCAAGTTCTTTGTTGGTCAGGATGTAGTCGGGAACATAACCACCGACTCCGGTAATGGCTGCGTGAAGTGTTTTCATTGTGGCGGTGCCTTCAGGATTATTGTTTCAAAAAACAAAAGCCCGATAAAAAATCGAGCTGTTATTCTGGCTTGTATAACAGCCGGTGCCTTTGTTGCTATCGGCAAACCGGATGGTACACGAGTGGCCGACCTGATGCATTAAGCGAGAACTTCTTTCTCTAACACCACTTTACCGTTGTAGTAAAGTTTGCCTTCGTGCCAGTAGGCGCGGTGGGGCAGGTGGTGTTCACCGGTAGTGGGGCATACCACCATTTGCTTGGCGGTGGCTTTGTAGTGTGTTCTACGCTTATCTCTGCGGGTCTTCGAGGTTTTACGTTTCGGATTTGGCATAACTCTATAAAATTAATTCTTCAGTTTCTTTAAAACATCCCATCGTGGATCCGTTCCTTTTTTTTCACCTGAAGAGTAAACAATTCCTTCGTTTTGCTCTTCATCTCGAAACCGGGGATGCAGTTTTTTCATAGGCACTTCCAGCCCGATGAATTCAAACAGGTGCTGCCCCAGTCTCAGGGTGTCGGTATTACGTTGAATCATCAGCACGTCTTCGCTGATTTCTTTGTCCTCATCCCCGAATTTGAATATAATCTTCCGGCTGATGCTCATCGGCTGATCGTATTCCTCCAGGCTGCGGTCGCACACCAACCGTGCGTGCCCCGTAATCTGAAAGGTAGCTTCAATAAAGGTTTCCCGCTTGTCCAGCGCTACCGCGGCATGAAATGTTCCGCGGGACAGTATCTCCATTCCATATTGCTTAAAAAATGCATCGCCAAAATCGTAATGAAAGTGGTGAATGGCATAGCTTAAGCCCTGAATATGAACGCTGTACAGATCCAACCCCAAACCTCCTTTCAGGCCCAAAATGGGTCGGCAAATTTAGGAGAATTAATGAGATTATAAAAAAACCGACTTAGAGGGGTTTTCAGATGTAGGTGCTGAGTGCTGCGGCTTTAAATTCCTCCCGGGTTTTCTTACCGTAGTTCTCGACAAAGTAATCAACAACGCCTTTCTTAAAGCCAAGTTTAATGGCAATGTTTTTACAAAAAAGTATTTCGCTTTCAAAAATGTTATGGTCGGCAAACACCAGGTCGATGCACGACATGAGGTAATCAAATTTCTGGTCGGGCGAGAGGGCGCCCAGGGTTTCGATGGGCTGCGGATTGCGGATGAGATTTTGTACTAGTTCCTCGGGGAAGTTGCGTTCGCGGGCAATCTTAAAAATCATTTCCCGCTCAATTTTGGCGAAGTGCTTGTCGGCTTCGGCCAGTTGAATCAACACGTTTAGTTGTTTTTGAGTAACAATGTCCATGGCTACGATGATGCTTAAAGATAAGCAAAATATTGCCGGAGTGGGGTTAGGGTGGTCGTTAACCAGATTGACTGGCGGGTAAGCTGGTTTTATTTTTCTGTGGATAGTTCTTTGCGGATGCGTGCGATGTCCATGGCGGTGTAAATAGCCTGGCGCATGGATCCTTCCATAGCCTGATTTTTTCCGGCAATGGAATACCCGGTGCCGTGGTCGGGCGAGGTGCGGATTACAGGTAAACCCGCGGTAAAATTTACCCCGCTTTCAAAAGCCATGGTTTTGAAAGGGATTAAGCCCTGGTCGTGGTACATGGCCAGGATGCCATCATACCGGGCATATTGCCCGGAGGCAAAAAATCCGTCTGCAGCAAACGGGCCATATACCAGTTTGTTTTTGTTTTTCAGGTCGTTGATGGCCGGCTTGATTACACTGTCTTCTTCCTGTCCCAGCAGTCCGCCATCACCGGCATGCGGGTTCAGGCCAAGCACGGCAATTTTTGGTTTGCTAATTCCAAAGTCTTTTTGAAGGGTTTGTTCCAGAATCATCAGTTTGATGTTTATCCGATCGCGGGTAATCATCAGCGGAATTTCTTTTACGGGTATGTGTTCGGTAACCAGGCCAACCCGCAGCTTTTCGCTCACCATCAGCATCAGGTAGTCGGAAGTATCAAAATACTCGGCCAGAAATTCGGTATGTCCTTTAAAGGGAAATTCATCACTGTGAATAGTGCTCTTGTCAATAGGTGCAGTAACGAGGGCATCCAGCAATCCATCTTTCAAATCTTGTGCGGCCTGCTTCAGGCTTAACAAGGCCGCACGGCCGGTTTCGCGCGAAGCGTTTCCCGGGTTTATTTCAATTACTTCGTCCCAGCAGTTAACCACGTTAACCACCTTGGGTATAAACTGCCCCCTGCTTTTCACATGGCTGTAGGCAAAGTCTTCCAGGTTGACCAGTTTTTTATAGAATGAAAGTACGCGTGTGGAACCATATACCACCGGTGTAATGAGTGCGAGTATGCGGCTGTCGTGCAGGGATTTAATGACCACCTCCGGTCCGATGCCGTTTATATCGCCCAGGGTGATGCCAATGCGTGGTTTTTCAGATTTAGCCGTTGGGATCATGGAATGTTAACATTCGGGTAAAATTATCAATTTGTTTTATAGTACTTTACTTTTTTAAAACGGGTGCATGCAGCAACGTGTAAAGCCGAAGAAATTTTTAGGGCAGCATTTTCTGCACGATCAGCGAACGGCCGTGCGTATAGTTCAATCGCTACGGGTGGGTGCCCGTCCGGAAGCCGTTTTGGAAATCGGGCCTGGTATGGGTGTGCTTACCCGGTACCTGATGCAACTTCACGCAGTTAACCTGAAGGTTGTTGAGTTGGATCGCGACTCGGTGGCTTACCTGCGGGGGCACTTTCCAGAACTGGAGGTTATTGAAGGCGACTTCCTTGAACTGGCCTTGAATAAGATTTTTGCCGGCCCCTTTTCCATCATCGGAAACTTTCCCTACAACATCTCCTCGCAGATTTTTTTCTCCATCCTTACCTACCGCAACCAGGTAAAGCAGGTAGTATGCATGTTGCAGAAGGAAGTTGCCGAGCGGATAGCTGCACCGCATGGTTCCAGAACCTACGGAATTCTAAGCGTTCTGCTGCAAACATTTTATCAGGTTGAATTTCTTTTTAAGGTTTCGCCCGGGGTATTTAATCCACCACCCAAAGTCATGTCAGCGGTGATTCGGCTGATCCGTAACGAGCGTTCAACCTTACCCTGCAATGAAGATTTCTTTTTTCAGGTGGTTAAACAGGCATTCAATACCAGGCGCAAAACCTTGCGTAACGCACTAAAAAATCTAACTTTGGCCGCCCAATTGCAAGATGCCCGACTGGCAACTTTTTGGGATAAACGGGCCGAACAACTTTCGCCAGATGACTTTATTGAATTAACCACACTAATGCAGCGCGGCCGTGGAAACAACCCAGCACTTTGAGTTAACCCGCGAGTTTGTTGAGCGCTTTCAACAGGCGTTGGATGCACACGACAGTGAATTTATACGGGCATCGTTGGAGCATGTTGATCCTGCTGATATTTCCACGCTCTTATATGAGTTCAATTCAGAAGAGTCCAAGTATGTCATGGATCTGCTGCCGCTGGAAGTTCAGGCCGAAATCATTAACGACCTGGATACCGATACGCGGATACGCTTTTTAAAAATCTATTCTCCCCGCGAAATAATCGGGTTTGTTAACCTCCTTAATTCAGATGATGCCGCGGACATCCTGAATGAACTGCCCATTAAGGTGCGCGAAGAAGTGCTGGCCGGTTTGGATGTTGACCTGAAATCGCAGGTGATTGACCTGCTGCGCTTTGAAGAAAACGTAGCAGGCGGATTGATGGCCAAGGAATTGATTAAGGTACGCGACAACTGGACGGTGGTACAATGTATTGATGAAATCCGCAAGCAGGCCGAGAATGTGGACACGTTTTATGCCGTGTATGTTGTTGACGAACGCGATAAACTGGTAGGCCGGGTTTCGCTCAAAGACCTGGTACTCTCCGATGCCCGAAAAGTAGTTTCTGAAATTTGCGAGAAAGATATTGTTTCGGTTGATACCTTTCTGGCCGACAGGGAGGTGGCCGAAATCATGCGCAGGTACGACCTGGAATCCATACCCGTGGTGAACGTGAATGGTCAACTCGTTGGCCGGATTACCATTGATGACGTAGTGGATGTTATTACCGAACAAGCCGAAGAAGATCGGCAACTCATGTCGGGTATCAGCGAAGATGTGGAAGAAGATGACAGCGTGTGGCGAAACACCCGTGCGCGCCTGCCCTGGCTGCTTATCGGCATACTGGGTGGGCTGATGAATGCCAAGTTTATGGGCTTTTTCGAAGACGAACTGGCCCGCGTAACGGCTATTGCTTTTTTTACACCGCTTATTCAGGCAACGGGCGGTAATGTAGGTATCCAGTCATCGGCATTAATTGTGCAGAGCCTGGCCAGTTCAGTTTTTGTTTATGAAGGCTTGTGGATGCGGCTGGGTAAAGTTTTTTCGGTTGCCCTGCTGAACGGATTTTTTCTCTCGGCCCTTGTGTATGGTGCCAACGTGTTGTTGTTTAACGAACTGCATTTATCGCTTATCGTTTCGGTGGCGCTATTCAGCGTGGTTGTATTTGCCTCGTTTATCGGCACCTTAACACCCCTGGTGCTTAATAAACTTGGTTTCAATCCTGCCCTGGCGGCAGGCCCGTTTATAACTACCATTAACGATATGCTGGGGCTATCCGTGTATTTCCTTACGGTACACCTGATGATTTAATGGTAATAAAAATAGCCCGGGGTCATGTAAGGTTACCGGCATTTTGGATTTGTAAGCGCATTTCAATTACTGTTAACTTTGTTTTGCCAACCAGTCAAGAAGGTACACTGTGCAGTTGCTTAGAAACAGGCTTAAACAACTTTCCGATGCCTTTAACCGGGTTATCGAAAAGCCTTTACTCACCTCCACGCTGGTGCTGATAGCCGTTACACTGGTGGTTTTATCGTTAAGTCTGAGGTACTATTTAAACGATTTTGATGCGTTTTGGGCCCAGATTTTAGCGGAAGCCCACGGAATGATCTTTGATATTGCCGTTATCGGTATTCTTATCTTCTGGTTAAACCAGAATGGGCAGACCCGCCAGCGCATCCGGTTTTATAAAGATGAGATTGACGACTTCCGGCTGTGGGAGTCGGAAGAAGCAGCCTTCCGCACGGTAGGTAACATCAAACGATTGAACCGGCATCATATTTTTGAGATTAACCTGGTAAACTGCTTTCTGGCAAAAACAAACCTCAACTATGTTAACCTGAAGGGCTCAAACCTGAACTCGGCCAACATCTCGCAGTCGTCCATGATAGAAGCAAACCTTGAGAACACCCGGCTTAACCAAACCAATTTTGAAAACTCCAACCTTAACCAGGCCAACCTGAAAGGCGCATATGCCAGCGGAGCAAATTTTAAAGATGCTTTTTTGATAAAGACACAATTCGAGAACGCGTTTTTGATAAAAGCCAATTTTAACAACGCCTATTTAATGGAAGCGAACCTCAGCAACAGTTACCTGATGGGCGCTGATTTGGAAAACGCCAGTTTATACAAAGCCGATTTGCGGGGTGCTAAAGGACTTACCATTGACCAGCTGGCCAAAGCCAAAACGTTATACCTGGCCAAATTTGATGATGAACTGATGGAGCAGGTAAAGGGCCTGATTCCCGAACTGGTGGGCGCATAGCCTATCGTTTTGCATCGTGCAGTTAAAACACTACCTTTGCCAAGGCAACGGTCTTCCAAAGAGGCCGTTGTTTTATTTTTAGTTGCTTCAGGTAACGAAGCTCATCAATACGGTTTTGTATGTCCAAGAAAATTTCATATTACACCAAGGAAGGTCTGGATAAACTGAAAGCCGAACTGGCCGAACTGAAAGGCAAGGGGCGCGCTGAAATTGCACGGCAAATTGCCGAGGCACGCGACAAAGGCGATTTGAGCGAGAATGCCGAATACGATGCTGCCAAAGATGCCCAGGGGCATCTTGAAGCCAAAATTGCTCAGCTTGAAGAATTGCTGTCCAATGCCCGCCTGCTGGATGAAACCAATGTGGATACTTCCAAGGTTTCAATACTCTCTAAAGTAACGATCAAGAATAAAAAGAACGGTGCTTCATTCACTTACACATTGGTTTCGGAAGAAGAAGCCGATTTAAAGGCCGGAAAGATTTCTACCCAATCGCCAATTGGAAAAGGGTTACTGGGTAAGAAGAAAGGTGACACGGCAACCATTAAAACACCGGCCGGAGAAATGATATTTGAGGTAACAAACATCTCGGTTTAAGTATGCCCAGCATTTTTACCCGCATTATTAACCGCGAAATACCCGGGCACATCGTGGCTGAAGATGACCAGTTTATTGCCTTCCTCGATATCATGCCTCTTGTCGAAGGGCATGTGCTGGTGGTGCCCAAGAAAGAAGTGGACTATATTTTTGATCTGGATGACGCTACATTGGCCGGTCTGCATGTGTTTGCCAAAAAGGTGGCAGTGGCCATTAAAAAAGTAATACCCTGCAAACGTATTGGTGTGGCGGTAATCGGGCTGGAAGTGCCGCACGTGCATGTTCACCTGGTGCCCATGAATAGCATGGGCGACATTAATTTCACCAGGCCGAAATTGAAGCCATCAAACGAAGAACTGGCAGCGGTGGCTGAAAAAATCCGCAGCACGCCTTAATCAATCCAGGAAATCAATATCCACATTGAGGGGGTAACGCATCAGGTAGCTGAGCGCCTGCTTAACGGTAAGGTCCTCAAATAGTACCTGGTACAGCGTGTTGGTAATGGGCGCACGAACGCGATAATAATCGGCACACTTTTTTGCAATGCGCACGGTGTTAACCCCTTCGGCCACTTCATCCATACTCTCCAGGATTTCTTTCAGCGTCATACCCTGCGCCAGTTTATTGCCTACCTGGAAATTACGACTTAGTTCGCTGTTGCTGGTGGTTACCAAATCACCAATGCCGGCCAGGCCTAAAAATGCTTTGGTATTGCCACCAAGTGCACGGCCCAGGTGAATCATCTCCACCACGCCCCGGCTGATGAGCAGCCCCCGGGCATTTTCGCCATAGCCCATGCCGTGCAATGCGCCTGATGCTATAGCAATTATATTTTTTAACACACCGGCCAGTTCAACACCCACCAGGTCGTTATTGCCATACACCTGAAACCGATCATTGCGAAGCAGGCGCTTGCCGATGCTGATAACTTCGTTGAAGTGGCTGGCGATAACGGTTGCGGCCGGATGCCGGGCAGCCAGCTCTTTCGATAGGTTTGGGCCGGCCAGGCAACCAACGCGAACAACTACGCTTTCTTCGCGGATGACTTCACTCATGGTTTTAACCTGGCTGCGGTTAAGTTTTGTTACCGATTCAATGGTGTGCCCTTTCGGCAGGGTAATGTCAAAGCCCTTGGTGCCGTGAATCAAAACATGGTACGGATGCAGGTAGGGTGAAAGTTGGCGCATCATGCTGCGAAAGTGCGAAGAAGGGACAATCGGAAACAGGATGTCGCATTCGCAGGCAAGTTGTTTTAAATCGTTAATGGGGGTAACGTTTTTTTTCATTTTGTGCCCCCGGTTTTCCCGCTTCTTCAGGATGCGCTCAATGGTCTTCTCATCGCGGGCGTACAGCAACACATTGCGTTGGCGGGCCAACAGGTTGGCTACCGCGCTGCCGAAGTTACCCGCACCGATTACGCCTACCGGTTTTTCGTCAGATAACTTTTTCGAGGTCATAGCCGGTAAGGCGGTTGTGGTAATAATACAGCAGCGACAGGTCTTGTGTAATGATATTGCCCTCTTTATTGAACAGCAGCGGCCGGTTCAGGTGAAAAATGCCTACGTTTTCCATGCCGTGGCGGATCACCAGATCAATCTTTCCTTTCAGGTGGGTGGCATGATTTACTTTACCATTTTCCTTGAGCCGGTAAATCTGCTTACGCACCCGCTTACACGCCTGCCTGAATTCGGCATACTCAATTACCTGGTCTTCTTCCGGCAGGCGCAATAGTCCGAACAAGTCGAGTTTCGGATGTTTCTGTTGCCAGAGTTCAAATGCCACAAAGGCTACCAGGTGGCTGGCAAATACGCGGTTAATCCGATGGTATTCCGATACAATTCGCTGGCTGAGCATGCGGGTGTACTCGTCTTCGCGTTGTTTATCGATGGTGATGTATCCGTTTGAAAGAAAATAGTCGCGGGTTTGAATAACGCGGCCCTGGGCATCCATGCTTTGCCCTTCATCGTTTACGTAATTGCCCATTACATCGAGCCCGCGGCCGATGGAAACAGAAATGTTGGATCCTTTACCGAAGAATTTGATCAGAAAACGCAGCAGTTGAAAACTGCCGTATTTATCCTGCTCTGGCAAATACCGGTCCTGCCCTTTCACCGACAGGTATTCTTCAATCAGGTCGGGGGCTTCCAGTACAAAGTGGTAGTTGAGTGTTACCGGAACGATAAAAATCTTGCGGGGTTCTTCGCCATCGGGGGTGTTCAGGTAAATGTTGCGCTGCGCTTCGATGGCGGTTGAAAGCAAACCCAGCTTGAGTGTTTTTTCGATAGCGCCAGAGCGGGAACGGGTGCCTCCGGGGAAGAACAGGCTGTGCGCACCTTTTTGAATAGCCAGGCTGGAGTACATCTTCAGCGTTTCCAGATAGGGCAGGTTCTTCTTTCTTCTATCTACTTTATAGGCCCCCAGGCTGTTCATGAAGTAGGCGAAGATTTTAATGTTAAACAGGTTAAGGCCTGCGCCATAAATAAATGCGGGTAATCCCAACGCGTGTATTACCCACCCGATAAGGATGCTGTCCAGGTTGCTGAAATGGGTGGGCACCATTACAATGGTTCCCTGGCGGGCGAGTTTGCGCAACTGTTTTACCTTGCCGACAATCTGGATTTTATCGCGTAACGTGTATTTGCTTCTGAAAATCGCTCCGAATTTTTTTACCCGTGCGGCATTCAGCAACCGGTTAAACCAGAAGGTGGTAATGCTGCGGGCCAGCCTGTACGAACTGGGTTTAAAGTTGCCGGCAATTTCGTTGGCATACCGGATAACAATGCGTTGAAGTACCTTATCCTCATCGGCCGTATCCTCGCCCGGTTTGTTTGAGAGTTCAACCAGTTTCTCTTTTATGCGTGCCCAAAATCGTTGTTCATCGGGTGGGTCAACGCGCCAGCGGTTACGCTTCATCCGCTGCTGTTCGCGGTACACCGTTGCCTGCAGGTCATCGAGCAACTGCTTTCGGTTGGGGCGCAGTTGTTTAATGCGCTCAAACGATTTTTGGGCAACCTCTTCAATAAATTCCTTGCGGTTACGGCTAAGCTGGTACACCGGCCAGTCGGGGATGCCGTCAAGGATGGGCCGGTACTTTTTGTTTTTGTTCTTCTTCTCTAAAACTTCCACAGGGGCAAAATACTATAATTTATTCCTTTCCTGACAGGCCATTTATTATCAGCGGTGCAGCAAGGCCTGGTTCCAAATGGCCTCCATCGACTGGAATAGCGCAAGCGTCTGCCGGATAAACGCCTCGTTTACAACAGCGTGTAGGGTATCTTCACCGGCAATATCAAATTGGTTAATCTTATAGGTTTGCTCAAACAATCCTTTTTCAACCTTTATAAGATACCGGTTGTTCCAGCTGTAGAGGGTTATCTTACAGTCAGGATGGGGTATTTCACCGACAATGCGCATCGCGTTTCAGGTTAGGGCAGTAACAAGATAAATGAATAAAGTGTTAAAAATAAAAGTCGGTTATAAATCGTTATGGGCATGGATTTTTTCCAACCGGCTTAGGGTTTTATATTGTAACCGCATTTGTGGCAATGACAGTACAATTAACAGGCAGGGGCGATATCAGGGCGAGGTGGCTTATCCTTTTCACGCTGATTATAGTACAAGTCCTTGCATCATTTACCACGCTTGCCACGCACCTGCGGGCAGGGCAAATCACTGTTCGTAAACTCACTCCAAACTGCGGAGATTTGCGCTACGAAATTACTGTTCGCGTATATACCAATTCCGGTTCCCCGGTGTTGTTCGGGGGTGAGCAGGATGTCCTTGATTTTGGAGATGGTAACTTTATTCTGGTGCCTGAAACGCCCAACACTTTATTACCGGAATTCGGGCCAAACATTGCCACTGCTTCTTACACCTATATTCATACCTACAGCAGTCCGGGTGTATACATCATTTCCTATAATGAGCCTAACCGGAATGAAGGCGTTTTAAACATGGTTAACTCGGTAAACACCATGTTTTACCTCGAAACTCAACTGATCATTGACCCGTTCTTGTGTAACAAAAACAGCCCGCAATTACTTATTGCCCCTATCGATCGTGCCTGCAGCGGTCAGGCTTTTTTTCACAATCCTGGCGCGTTCGATCCGGATGGCGACAGCCTGTCGTATGAAATGGTCATCCCGTTTTCTGAAAAAGGAACTCCGGTTGTGGGGTATAAGGCACCCAATCATCCTGATTTTTATGCAACCTGCCTCCCGGGTAATGAAAATGGCGATGGCCCGCCCACGTTTACCATCAACCCTTCTGATGGAACCATTGTGTGGGATGCGCCCTGCCGGGTAGGGGAATACAACATTGCTTTTGTCGTTATTGAATGGCGTAAAGTGAACGGGCAATGGGTACGGATAGGGTTTGTGCGCAGGGACATGCAGATTATTGTAGATGATTGCGATAACGACCGGCCTGACCTGATTGTACCGGAAGATATATGTGTTGATGCCGGCACGGTAATTAACGAAACCATTTTTGGCATTGACCCCAATAACGATGAAGTGAAACTGGAAGCCTTTTCTGAAATTTTTGGTGAAACGTTTCCTTCGCGCGCAACCGTTACGCCTTTCCCGGCTGAATTTCAACCTTCTAATCCACCAGCCGAATTACAATTTTCATGGACAACCACCTGTGAACACATTAAAGAGCAGCCCTACCAGGTTGTATTTAAAGTTACTGATAAAGGCACACCACGGCTGGTAACCTTTAAAACGTGGCGCATCAAAGTAGTGGGTCCGCCACCGGTTTGGAATTCGGCTAATGTTGATTTAGCCCAACGCCATGCCCTCCTGGAGTGGCAGCCGTATGCTTGCCCTAACGCAACTTCCATTCAAATCTGGCGAAGGGTTGACAGCATTACCTTTACACCCGACAGTTGCCAGACCGGCATGCCTGAGTTTTTGGGTTATAGCCAGATTGCGACAGTTGGCATCAGTTCCAACACGTTTACGGATACCAACGGGGGGCGCGGGTTGGATGTCGGAGCAAAATTCTGTTATCGGCTGGTAGCCGTATACCCGGCACCCGGTGGTGGCGAAAGTTATGTGTCGCAGGAAATTTGCATACCACCTATTCTGGCCGATGCGCCTGTAATCACACATGTTACGGTTGATAAGACAGGTTCTGGCAATGGAGAAATCCGGGTGAGTTGGCGGTCACCGTTTGATATTGATAAGTTGCAGTTTCCAGGCCCGTATGAATATAAAGTGTGGCGTGCCAATGGGTTTGCCGGCAACGCAGGCCTCACCGAAGTTCACCCCGGTACCCTTCCGGGTGATACGACCGTAGTGGATGATGAAATAAACTCGGAAGAGAATGTTTTTAATTACCGCATTGTGCTCTATTCCAATACAGTTACTGAGCCCACTACCTGGTCGCCTATTGATACATCCTCTACCGCATCATCGGTACGGCTTGAATTGCGACCGTCAACCAAACGCATTCAATTAAACTGGAGTGCAGTGGTACCCTGGTCGAATCAAATTCAGGCACACCCCCGTCACCTGATTTACCGCGGACCGGAAGGCGCCACCGAAAATGACATGGTACTGATTGACAGCGTGGATGTATTTACTGAGGGTTTAGTTTATGTTGACAGCGGGCAGTGGAATGGTGTACCCCTGGATGATAATACTTTTTACTGCTACCGGGTAAAGGTACGGGGAGGTTACGGCAACCCTGCCATTGGTGAGCCGCTTGAGAATTACAGCCAGATTATCTGCGCCAAACCGCGTGATGATGACCCGCCCTGCAAGCCTGTACTGACACCGTTTGTAATTAACTGTGATGAGTTTTACGACCAATACGGTTGTAGCCCGACTTCGTTTGTTAATGTAGTGAAATGGAGTCGCCCGACTGACCCCGATTGCCGCGATGACATCCGCAGTTACAACCTGTATGCCTCCGGCTCCACTACGGGCGAGTACTTCCTGCTGGCCAGCAACATCCGCGACACGGTTTATTACGACAGCGCCTTGTCATCATTTGCCCGCTGCTATAAACTTTCGGCAATAGATAGATCCGGCAACGAAAGCGAATTAAGCGAAGCGGCTTGCAACGATAATTGCCCGAATTATGAACTACCTAACTTGTTTACACCGAATGGCGACTTTTGTAACGATGTGTTTGCCGCGTATGGTTACCGCCCGGAGTTCGACAGTAGTGTTCCTGAAACCTATCCATGCAGAAACCTGACTATTGGATTAAAGGGTGAGAACCTGGCCAGGCGATGTGCACGCTTCGTGCAGGCAGTTAACTTCAGGGTATACAACCGTTGGGGCGATGAAGTATATACCTATACAGGTAAACTCGGAGATGATCGCAACACCATTTATATTGAGTGGGATGGACGCAATAAAAATGGAACACCACTGGCTTCGGGCGTATACTTTTACGTTGCCGATGTTACCTTTAATGTGGTTGACCCGAAAAAGCGGCTGCAAACCATAAAAGGATGGGTTCACTTGGTGCGATAAGTCAGCCACCCCATACTTCAGTAGTTTTGTTTGATGGTGTTTGTAACCTGTGCAGTGGGGCTGTGCAGTTTATTTTAAAACGCGATCCGGAAGGCACCTTCAGGTTCGCCTCGCTGCAATCTGAAATCAGCAAACAATTGCTGGCGAATCGGGGGTTTGAATTCTCCGAGTTGAATACCCTGGTACTCATAAAAGATCAAAAGATTTTTACAAAGAGTGATGCCGCTCTTGAAATTGCGCGCAACCTTACCGGGTTGTGGCCTCTTTGTTATGTTTTTAAAATTATTCCGCGGGTTATCCGCAATCCGGTTTACGACTGGATAGCGCGTAACCGGTACCGGTGGTTCGGCAAAAGAGAAACGTGCTGGCTGCCCTCAGTGAAATGGAAAGACCGATTTTTAGATCAGTGATCCGATCGCTATTTTGCCTGTTTAAATAATTCTTATGAAAGCATACATTTTTCCGGGCCAGGGTGCGCAGTTCAGCGGCATGGGTAAAGACCTGTACGAATTGAACCCCAAAGCAAAATTCTATTTTGATAAAGCAAACGAAGTGCTGGGTTTTGCTATTACCCAAACCATGTTTGCCGGTACTGCCGAGGAACTGAAGCAAACCAAAATAACGCAGCCGGCCATATTTATTCATTCGGTTGCTGTGGCGCTATCGAGCGACTCCTTCCGTCCGGATATGGTGGCAGGCCATTCGCTTGGCGAGTTCTCGGCTTTGGTAGCAAACCGTTCGCTTGGGTATGAAGACGCTCTGGCCCTGGTTTACAAACGCGCTATGGCTATGCAGAAGGCCTGTGAGATTACTCCTTCAACTATGGCGGCTGTGCTTGGACTGGATGATAACGTTGTTGAAGAAGTGTGTGCTTCGGTAACAGGCGAAGTAGTGGTGGCGGCAAACTATAATTGCCCGGGGCAATTGGTTATATCGGGTTCTATTAAAGGAATTGAACTTGCTTCCGAAAAATTAAAGGCAGCCGGAGCCAAACGCGTATTGCCCCTTCAGGTAGGCGGTGCTTTTCATTCGCCATTGATGGAACCGGCCCGTAAAGAACTTGCTGCAGCCATTGAGGCGACTACTTTTCATAAGCCGGTTTGCCCGGTATATCAAAACGTAAATGCAATGCCGGCTTCGGATGTTGATACCATTAAAAAAAACCTGATTGCTCAACTTACGGCCCCGGTTCGTTGGACACAGTCTGTTCAGCAAATGGTTAAAGACGGAGCAAAAACATTTATCGAATGCGGTCCGGGCAAAGTGCTGCAGGGCCTGGTTAAGAAGATAGCGCCCGAGGCGGAAGCCATGAGCCTTTAGGTAATCCGGGTAACCGGCAGGTTATCGGTACATTCAGCAAGCAACTGGTTTACAGATTTACCAATTACCGGATGCATAAAATCCGGTGCAATTTCATTGAGCGGCTCAAGAGTAAAGCGCCTGCTTTGCAGTGCCGGATGTGGAAGAGTTAGTTCGGGCGTGTTAAGTATTTCATCATTATAAAACAACAGGTCTATATCAATTACACGCGGGCCGAATTTATCGTTGCTCCGAATCCGGCCCAGTACAGTTTCAATAACCAAAGTATTGGCAAGCAACACCCGGGGCTGTAACGTAGTGTTTATTTCAACCACCTGGTTATAAAACATCCCCTGGTTTTCATTGCCCCAGGGTGCCGTTTCGTAAACTGATGAAGCTGTAACTATTGGCCCTACCTGCCGACTGATATGCTGCCGTGCGTTTTCGAGGTTTATCAGCCGGTTGCCCAGGTTGCTTCCTAAAAGCAGGTAAGCCTTGTTCATGGCACCAACTTACTTTTTAAATCTGTTGTACGTAGTTTTGAGCCTCAATAAAATTTAGGATATGAACTTTTTTAAAACGTTTCTGGCCTCTATGCTGGCCCTTACCGTGTTTTCTATTATCAGTGTGGTTTTATTTTTTATGGTGCTGGGAGTTCTTTCAGCGGATGAAAAGGTCGTACTGAAGAACAATACCGTGTTACACCTGAAACTTGATGCTGAAATTACCGAACAACAAGTGGAAAATCCGTTTGAAGGAATGCCGGTTTTTGGTAATGAAATTCCAACCATCGGTCTGCTTCAACTGAAGGAAGCCATTAAGCATGCTGCTGCCGATGACAAAATTGCCGGCATTTACCTGGATGTAAACTACCCGATGGCCGGCTTTGCCACCATCGAAGAGATTCGCCAGTCGTTAATGGATTTTAAGGCCAGCGGCAAATGGATAGTTGCTTATTCGGAAGTGATGTCGGAGAAAGCGTACTACCTGGCCTCGGTAGCCGACCGTGTTTATCTGAATCCGGAAGGAGAGTTGGAGTTTAACGGACTTACCGTTGAAATCAGCTTTTTTAAACGACTCTTCGATAAACTGGAAATTAAACCCGAGATCTTTCGGGTGGGCGATTACAAAAGCGCGGTTGAGCCTTACCTGCTCGACAAGATGAGCAACGAAAACAGGCTTCAATTAACCGAATTGGTTCATTCTATTTATGGGTACATGCTTAATCAGATCTCAAAATCCAGAAATGTGCCGGTCGATCAGCTAAAAACTATTTCGGATAAAATGCTGGCCCGCAATGCCCGTCTGAGTCAGGAATACGGTTTGGTTGATTCATTGCTTTATTACGATGAGGTTTTGAATGATCTCCGGAAACGCCTGAACCTTAACGAGACTGAAAAAATCAACACCATCGGGTACAAGCGGTACAGTAAAAGTTACACTGCAACCGGGTCATCGCCTAATGAAATTGCTGTAATCGTAGCCGATGGAGCCATTTTGCCCGGTAAAGCCGATGAGGGTGTAATTGGCTCCGAAACATTTGCTGAGACCATTCGGAAAGCGCGCGAGAATAAACGGGTGAAGGCCATTGTATTACGCATTAACTCGCCAGGAGGAAGTTTTCAGGCATCGGATGTAATGTGGCGTGAAGTGACCCTGGCGGCAAAGCAAAAACCGGTAATTGCCTCTATGTCTGATTACGCAGCATCGGGCGGTTATTACCTGGCTATGGGCTGCGATACCATTGTGGCCCAGCCGCATACCATTACCGGTTCGATTGGTGTATTCAGTGTGCTGTTTGATGCCAGCGGATTTCTGGGTAACAAACTCGGTATTACCTTCGATGAAGTAAATACCGGTGAATATGGTGAAATGGTAACACTCAGCCGGCCATTAACACCGGGCGAAAAGAATGTGTGGCAGCAACGCACCGAAGAAATTTACGAGACCTTTACGGGTAAAGCGGCCCTGGGCCGGAATATCAGTAAGGATCAGATTAAACAGGTTGCCAGCGGCCGCGTGTGGACAGGCCAACAGGCAAAAGATCGCCAGCTTGTTGACGTGCTTGGCGGCTATGAACAGGCCCTGGCTATTGCAGCCGATGCAGCCGGCTTAGGCAATGACTATAAGGTACGCTATTATCCCGCCCGTAAGTCAATTATCGAGCAGTTCCTTGGTTCGCTTGAGGATAACGCCAAAACACAACGGTTGAAACAGGAAATGGGTGCTTACTATGTGGTATTTAAGCAATGGCAGGTCTTAAGGCAGCATAAGGGCGTGCAGGCCCGCATGCCTTTTGAATTGCAGATTAATTGAACCTTCCTTTTTTATTCAAGGTGAAAAAAATGTCAAAAACAGCCATTTTTTGATGTAAGGTTTATCCCTGTTTTTGACAAATAACATGGCGGAAGTAACACTTTAATGGGCCTGATTACATTGTTATCAACAGGTCTTCATTACGGCTGACCTAAAGGTAATGGATATGAGTTGACAATTAGAGCACGTGAGCCGATCGGAGTTGCTGTATTCGGAGCATTAGAACGCTTTTAATTTCAATGCAAGTTATAGGATGGATACCGCTACCAGGGATTTGATTCCAAAGATTGTTACCGCTGGACTCGTCTAGTGGGTGTTGTCGGTATTGAGTGAGGTCCCTCTTTTATCTTAGAAAGAAGGTGGTTACAGCTTGGTAAATGGGAATTAAGGGAGGTTACATGAGAGTTAAGAGGGCCGGGTGTGTTTCTCTGCAAACCGGAATAATTGCATTTTGAACTACCCTATAAGAGGATAGGCAGATTTTGTGTTTTACACCATTAGCGTTTGTGCTCCCCAATTGCGGTTAGATAAAAAAAACACACCCCGCTGTTCAGCGGGGTGTGTAACTAACTGATTATCAGTTAAATCAGTACTTATCTTCTGCAACAAACCCACCGATGGGTTCATTTTGTACGGCAGCCTGTTCAGCAGCGGGTGCAGTTTCAGTTTTGTTTCCCGTATGCCGTACCGAAATCAGGGTAAACGACAGGGTTACCAAAGTAGCCACCGCCAGGAGGGTGATGATTTTTGTTTTCATAATAACAATGTTGATAGTTATTAATCTGTTATCAACTGACTTTAGGATAATAAGGACTGCTATTAATGGCCTCCTGTGTTAGGATTACCACCACCGTTCTCAAGCGTGGTTGAGGGAGCAATTTCTTCTTCAGCACAGGCGGTAACAGTAAGTGAAACAGTCATGATGAACATTACGATGTAGAATAACTTTTTCATAGTAGTGGGGTTTATGGTTTGTTAGTTTTTGTTTTTGTTTTGTTTAAATTGTGAGCCAAAGATGGTTGGCTGAAATGAATCTTTTTCATGTAATAATTTTCTTTAATTACGCGTGTACCAAATAAATTTTGTTTGTTCTGCCATTCGCAGCCTGGTGTTGGTTGCGCTATTTCTTTCAGCCTTTAAATCGGTTGCCCAACCTCAGCATCAGGTTGATTCGCTTAAAGCCAAACTGCGCAGCAGTTCGGATGAACAGCGGTTTGAGATCTTGGCTGAATTATCCCGGTTACACTTCGATACGGATTACGAAGCAGCGCTGAATTATAATAACATGGCCTATGCATGGGCTTCGGAACGGGGCGATAGTTTAAAAATGGTAACAAGCGCAAGGCGTATCGGTCAGTTATATAACCGGATGGGTAAATCTAAGGAAGCGTTGGAGACACTATTGACGGCCTTGGGGGTAGCTCACCGAAATAATTTTGCAGAAGAGTACAAAAGAATATTGAACAATATTGCAGTCGCTTACTCTTATCGTGCTGAGTATGACAGGGCATTAGAATATCACTTTAAAACCCTTGCCTTGCGCGAAGAAGACGGGGATATTGGAGAAATTGCTGTTTCTCTGAATAATGTCGGGTTTGTATATTTTAAGTTAAGAAATTATCCCAAAGCGCTTGAATTTTATACCAAAGCTTTGGAGTACCTCGAAAAGTCAACCGATAAGAGTTTTCTTGGTCAGCAGCTAATCAACATCGGGTTGTGCCATAACCAGTTGAAGAACTTTAACCAGGCATTCGAAAGTTTTCAAAAGGCTTTCGAATCGTGTGGTAGTAATTGCCAGGATGTTATTAAGGTCTCCGGTTGGTTTGGTATGGGTGTGGCTAACTTTGGCCTCGAAAAGTATACCGAAGCCGTTGAATACTTTAATCTGTCACTGCAAACAGCAAAAGCCACCGGCAACACCCGGTATGAAGGCGAGAACCTGGTTTATCTGGGTAAGGTTTATATCGAGTTGAATAAACCGGCTGAAGCCGAAAATGCCCTGCGCCAGGCCGAGCAGATTGCCTCGAAAAATATATACAATGAGTTATTAATTGATACCTACCGGCAGTTCTCTGTATTATATAATCAGGTGAACGATCATGTTAATGCCTCGGCTTATCAGCGAAAATACATCACACTCAAGGACAGTGTGTACAGCGAACAACTGATTGATAAAATAGCCGAGCTGCAAACCGACTTTGCCGAGCGAGAAAATCTGGCCACCATTGCCGCCAAAGAGGAAGTCATCATCCGGCAGCGAACACTCAATTTTTCCATCGGTATCATCGCAGTGCTGGCGGCCCTGCTGGTGTTTGTTCTGTATCGCAGTAACCGTACGGTGCGAAGGGTTAACATGGCGCTCAGCGAGGCTAAAACCGAATTACAACTACTCAATGCCGACCTGGATAAGAAAGTGAAGGAGAAAACGGCCAGCCTGCAAAAGGTTAATGAAGAGTTGGATAATTTTATCTACAAAACTTCGCATGACATCCGCGGGCCGCTTGCCAGCCTTAAGGGCATCTGTAACCTGGCCATTATGGAATCAAAGGACCCGGTTACGCTGGATTATTTAAAGAAACTGGATGAAACTGCAGAGAAGTTAAATAAAGTTTTAACCCGGTTAGTTACTGTAAACCAGATTAACAGTTCAAGATTTGACTTTGAATCCATTAACCTGGGCGCTCTGGTGGATGAAATCATCATGGCTGAATCTAAACGTGGACTGCCGCCCCGGTTTGTTATTAAAAAGGAAATTGATAAATCATTAACCTTCTTCAGCGACAGGGAACTGGTGCGGATTATATTGGAGAACCTTATCGATAATGCCATCAAGTTTTATAATGATTCCGATCGAATTGATCCTTTCGTTAGAATTAAAATTAATCAGCATAACGGGCACCTGCAGGTATTCGTCATCGACAACGGTGTTGGCATTTCGCGTGTTGACCCCGACAAGATTTTTCAGATGTTTATGCGTGCCTCCGAGCGTTCAGAGACCGGGGGAATTGGCCTTTACCTTACCAAACTGGCTACCGAGCGACTCGGAGGTTCCGTCAGCCTGGGGATGACGTCCGAAGGCTACACCGAATTCCGGGTGAACCTGCCTGTTGCTGCGCAACCCGCTGAAGCGTAACCGGATTTTTATTCTCCCATTCAATTCTCATCTTTGCACACCCGTTTTTACGAGGTTTTATGACCAAGATTTACAAACGCACAACTGTAACGGCTGCTTTGCCGTATGCCAATGGCCCGCTTCATATCGGGCATATTGCCGGTGCGTACCTGCCCTCCGATACGTATGTGCGTTACCTTCGGCTGAAAGGTGAGGATGTGATTTTCATTTGCGGTTCCGATGAACACGGAGTGGCCATTAACCTGGGCGCAAGGAAGGAGGGTGTGTCACCAAAGGCTTTTGTTGATAAGTATCACGAATTGATGAAGAAAGCATTTGATGATTTTGGAATTACTTTCGATATCTATTCCCGTACCTCCAATTCGGTTCATTATAAAACAGCTCAGGATTTTTTTACTACCATCCATCAGAAAGGAATTTTTCTTGAAGAAGTTTCCGATCAGTATTATGACGAGCAGGAGGGGCTTTTCCTGGCCGATCGGTACATTACCGGCACCTGCCCAAATTGCAAACACCCCAATGCCTATGGCGACCAATGTGAGAAGTGCGGCTCAAGCCTTAGCCCCCGCCAACTGATTAACCCCCGTTCAACCATCTCCGGAAAGCCACCGGTGCTCAAACCAACAAAACATTGGTACTTTCCGCTGGATAAGTACGAAACGTGGCTGAAAGAATGGCTCATTGAGGGACATAAAGCGGATTGGAAAACCAATGTATATGGTCAATGCCGCTCCTGGATCGACCAGGGCCTGCAGCCACGTTCCATTACCCGCGACATGGACTGGGGAATACCCGTGCCGCTGCCCGATGCAAAAGGCAAGGTGTTGTACGTGTGGTTCGATGCGCCCATCGGCTACATATCGGCCACCAAAGAACTAAAAGGTACCGACTGGGAAAAATACTGGAAGGATCCGGAAACGCGGCTCATTCATTTTATCGGCAAGGACAATATTGTCTTTCATTGCATCATCTTTCCGTGCATGCTTCGGGCCGAAGGCAGTTTTATTGTGCCTGATAATGTGCCGGCTAATGAGTTTCTTAACCTGGAAGGCGAAAAGATTTCAACTTCGCGAAACCATGCAGTGTGGCTGCACGAGTACCTTTTGGAATTTCCGGGCCGCAGAGATGAGTTACGCTATGTACTCACATCCATCAGTCCCGAAACCAAAGATGCCGACTTTACCTGGAAGGATTACCAACAACGGGTGAACAGCGAACTGGTGGCCATTCTTGGGAATTTTGTAAACCGGGTAATGGTGCTTACCTGGAAGTATTTTGATGGAGTGGTGCCATCGGATAAAGAAATTGCGGGTACAACACCGGCCAGAAAGAAAATTTTAAATGCGTACCAGCAGGCACATACCGAATTGAATCAGTCGGTTAAGGAAATTGTCCGTGGACTTGAAGAATTCCGCTTTCGCGAGGCCCAGTTTCACTTAATGAACCTGGCGCGCATCGGTAACAAATTTCTGGCCGATACAGAACCCTGGAAACTGGCCAGCCAGGATAAGGAGGCTGTGGGCGCTATCCTTAATTATGCACTTACTGTTGTTGGAAACCTCGCGGTGGCCTGTCAACCGTTTTTGCCTGACACAGCCAAGAACATGCTGCGCCAACTTAATGGTGTTGATATGGTTAAAAAATGGAATGAATTATGGAAAAAAGGTGAGTTGGTAAACACAGTTACCGAGGGTCATAAACTCGGCAAACCTGAGTTGTTGTTCCGAAACATTGACGATGCGGAAGTTGAACAGCAAATTGAAAAACTTAAAAAGCCGAAGTCAGCCATGACCGAATCAACAGAATTAAAGCCCCTAAAGCCTGAAATTACTATTGATGATTTTGCTAAACTGGATATCCGCATTGGTAAAGTGTTGGCCGCTGAACGGGTAGAGAAATCCGATAAGTTGCTGAAGCTCACCATTGATACGGGTGTCGATCAGCGCACCGTGCTTAGCGGAATTTCCAAACATTACACGCCCGAGGAAATTGTGGGCAAACAGGTTACCCTGATAGCCAACCTGGCACCTCGTAAAATGATGGGCATGCAATCGCAGGGCATGGTGCTGATGGCCATAGACTGCGATGGCAAACTAAAACTGCTGCACCCGGATGCGGTTGTGACTCCCGGCTCCACAGTCAGTTGATTTTTATAGCCGCTTTTTTCTGATAAATTCAGTCATTATACAGGCTCATCGTTTTTGCCACTCCAAGGGTAATGAATGACAGTACCATCTCGCAGGCTTTGTCAATACAGGCGGGCAGTTGCTTGAACTCTTCTGGTGTAAAGTTGCTCAGCACGTAGTCGGCCTGGTGTCCGCGCGGATAGTTATTGCCAATACCAAAGCGGAGCCTCGGATAATTCGGGTGGCCCAGTAATTCTTCAATATTCTTTAATCCGTTATGCCCAGCTGCACTGCCCTGTGCCCGCAGGCGCAGGCTGCCAAAGGGCAGGGCGATATCATCAACAATTACAAGTAGTCGTTCCGGTTCCACCCCAAGATTGTTGAGCCAGTATAAAACAGCTTTGCCGCTGAGGTTCATGTAGGTAGAAGGCTTGATTAAATGGATTTGCTTCCCTTTAAACCGGAACTCAGCTTTTTCGGCATAACGCACCACTGCAAAATCAGCATTGTGCTTATCAGCAAGCTGGTCAAGTACCAAAAAGCCAATGTTGTGGCGGGTTAATTCATACTCCGGACCAATGTTGCCCAGGCCGGCAATCAGGTATTTCATGTTGTAAAGCAATAAAAAAATCCTGTCTCTTTTCAGCGACAGGATTTTTGGTTTTTGGATTTAACTCTGAATTATTTCTTGCCCTCGTCTTTTTTAGGAGCTTCGGCTTTTTTAGTCTCAGCACCGGCAGCAGGGGCAGCGTCCGCGGCACCGGCAGCAGGAGCGGCAGCACCTTCAGCAGGGGTTGCAGCGGCAGCAGCAGCGGCCTCTTCGGCAGCCATCTTGGCGGCACGCGGCACTTCAACAGCGGCAATAGCCGATTGCTTGGGATCCAGAAACTCCAATCCTTCCATTTTCATATCGGCTACTTTAATGGCGTGGTGGAAGTCAAGTGTGGAAACATCCACATCAATGTGGTCAGGCATATCTTTCGGGTAGCCGTACACTTTGAGGGAGGCTTTCTTGCGCACAAGCGTACCCCCTTTATCTACTCCGGGTGCTTTACCAACCATCCGGGTAGGGATGTTCATTTTAATTTTGCGGCCTTCTTCAATCTGCAGAAAATCAGCATGTAAAATGATTTCACTTACCGGGTGAAACTGTACTTCCTGCAGAATGGCTTTGCATTCATCTCCCTCAATATTCAGGTGTACAAAGTGCGCTTCGTTGGTATACACCAACTCGCGGAATAAAATCATCGGGGCATAAAAGTGAACTTGCTTGTCTCCACCGTACAACACGCAGGGAACATTTCCTTCGTTGCGCAGTTGTTGTGCTTGCGACTTGCCGAGATTCGCTCGTTTATACCCTACAATCTCAACAGTTTTCATGGTTTTATATAGTTTAGTTTTACAATAGTTTACAAACGGATAAATAATGAACTAATCGATTCGTGATCGTGGATTTTCCGGATAGCCTTAGCAAAGAGATCGGATACGGTGAGCACCCGGATTTTTGGTGAGGTTTGTTTTAACGGCAGGGTATCGGCCACTACAATTTCTTCCAACACCGATTTTTCAATGTTTTCGTAGGCTTTGCCCGACAATACGGGGTGCGTGCAGGCAGCCCGTACGGATCGGGCACCTTTTTCTTTAAGCAGTGCAGCGGCTTTGCAAATGGTACCGGCTGTATCTACCAAATCATCTACCAGCACAACATCTTTACCTTCTACTTCACCTATCAGGCGCATGGACTCTACCTGGTTAGCTTCTTTGCGGTACTTATCGCAAACAGCCAGTTCGGCATCAAAAAATTTGGCAAAACTGCGGGCGCGTTTTATGCCGCCCACATCGGGCGTTGCAAACATAATGTTGGCTAAGCCAAGCGATTTTAAATAGGGTACAAAGATGTACGAGCCATCCAGGTGGTCAACGGGAATATCAAAAAAGCCTTGTATCTGGTCGGCATGTAAGTCGCATGTCATAATCCGGTCGGCACCGGCTGCGGATATCAGGTTGGCAATGAGTTTGGCTGCAATGGAAACACGCGGCTTGTCCTTCCGGTCCTGCCGGGCATAGCCAAAGTAGGGGATAACCACATTGACACTCGAAGCGCTGGCCCGCTTGGCGGCATCCACCATCAATAATAGCTCCATCAGGTTATCCGATGGCGGAATGGTTGACTGGATGATGAACACTTCGTGGCCGCGAACCGATTCAGCAATGTGGGGTGACATTTCACCATCGCTGAATTGCTGATAGTTAACCACGCCCAGCGGTTCGCCATACGCATGCGCGATTTTTTCTGCCAGGTAGGTGGTGGCTCTGCCGCTGAAAATTTTTACTGCCATGAAGTAATTTAAAAACCCGGCTTTAACCGGGTGCTTTGTTGTCCGACAAGGATTCGAACCCTGACTAAAAGAACCAAAATCTTCTGTGCTACCGTTACACCATCGGACAATCCAACCGGGCCAAAAGCCTCAAAAAAGGCTAAAACCCTTAAATTTTGGATTGCAAAGGTAGAATTATTTTTGTGAAATACGACCCCGGGTATCAGAAGATTTTCGACCTATAAATCCGATGGTTTTGATGAGGCCGTGCCCTCAATAAATCCCTCGGCCCAGAAGCGATATTTATCCAGAATTGAAATGACTGCATTACGGAGCTGCCGGTTGTTATTGTAATCAATCGAACCGTAAACGGAAGTGGCATATCCCTGCCAGATGGACCGGTTCTGTCGCCTGTCAAAAAACTGGATGAGCAACGTGCCGGTGTTCATGTTGAATTTCTTCGGATCGTATTTGAGATTCTCGTCCTGCGATTTTATCCATTCTTCAATTTCGGGCTGTATGTAGCCATTAAACCGCAGGCTGTCAGGGAACATTTTAAAGCTGATGAGCAGATGAGGGCGGTTGTCGGTTTGGCGATACCCCAAAAACTTCATCCGTGAGATAATTGAGCTTTCAATGATGTTGTTGGTTAAATTTTCATCGGGTTGGCCGGTGGGCCGCATGATTTCGAACGTACGGTATTTTTTAAACTGGCCTTTATAGCTATAGTCGTACTCTACGGGTAATTCCTTATACCCCAGGCATGCGCCAAGCAGGAAAACAATACCAACAGAAATGCTGGTGATTTTCATACCCGCTGATGATTTTATTGATACCAAGGTAGACTATCAGACACAGCCTGCCAAACGGAATGTCACTTAGTTTTACCGGTGTTCGAAGCAATCCAGTTTCTGGCATTTACAAAGGCTTCCAGCCAGGGCGAAATCCGGTCGGTTTTCCGATCGGCCGGATAACAGGGCCAGTTCCACGGAAATAATGATCGTTCAATATGCGGCATAATGGCCAGGTGGCGGCCATCCTTCGAGCAAACGGCAGCAACTGCCCCGTCCGAATCGTTTGGGTTGCCCGGGTATTCGGCATAAGAATAATGTGCAGCCGGTATATAGGCCGGTGCATCCGAAAGTTGGAAACGGCCCTCACCATGTGCTACCCAAACCCCCAGGCGGCAACCGGCAAGTGAGTTGAGCATTATGGAATTGGTTGATGGAATGGTAACATTAACAAAGGCTGATTCAAATTTTCCGGAACCGTTCACCTGCATTTTCGGATGCTTTTCTCCGAGTTCCGGATAGATTAAACCGAGTTCCATCATCAACTGGCAGCCGTTGCAAACGCCAAGGCTCAGGGTATCCGGGCGGTTATAAAAATTATCCAGCGCCTTTTTGGCTTTTTCATTGTACAGAAAGGCACCGGCCCATCCTTTTGCCGAACCGAGTACATCGGAGTTTGAAAAGCCGCCAACAAAAACAATCATGTTTACATCGCTGAGGTCTTCCCGTCCTGAAACCAGGTCGGTCATGTGCACATCTTTTACATCAAAGCCGGCCAGGTATAACGAGTAGGCCATTTCACGGTCGCCATTAACACCTTTCTCCCGGATGATGGCCGCTTTGATTCCGGTGCGGTTGTGTTTGGTTGCCGCAATATTGTAACCTGTTAACTGGCCATCAAACTTTAGCGGAAATTGGTAGTGAAGGGGTTGGTGTTTATAATTTTTAAAGCGTGTGTCGGCATATGAGACCGGACGCTGTTTTTGATCCAATAAGCAGGAAGTCTGGTACCAGGTATCACGAAGGGTATCAATTTCCAGGTGCAGGGTGCCCTGGTGATGCAAGATGGAAAGGGTTCGATTCAGGTTCAGTGTGCCAATTCGTTCAAACCTGATACCCTGCTTTTGCAAGAGAAGTTCAACGTCCTGGCTGTTGTTAACCTGTATGACAACACCCGGATTTTCAGCAAACAAAATTTTTACCAGGTCATCGTGTGTTGAACGGAAGTCAAGATCCAGTCCAACTTCTGGAACCGCGAAGCTCATCTCCAATACAGTAGTTATCAGGCCACCTGATGAAATATCATGGCCGGCCAGCACATAACCTTGCGTAATCAAATCCTGCAAGGCGGTAAAGCATCGAACAACATAGCCTGCATCGGTTATATCGGGTGTTTGCGTACCAAGTTGATTAAGCACCTGGGCCAGTGCACTTCCACCCAAGGCCCGCTGGCAATTTGAAAAGTCAATATAAACAAGTTGCGTACCCTGAATTGGGCGGAGAGCCGGGGTTATGGTTTTGGTAATATCGTTTACCTCGGCTACGGCCGATATGATAACCGTGCCGGGTGAGAGTACGGTATTACCCTCAGGGTATTTTTGGGTCATCGAAAGCGAGTCTTTGCCGGTGGGGATGTTAATTCCCAGTTTTATTGCAAAGTCGCTCACTGCACTTACTGCTTCGTACAGCCTAGCATTTTCACCGGGTTGCCTTGCCGGCCACATCCAGTTGGCGCTTAGCGAAATGCCTTTAATGCCGTAAGTTAACTGAGCCCACAAAATGTTTGTTAACGCTTCGGTAATGGCCAACCTGCTGCCGGCAGCCGGGTTAATTAAGGCAGCCGCAGGTGCATGACCGATAGCGGTGGCAACACCTTTCAGGCTGGTGAAATCAAGCGCCATAACCCCCAGGTTATTGAGCGGTAGTTGAACCGGCCCGCAGGTTTGCTGGGTGGCCACTTTGCCGGTTACTGAGCGGTCAACCTTATTGGTGAGCCAGTCTTTACAGGCCACCGATTCAAGTTGAAGTACCTGGTGGAGGTACTCGGTAATATTAGCAACGTAATAGGTGATTTCTGCAAAAAGAGCCGGCTGTCTGGTATCGGTTAAAACGGTTTTAGGTGAAGAACCCAGCAGGTGCCTTACAGCGAAATCAATTGTTTTTTTATCAGCGCCTTGCCTTATAAAATGCAGGTGGTTATCGCCCGTGGCATGGCCGATAACATACATGGGGGCGCGTTCACGTTCGGCAATTTGTCTGAGCGGTTCCAGGTGTTGTTCCTGAATGGCCAGCCCCATACGTTCCTGCGATTCGTTGCTGATGATTTCTTTATCCGAAAGGGTAGGGTCGCCCACCGGAAGTTTATCAATGAAAATGGTGCCCCCGGTTTCTTCGAGCAGTTCCGACAAGCAGTTGAAGTGTCCGCCCGCGCCATGATCATGAATGGAGATGATCGGGTTGTTATCCATTTCAGCCAGTGCGCGTATGGCGTTCATCACACGCTTTTGCATTTCGGGATTTGAGCGTTGGATGGCATTCAGTTCAATGGCATTAGCGTACTCGCCAGTGGCTACAGACGACACCGCCCCGCCACCCATGCCGATGCGGTAGTTGTCGCCACCGAGCATAACAATCTTATCACCCGGCTTTAGCGAATCTTTCTTGCTGTCTTTCAGTTTACCAAATCCGATGCCTCCGGCAAGCATAATTACTTTATCGAACCCGAACTGACGGGCGTTTTCAAAGTGCTCAAATGTGAGCACACTGCCGTTGATCAGGGGTTGGCCGAATTTGTTACCAAAATCAGAAGCGCCATCCGAGGCTTTAATCAGAATTTCTTCCGGAGTCTGGTAAAGCCAGTTGCGTTCAGGAAATTTCTTTTCCCACGGTCGCCCATGATTCAGGCGCGGGTAGGAGGTCATATACACAGCTGTTCCGGCAAGCGGCAACGCACCCTTTCCACCAGCCAGGCGGTCGCGTATTTCGCCACCCGAGCCGGTGGCGGCACCGTTAAAGGGCTCAACGGTGGTAGGAAAATTGTGCGTCTCGGCTTTTAACGAAATTACAGAGTCAACATCTTTTATTTCGAAGAAGCCGGCTGCATCCTGCCGTTCGGGTGCAAACTGTTCAATACGCGGGCCTTTAATAAAGGCCACGTTGTCTTTGTAAGCCGATACGAGGTAATTCGGGTTTTGCTTTGATGTTTCTTTAATAAGTTGAAAAAGTGTTGCTGGTTGTTCCTTTCCATCAAGAATAAAGGTGCCATTAAAAATTTTATGGCGGCAGTGTTCAGAGTTAACCTGCGAGAAACCGAAAACCTCGCTGTCGGTCAGTTTGCGTCCAAGTTCCTTGCTCACGTTTTCGAGGTAGGCCACTTCTTCGGGGCTAAGTGCCAGCCCTTCTTTTAAATTATAGGCCGCAATGTCATCAACGTCCTGTACGGGCTCGGGCACATGTTGGATGGTAAAAATTTCCTGATCGAGACCCTTATAAAGTACCTGCAGCATCCGGTCGTGCTGCGCCTGACTTGATTTTACTTCGGTGAATTCTTCAATACGGGTTATTCCTGCAATGCCCATGGTTTGGGTTATTTCAACAGCATTGGTGCTCCAGGGCGTTACCATCTCCTTTCGGGGACCGATGAAATAGCCCTGCAGAACTGATTCGGTTAGCGGCAACGCATCCCCGAATAACCATGTAAGTTTTTGAATATCAGTATCTTGTAAAGGCGATGTCAGACCAACTGCATAAATTGTGTTGGGGGCCGACCGGAAGAATGAAACCATCGAAGCGGGGTGGACTTTTGGAAAGCCCAAAAATAACGGTTTTGGTTTTTCTGTTATGATTTATTTTCAACCGATTACTGACTACATGCACTAAATCCACCTCATATTCGTCTCTATCGAAAAGCGGATGGTCGATGGACCTGACTATGCACCTTAAGGAAGAAGCATTTATTAAAGAACGCAGCCGACTTTTAAGCTTTATACGCCATCGCGTTGCAAGTCTTGAGGATGCCGAGGATATTCTTCAGGATGTTTTTTACCAGTTTCTTGCTGGTTTTGAAACCATCCAGTCGGTGGACAGCATTACAGCATGGCTCTTTTCTGTTGCCCGTAATAAAATCATCGACCGATACAGGCGCAATAGCAACCAGCCTTTAAAAACTGATTTTACGGGTAATGGAGGTACTGATGAGGAAGGTCCGCTTTTGCTCCTGGAGATTCTTCCTGATTTTGGTAATTCTCCGGATGAGGTAATGATGCGTGAAGTACTTTGGGATACGCTGACAGACGCATTAGCTGAATTACCGACCGAACAGCGGGAAGTTTTTATTCAGAACGAACTGGAAGGAAAAAGCTTCAGGGAAATGGCTGAAGAAACCGGAATTTCTGTTAACACCCTGCTTTCACGAAAGCGCTATGCCGTGCGGGCTTTGCGCCATCGGTTGCAAACCATTTATAATGACCTATGAATTAGAACAATAATGCAAGTTGGTATGAAAAAATTTGTGAAAATACTCTTGATTATACCCCTGGTGGCAATTGCCGTGGCTGTGTTTGGCTGGCTTACCATGATTCTATGGAACTGGCTGATTCCTGTGTTGTTTGGCGGGCCGGTTGTTACCTTTTGGCAGGCCCTGGGCCTGCTGGTATTGTCCAAAATTCTCTTTAGCGGACTTGGCAAGGCTGGCGCACCTCACTGCGGTTATCGGAAGCGGGATTGGAGAAAAAAAATTGGCGACATGACACCGGAAGAGCGGGAGCGGTTTAAAAGAAAATTTGAGGATCGGTGGTGCAGAGGTACACCTCCTCAGGCAACTGATAATCAGGAAGGTTAACCAATCCGCACTGGCTTAACAAAAACTTTTTTTGGCAAAACCTAAACCCCGGGCTTTTGTTTGGCGTTAAAGGAAACGTTGGAAACTTTTATAATACTAATAGTTTCCATAGTTTTGCACCCCGTTATGGAAGAAAAAGACATTAAAGATAAAATTCTCAAAGGCGCAGAGGATTTATTTATGCGCTACGGGGTGCGGAGCATTTCCATGGATGATATCGCGCGCCACCTTGGGGTTTCTAAAAAAACGCTGTACCAGCACTTTGCTGATAAAGATGAGCTGGTGCTGATGGTTTCACGCAGTCACCTGGAGCGCAACATTACTCAGTTTGACGGTATTCGCGATGACTCAAAAAACCCGATTGAAGAATTGGCGCGGATTTCTGTATGCCTAAAGCAAAGTATGGAGGCACTAAATCCAACCCTACTGTTCGACCTGCAAAAGTTTCATCCAAAAGCCTGGAGTGAGTGGATCAATTTTAAGGGTAAATACCTGCGCGAGTCCATTGTGCGTAATCTGAATCAGGGAATTACAGACGGTTACATCCGGCCGGATGTGAACCCCGAAGTGATGGCCGCGATGCGCATTGAATTGGTACAACTTGCCTTTAACCCCGATATTTTTCCTTCAAACCGTTTCCGGCTGGCCGAGGTGCAGGAGCAGATATTCGACCACTTTGTTTATGGGCTGGTTACTGACAAAGGAAGAAAACTCTATCAGAAACTAAAGGATATAAATTATCAACCCGCTGCCACATGATAAAGAACCATTTACTTATTGCCGCCTTTACATTAGTAAGCCAGGCCTTGCCGGCCCAGCAAACACTAACGCTGCAACAGTGCATTGATTATGCGCTTGAAAACAACCCGAACATTAAAAGTGCACGTGCCGGTGTTGATGCTTCGCAGGCGAAAGTGGGCGAGTACCTTTCCAGCGGTTTGCCGCAACTTACCGCGGCCGCTGATTTAGGCGATAATTTTGTAATCCCAACCACGTTTGTACCCGCTCAGATATTTGATCCGGGCGCACCGGAAGGTGCTTTGGCACCTGTGCAGTTTGGTACCAAATACACCGGCCGGGCAAGCATCGACCTGCAGCAGATGATTTTCAGTGGTTCCTACTTTGTAGGGCTAAAGGCAGCGCGTACCTACACCGAATTGTCCAGGCGCGAACAAGCTGCTACCGAAATTGACCTGGTGGCCAATATTAAAAAGGCTTACTACTCAGTTCTGGTAAACAAGGAGAGGAATGAACTGGTGAAAAAAAACTACCAGCGCCTTGATTCGCTACTGCGCCAAACACGCATTATGTACGAAAACGGATTTGCCGAAAAGATTGATGTGAACCGGATACAGGTGCAGTTCAATAATATCTCACAAGCCATCAAAACATCAGCTACTGCCCTGGATATCAGTTTAAAACTGCTTAAATTTCAAATGGGCATGCCGGTAAACGAACCGCTTACTCTGGCTGACGATCTGCAGACGATACATTTTGAAGCGCTTCGTGAAGATTTCAGTTCGAACTTCAGTTACCACAACCGCATAGAATACAGTCAACTTGAAATTAACAAGGCCCTGGTGGGTCTGGATATCAAAAATACCAGGGTCCAGTATCTGCCCTCGCTTGATTTTTACGGAAGTTATGGCGCCAGCTATGGTACGGCTGTGTTCAGCAACTTTGTGGCATTTGGTGAAAACTGGCGAACGTTTGGCGTTTATGGCCTGCGGATAAACATGCCTATTTTCGATGGCATGCGAAAAAGCAAGATCATCCAGCAAAAGAAATCGCAAATGCGGCAGGTTGAAAATGCCCAGCAGTTGCTGAAGAGCCGGATTGACCTTGAACAGGCACAATATAGCCTGGAGTTTGAAAACAACCTGACTGCGCTGAAGGCACAGGAAGAAAATATGAAGTTGGCGGAAGAAGTATATAACGTGGCTGTGTTAAAATATCAGCAAGGAGTTGGTTCAAACATTGAAGTAATTGATGCAGACGCGGCCTTTAAGGAGGCGCAAACAAATTACTTCACGGCTTTGTACGATGCCCTTATTTCCACTGTTGACCTTGAAAAAGCGTACGGTAAAATTGTAGTACCCACAACCAAAAAATAAACAACAACCCGGATGAAAAGCAGAATATACATTGTCCTGATTACTCTCTTTGCTGTCGCCTGCAGCAAACCTAAGGTTTCTGATTTGGAAGCAAAGAAGACAGAACTGGAGGCCGCCAGACGACAAGTGGCCAACCTGAATGAAACGATTGTTAAACTTGAGAAGGAGATTAGCGCCTTAGACCCGGAGTTTGCCCGGCAGAACAGCAAAGCAATAATGGTATCGACCTTCGTGGCTGAAAAACGCCCGTTTGAACACAAAGCCGAAATGCGCGGAACTGTTGAGTCGAGAAAAAATGTACTCATTGCTGCCCAAACTGGCGGTGAAATAAAGCGCGTGCATGTTCGCGAAGGGCAACATGTTACCAGGGGGCAGACTCTCATTTCGCTTGATGCCGAAATCGTACTGAATACCATTGCTGAATTAAAAACGGCACTTGAACTGGCCACTTCCGTTTACGAGCGGCAGGCAAAGCTTTGGGAACAGAAAGTAGGCACTGAAATTCAATACCTGCAGGCCAAGAATAACAAAGAATCGCTGGAGCGTAGATTAGCTACCGCAAACGCACAACTCGACCAAGCCATTGTAAAAGCTCCGTTTGCCGGAACGGTTGACCAACTGCCTGCAAAACAAGGTGAAATTGCTTCGCCTGGCATGCCGTTGGTTCGATTGGTTAGCCTTGATGATAATTACATTAAAGCCGATGTTTCCGAACGCTACATTGGTAAATTCAAAGCCGGTGATCCGGTAGAGGTTTACTTCCCCGCCAATAACCAGCGATTGAAATCCACCATCTCATCGGTCAGCCAGGTTATCAACCCGGAAAACAGAACCTTTGTGGTAGAAGTGCACCTGCCTAAAGTAAATTTTGTGGTAAAGCCAAACCAGGTGGTGGTTCTGCAACTTCGCGATTATGTAAGCGAAGCAACGCTGGCTGTGCCTACTCGCATTATTCAAAAGGATGACGAAGGCCAGTTTATTTTCGTTGTCGACAGCCGTGGCGATAAAATGCTTGCCCGTAAAGTACACGTAACAACAGGAATTACATCTAAAACCGAAACCGAAATACTGGAGGGCCTGGAAGGCAACGAGATGATTGTAAATGAAGGTTACCGCGATTTAACCGAAGGCGTTGAAGTAGTGTTGGCCGGTACCACCAAAAATCTTAACGGAGTTGCCAAAAACTGATTTTGACCTTACGTTATGAGCGATAGCAATAAACAACTTAAAGTTGATAAAGAGTTTGGCCTGTCAACACTGGCGCTGAACAACCGTACCTCGGTCATGTTCTTGGCCTTTCTGATTACAGTCATGGGTATCATGACCTACATCAGCTTACCCAAAGACAGCTACCCTGAAATTGAGCAGCCGGTGGTGTATATCGGTACCTCTTATCCGGGCAATTCGCCCATTGATATGGAGAACCTGGTAACCCGGCCCATTGAAAAGGAGCTTAATACCATTTCGGAAGTGGACAACATCAAATCCACTTCCGTACAGGATTATTCAACTATTATCATTGAGTTTGATCCTAAAACTTCGGTGCAAGATGCACTGACCAAAGTAAAAGACGCGGTTGATAAGGCCAAGCCCGAACTGCCCAACGACCTGCCTGCTGACCCGAACGTTTTTGAATTAAACTTTTCGGAGTTTCCTATTTTTAATATTAACCTCTCCGGAAATTTTGAATTGGAAGAACTAAAGCGCTATGCCGAGTACCTGGAGGATGAAATTGAAAAGCTTTCCGAAATCTCGAAAGTAGAGATAAAAGGTATTGATGAAAAGGAGGTAAAGATAAAGGTTGATCCTTACGAGTTGGAGGCGCGCGAACTGAACTTTGGTGATATTGAAAATGCCATACAGGCTGAGAATGTTACCCTTTCAGGGGGCAATATCCTGGATGACGGTATCCGCAGAAACATCCGGGTGGTGGGTGAGTTTAACGATCCGCGTCAACTGGAAGACATCGTGGTTAAGCACGAAAAGGGAAACATTGTTTACCTGAAAGATGTGGCCCATGTGGAATTTGATTATAAGGAGCGGCAGAGCTATGCCCGCCTGCAAAAACAACCGGTGGTAATGGTTGATGTAATTAAACGAAGCGGCCAGAACCTGCTGATAGCCACCGAGAAAGTAAACGCCATCCTGGCCAAAGCCAAAGCCGAAGTATTCCCGGCCGGGTTGAATGTTACTATCACCAACGATCAATCATCCTTTACCAAGGAAATGGTAAGCAGCATGGAGAACAACATTATTTCCGGGGTAATTGTAGTGGTAGGTGTGCTTATGCTTTTCCTCGGCATCCGCAATGCCTATTTCGTAGGTATTGCAATTCCTTTATCCATGTTCTTATCGTTCCTCATCCTGGGCTTTATCGGCTACACCATTAATATGATGGTGCTGTTTGGCCTGATCATGGCGCTGGGTATGCTGGTGGATAACGGTATTGTGGTGGTGGAAAATGTGTACCGCTTGTACGAAGAAGGATACGATTTGAAGAGTGCGGTGCGGCTGGGCACCGGTGAGATAGCCTGGCCTATTATCTCCTCAACTGCTACCACGTTGGCTGCCTTTTTACCGCTTGCGATGTGGCCGGGTATTATGGGTGAGTTTATGAAGTACCTGCCCATTACGCTGATTGTTGTTCTTAGCTCATCGTTGTTTGTAGGGCTTGTGGTAACCCCGGTAATTGCTTCGCTGTTTATGAAACATGAAAGCGACAGTGCTACCAAAAACCGGAAGGTGACACACCGCATTGTGTTGGCTCTAGTAGTTGCTGGCGCACTTTTTATAGCACTAAAGGTGTATTGGTTCGGTAACCTCCTGTTGATTGGTGCTGCATTGACCTTGCTTAATATCTATGTATTTGCTCCGTTAACCCATGCTTTTCAAACCCGCCTGCTCCCCCTGTTAGAAAGGCGATACGCCAAGCTCATTCAACATGCCTTGAAGGGCTCTAATCCCAAAACTTATTTAATAGGCACTATCCTGTTGTTGTTTCTTTCTATCGGGTTACTGGTTGTTTTTCCGCCCAAGGTTATCTACTTCCCCATCAACGAACCAAAGTATATCAATATCTTTATTGAGTACCCCACCGGTACCGACATTGAAGTAACCAACAAATTAACCGAGCGGATTGAGGACCAGGTAATTGAATTGGTTAAACCTTATGAATCTATTGTTGAATCGGTAATCGGTAACGTAGGGCAGGGCACGGGCGATCCGAATGATCCATCCAATATCGGCATGTCGGATACGCCCAACAAAGCACGTATAACGGTAAACTTTGTTGATTTTAAATACCGTAATGGCCAAAGCACAAATGCCATTATGGAAGAAGTGCGTAAGGCCATCGGGCAGTACCCCGGAGTAACAGTAACAGTTGATAAAAATTCGGACGGTCCCCCGGCCGGAAAGCCCATTAACATTGAGATTTCCGGTGATGATTTTCCGACACTGGTGCAGATAGCCGAAGATATGCGCAACAAAATCAATGAATCAGGCATACAAGGAATTGAAAAACTCAAGTCTGACCTGGAAACCGGAAAACCTGAACTGGTTATTGATATTGACAGGGAAAAAGCCAGGCGGTTCGGGCTCTCTTCCTACTCTGTTGCAAATGAAATACGCACCTCGCTTTACGGTAAGGAGGTATCGAAGTTTAAGCAGGGCGAAGAGGATTACGACATCCAACTTCGGCTTGACGATAAATACCGCTACGATTTGGATGCGCTTATTAATAAAAGCGTAACCTTTCGCGATCAAAGTACCGGTAAAATCTCTCAGGTGCCAATCTCCTCTATTGCGAAAACTGAGTTGAGTTCTTCTTATGGCTCGGTTCGAAGAAAAGACCTGAAACGGGTAATCACCTTAAGCTCGAATGTATTGGGCGGTTATAATGCAACCGAGATCAACAACCAGATAAAGGAATTGCTGGCCGACTACCGGATGCCCCCCGGGTATTCATTTAAATTCGGTGGCGAACAGGAAAAGCAAATGGAAGAAATGAGTTTCCTTACGGGCGCATTGGCAATGGCTGTGTTCATTATCTTTTTAATTATCGTTGCACAGTTCAACAAAATAACAGCCCCGTTGATTATCATGACTTCCGTACTCTTCAGCACCATTGGGGTATTTTTAGGGCTGTTTATTTTCAGGATGGACTTTGTGGTAATCATGACCATGGTGGGCCTGATTTCATTGGCCGGTGTAGTGGTGAACAACGCCATCGTGCTGATTGACTTTATTGAACTGAAGAAAAAGCGGTTGAAAGAAGAGCTGAACGCAGATAAGCTGCCGATGCCGGTGGTAATTGATGCTATTGCCGAAGCCGGTAAAACACGCCTGCGCCCCGTGTTGCTAACAGCTATCACTACCATTTTGGGGTTAATGCCGTTGGCTATCGGTATCAATATCGACTTTATCAAGTTCATCACCAGTTACGATGCCGATTTTTACATTGGCGGTGACAGTGTCATCTTCTGGAGCCCGCTATCGTGGACGATTGTGCACGGCCTGGCCTTTGCCACCTTCTTAACCCTGGTGGTGGTGCCGGTTATGTACCTGCTGGTTGAAAAACTTAACCGCAGGCTGGGCATTGGTTAACCAAACGTAATGGTAAAGTTCATGGCACTGTTTTTCATTCTGGTTGTTCTGGTGTTGATTGATCTTTACGTCTACCAGGCTGTTGCAACCATCAGCAAGGAGTGGACAGCAGGATGGAAAACTTTTGCAAGGCTCGGTTTCTGGTTTTTTACCGCACTTACCCTGCTGGCCATATTGTGGTATGCCTATGGTGATCCATATAGATATGGATCGCAATTGCGTAACCTGGTACTTACCGGAATTTTTATTGTTTATTTCTCCAAAATCTTCGGGGTACTTTTTGTTTTTTTTGATGATGTTCAACGGAGCATCCGCTGGCTGGTAAACTACTTTAAACAAGACGCCCCATCGCATGGTGGTAAAGTCATCCCACGATCTGAATTTTTAGCCAAGGCAGCAGTTATAACGGCAACCATTCCGTTCGCGGCCATGACCTACGGCATTATTTCAGGTGCCCATGATTACCGCATTCGCAGAAGGACAATTAGGCTGCCCAACCTTCCGAAAGCCTTTGACGGTATTCGCATCGGCCAGCTATCCGATATTCATTCGGGTAGTTTTTTTAGTAAGACATCCGTAAGGGGTGGCATTGAAATGTTTTTGCGCGAGAAGCCTGATTTGATTTTTTTTACCGGTGACCTGGTAAATAACGAAACCAGTGAAGTAGCTGATTACATTGATTTGTTTGCTAAACTAAAAGCCCCGCTGGGTGTATTTTCGGTTACAGGCAATCACGATTATGGCGATTATAAATCGTGGGTGAGCCGGGAGGCCAAGCACAAAAACTTTAGTGATTTGATGGAAGCCCACCGGCTGATGGGATTTGACCTGCTAATGAATGAGTACCGGCTCATCAGGGAAAACGGTGAAGCATTGGCCATTATAGGCATTGAAAACTGGGGAGCCGGCCGGTTTGCCAAGTACGGAAAACTGGATGAGGCCTATCGTGGCAGTGAAGAGGCGCCTGTAAAATTATTGCTTTCGCATGATCCCAGCCATTGGGACGCCCAGGTAAGACCCAACTACCCGGATATCGATGTAGCTTTTGCCGGGCATACTCACGGCTTTCAGTTTGGTGTAGAGATTGGCGACTTCAAATGGAGTCCTTCCCAATATGTGTACAGGCAATGGGCCGGTTTGTATCAAGAAGGTAACCAGTACCTGTATGTGAATCGCGGTTTTGGCTACATTGGTTATCCTGGCAGGGTCGGGATTCCCCCTGAACTCACTATCATTGAATTGAAGCGTGCTTGAGTACGATACTCAGGTGCCTGGCTGTGAGGCCTCCATCTCGCGCCTGCGTTTGGCATCAATGGAATATTTGCCGGCACCAAAAATGGTAAAGATGATAAGCCCGGCCAGCACAATCAGTGAGATTTCAAGCTCCATGTGATTGCCCACGCTCAGAAAGCCTTTGGGTGCATTCACAAAAACTACTGCACCAATCAATACCGGCAGGTTAATAATACTTACGATGCGGGTAAACAACCCAACAGCAATCAGCGGCCCGCCAAGAATGTGTGCAAAAACTACATAGTGAGCCAGCGTTGCCCCTGCAAACCAAACATTGAAACCGGAGGCAGTCATTTCCAACTCATCCATATTAGTGATAAACTCAAGGCCCTTGTAGGTAATAAACAGGCCGAGAATAATCCGGAAGAAGTCAAGAAAGCCGGGGCGGTGAGCGTTACCCCATTTTTCAACATCGGTAACTACACTCATACGGGTAATTGGTTGGTTTATACAAAGTTTAAGAAATGTTTTGCGAAAGGTCAATTCCGGGTTCTGTTTTCTTTACAGCCAAATAAAAAAGCCCGGCTTGGCCGGGCTTTTTTAATGGTTATCCTGAAATCCTAATAATCGTCCCGATTAAAATTTTTTCTGAATCCACCGCCACCCCGGTTTCCGCGAGGGGCATCGGTACGCGGACGGGCCTCGTTTACCACCAGGTTTTTGCCCATAAAATCGGCACCGTTTAACTGGTTAATAGCGCTTTGGGCCGATGACTCATCGGCCATTTCAACAAACCCGAAACCGCGGCTTCGGTTGGTAAATTTGTCAAGGATGATTTTAGCTGAGCTAACCTCACCAAACTGTTCGAAGAGTCCCTTCAATTCTGCTTCCGTTGCTTTAAAAGGGATGTTGGCAACATAAATGTTCATTTGTTAACTGATAAAGTGAATAATTAATTGTTGTTTGATGAATCTTTCTGAAACTCAGTTCGGTAAGAAGATGGGCTCCGGATTAATTGATCAAATCAATGTAAAAATAACCAGAATATGTTATGGTTCAACGGGTACAGGTTGTTTTGAAGTTGCTTACCGGGAAAAAGGCTTTAAAATGGTTTTTATGAGGTATGGTCAGCAACGATAACCCACTTGCCTTTAATTTTTTTCCATAATAAGGTAAAATGCCCGCCCGGATTGTCATGTGTGCGTTTCAGTTCCCATTTTCCAATAACAAAGGCTGTAGTTGGCGAAAGTATCTCCACGGATAGGAGTGTAAAGGTAAGTTGTCCCATGGCCTCGGGTGTTGGGTACCCCTTCTTGTAATTCTCCAGGGTGGTAGTCCAGCCATAGGTAATGCCGTTCCTTCCGATAAATTTCAGGCTGTCGGATTTCCAGTAGCCTTCCATAAATGCTTCAATATCGGCCCGGTTCCAATCCGCTTGCTGTTTTTGCATAATGTTTCGGATGATTTCTGCATCATTTGGTTTTTTTTGTGCGGCTGCGAGGGTGTAATTCAGAAGCAGAAGTGTTGCAAGTAAAAGTTGTGTTCGGAAAGTAAACATGAAATGGTGATTTGGTTTAATTATGATCTTTAACGAAGGTAATGAATTTGAAAATGCATTATAATCCGAAACCACAATCAATACGGGTCAACATCCACCACGGTGCGTACATTCCTGAAGGCACTGTTTTCGCTTAGTGTGCCGATACCGGCTGTCAGTATCCGTTTTATATCCTGCAGGTTTCCGGTATGGCGGGGAATTTTGATGAGAATACTCATCAGATACTGGTTTCTGATTTTTGATACCATGGGTTCACCAGGCCCCAGTATTTTTACCCCGGTAAGTTCATGGCGCAGCAGTTCGGCCAGTGCAGCAGAGGCTTCGTTAACCGTTTTTTTATCAGTGTGCTTAAGAGTCAGTTCAATCAGGCGCGTAAAGGGCGGGTATTGGTGTGCTTTTCGATCGTCCAGTTCAAGTGTATAAAATTCGTTTACCCGGTGGTTAAGCACAACGTTAAGTAAAGGGTGTTGTGGTTGCGAGGTTTGTATAATTACCGTGCCGGGTTTATCCTTTCGGCCGGCCCGTCCGCTAACCTGGGTGAGCAGTTGAAAGGCCCGTTCGTGTGAGCGGAAGTCGGGGAAATGAAACATCCGGTCGGCATTAAACACTCCAACCAAACTAACGCGGCCGAAGTCAAGTCCTTTGGTAACCATTTGGGTGCCGACCAAAATGTCGGTTCGGCCCGCTTCAAATTCGCTGATGATATTTTCGTAACCGGATTTTGAGCGGGTAGTTTCCAGATCCATACGCTGGATGGCGGCTTCCGGGAAATGCAGGCGAAGCTCTTCCTCCAGTTTTTCGGTGCCATAGCCTGACGTGAGCAGTCGCCTGGACGAACAATTACGGCATGCCGTGGGCATTGGCTCTCTGTATCCGCAGTAATGGCAAACCAACGCACTTTTATATTGATGATACGTTAGGCTTACCGAACAGTTGGTACACCGCGGTATCCACCCGCAGTCTTCACATTCCAGCAACGGTGCATAACCCCTGCGGTTTTGAAAAACAATTACCTGTTCTTTACGTGCAAGCGTTTCTTCAATGGCCTTGAGCAAGGCAGAGGTAAACTGCCCTTTGTTCTTCTTTTCTCTCCGTTCCCGGCTCAGGTCTGCCAACGCAATTGTTGGAAGCCGGGCCTCACCAAACCGGGAGTGTAATTGTACCAGCCCGTATTTGCCGCTGTGCGCCAGCCAGTACGACTCCAGCGAGGGAGTGGCCGAGCCGAGCAGTACGCGTGCATGGTGCAGCTGGCCCATAATCAACGCCACATCGCGCGCATGGTAGCGGGGGGCCGGCTCTTGCTGTTTAAAGGAAGTATCATGCTCCTCGTCAACTATAATCAATCCCAGATTATCGAAAGGCAGAAAGACAGCTGAACGCACACCCACTACGAACTTAACCTTTCCGCTCAGAATGCCCCGCCACACTTCCACGCGTTCGTTATCGGAAAAACGGGAATGGTAAACGCCCATCATGTTGCCGAACACTTTTTTCAGGCGCTGAACAATCTGGGTGGTCAGCGCTATTTCCGGCAGCAGGTAAAGTACCTGCGAGCCTGCATCCAACGCCTGCTTTATCAGACTGATGTAGATTTCGGTCTTACCGCTGCCGGTAATGCCGTGAAAAAGTGTGACGTTGCTTTTTTCAAACGACTGCAGAATTTCATCACGTGCGCGAAGTTGGTCATCGCTAAGAGTATTTTCAGGTTGTTCTCTGCTGGTGTCTTTATCAAACCTCGAAATAATAACCTCAAACTCTTCAAAGATGCCGTGCTTGATCAGCGTATTAAGCGATGATTCAGATGAATGGCCCTCCAGTAATTTTTTGCGCGAAAGGCCGGCTTTATTTTGCCCGGCATCGTGCATTACCGGCACTTCCTGCAGGTATTTCAGCACCAGTGCTTCCTGCTTTGGCCTGGAAGCCAGCGTGTTGAATAGTTCATGCAGTGCATCGTTCGACAGGTAATGTTGGGCTAACCGTACTTTCCGCTCGGTTTTAGGTTTATATTTTTCATGCACTTCTTCAAATAGGATGACGGCTTCCTTTCTTACCAGTGATTTAAGAATGGCATAAATCGTTTTTACGCCCAGTAATTTTGATATTTCCGAATAGGTCATCGGGCCGTGCTGAAGCTGCTTTAGCAGCATCTCTTCTTTTTCGGTAAACTCAAACAGTGTTTCACTCCAGTCGAAGGCGGGGTGGAGTTGTGCCTTGGATTCGCTGGAAAGTTTTAACCCGGAGGGCAGGGCGGCATTCATTACTTCACCCGGAGCGCACAGGTAGTATGCGGCAATCCAGTTGAAAAGGTTTAACTGGAGTGAATTTACGGTGGGCTCGTCATCGAGCAGTTCCAACAGGTATTTTACTTCATACTCCCTTGGCGGATTCTGATGAACAATGCTGATGATACCGGTGAGGATTTTACGGTCGCCAAACGGAACAATGGCACGCTGCCCCGGGGCGATACGTTCGTTAAATTCCAGTGGCACGCGGTAAGTGAATAGCTTGGGTACGGGTACCGGCAGAATGAGTTCGGCAAAAAGTGTAATCCGTTCGGGATTTTCTAAAGGGAGCTGCTTGGTCATTGAAAGCCTTCCGGCAAATCTAATGGAATCGGATTCAATTTTTTATACCGTATAATCAGCAGCCACTTGCCTGATGGCATCATTTACTGAATGAACAGGCTGCTTGCAGGTTTTGTTGTAGCACACGTACACCGTGGTTTTAATGCCGGTTTCCTTACCCTGAAGGAGTGGCAGGCGGCTGGCAACTGCAGTGCCCGTGACGAGTGAAATCGGATGAAAGTGCTTTTTGAACTCATTTTTATATAACTGGTATTCTTTTCCGACAAAGGCTACCTCGGCAATTTCCTTATTGGCCCATAACCAGGCCATCGCCCAGTTGCTCATGTAGTTGGGCTCTTTCAGAATCAGTTCATGCATGCCGTCCACCATGTTTTTGCCGAGGGCTATCCAGTCTCCACGGTCGAGTAATCTTCCAAGCCACAGAAGATTTTGTGCCATTACGCTGTTTGATGCAGGGATTACGTTATCGAACAGTTCTTTCTTTCTGGCTACAAGTTGTTTGGCATTTTTTGAGGTGTAAAAGAAAAAGCCATCAGCCGTATCGTAAAAGTCGGCAATTACCTTTGTTGCAAACTGTTTCGCCTTTTCGAGCCAGTCTTCATCAAAGTCGGCTTCGTATAATTTCAGGTATGCCTGGATTAGGAAAGCGTAATCGTCTAAAAATCCCCCGGTGGCTGAACGTTTTGTATTCCAGGTACGGTATAGTGTGTTGCCCTCAATTAGTGTATTTTCAATAAAGCGTATGGCATTTCGGCCCAGTTCAAGAAAGGCGTTATCTGTAAAGGCGTGATAGGCATCCACCAGGGCGCTGACAGCCATGGTGTTCCATCCGGATAGAATTTTAGTATCAAGGCTTGGCTTTATCCGGTGGTTTCGTTGTTGAAGCAGTTTTTCTTTATAACGAACAAGATTTTCCGATGGTGGTAATTCTCCGGCATTTCGGTACAGGATGTTGGTGCCATGCTCCCAGTTTCCGTTTTGTGTTATGTTGAAGTGCCTGCACACTTCGGCTGCTGCGTTTCCCAGGATGTCCGAAACCTCCTGATATGTCCATACATAAAATTTTCCTTCAACCCCTTCGCTGTCGGCATCCAGGGCTGAATAGAAGCCACCGGAAGGATGAGCCATTTCGCGTTTAAGCCAATTTACAGTTTCGTACACGGCCTGTTTATACTCCTCATCACCGGTAACCTGGTACGCTTCAGCGTACAGACTGATGAGTTGCGCGTTATCGTAAAGCATTTTTTCAAAGTGAGGCACAAACCACCGGCTATCCACCGAATAGCGGGCAAAGCCCCCGCCAAGCTGGTCGTAAATGCCGCCATAAAAAATGTGTTTCAGGGTGAGATTAATTTGATTGAGCGCCTGTGGATTTTTGGTTAAATAATAGTACCGAAGCAACCAATGCCAGATGGAAGGCATGATGAACTTGGGAGCTTTTTCAAGGCCGCCATCGTGGCGGTCAAAGGTCGCTTCTATATGCCGGTAGATTTGCTGCAGGCTGTCATTGAAAGCCTCTTCTGCCTGCTTTTTGAATTTCGATACTTCCGATACGGCCAGCAGCCGTGTAAGTTCATCGGCAGTTTGGATGACTTCGTTTTTTCGTGATTGGTAAGCCTTATGGATATTGGTAAGCACCTGCGCCCAGGTGGGTGGCGGAAAATAGGTGCCGCCATAAAACGGTTTTTGGTCAGGTGTCAGGAACACGTTCAACGGCCAGCCCCCGTTAATACCCATGGCCTGTACGGCTTCCATGTACACCTGGTCGATGTCGGGCCGTTCTTCACGGTCAACTTTAATGCACACAAAGAATTCATTCATCAGGGCAGCGATGTCGGCATTTTCAAAACATTCGCGCTCCATAACGTGGCACCAGTGGCACGCGGAGTAGCCGATGCTGACCAGTATAGGCTTATCTTCCTGCCGGGCTTTGGTAAGGGCCTCGTGGCCCCACTCATACCAGTTAACCGGATTGTAGGCATGTTGCAGTAAATACGGGCTGGTTGCCCGGATAAGGCGGTTGGGTATGCGCGAAGAGTCACTCACAGTAACTGGGCTTTAAGCTGATTCAATTCTTTTTCAACATTCACCAGGTTTGCCAGGGGCTCTAATTTTTTTAAAGTGTCTTTTACAAATTGCTGGTGGGCTGCACTGGCCGGATGAAAGGGCTTATGCCCAAGCGCCTGCAGTATGCCGGTCCATTCTGCGATAAATTTTTTTGTGGGCTCATCTGCAAAGGCATGTAAAAACTTTTGCCAGATGTATTCTTCGGCTTCGAAGGAGGGATGAATCATATCGGATTTGTAAAAGCGGTAATCGCGCAAATCGTCCATCATAATTTCAAATGCCGGAAAATAGTGCACCCGTTCATACCGCTCACTTAACGTATGGCAAGTCAGGCGTAACACCGATTTACTCACGCTGTTCATTTCCAGTGTGTCTTTCAGGTGCCGCACCGGGCTCACGGTAAGAATCAGGTTAATGTGGGCGTTAAAGGTCAGCAGTTCGTTGTAAAAGGTCTCGAACGATTCCAGAAACTTCTTCTGGGTAAATAGTTCTTTTTTGAAATTAGAAGAGGGCACTTTGTGACAGTTGGCAACGATTTCACCGGTATCAATTCGGGTATACACCCAGGCAGTGCCATAGGTGATGAGCAGCCAGTTGGCATTTTTTAAAAATTGATGGCTGGCACTGATGATGTTGCTGAGTTTTTGTTTAAGGTTGTCTTTATCCGGAGAACCAAAGGCAGAGTGAAAATCGTAATTCAGGTGAATGCCCTGGTTCATTAAATAGGTGCGTTCAGGCGGCAATTGGTTGTGTAGGGCATACAATAATGCTTTGTGTATGGCGTGCGGGTTATAGCTGACACCAAAGGAATTGGAAAGGCACTCAAACTTGTGTGTGGTAAGCCGGCTGCCTATGGCATCAGCAAAGCATGAGCCTGCTGTAACTAACCGATGCTTTAGCGTTATACGGTCTCTCGATTGCTTTGGAATAAGTTCAGTGCGAAACATGTTCAAAGCTACGAAATAAAAAACCCTGACGGGTGGCGTCAGGGTTTGAGCGTTTTGCTTTTGAGGTGTTATTCCGAAACGACTTTCACCTTGATTTCGTGTTTCACTTCCTTGTGCAAATCAAGCGAAACCGAATAGGTGCCGAGTTGTTTGGGCTGTTCTTTAAATACCACTTTCTTGCGGTCGATGTCAAAGCCTTTTGCTTTCAACGCATCGGCAACCTGCAAAGCTGTAACAGCACCAAAAATTTTGCCGCTTTCTCCGGCTTTGGTACCGATTTCCAGTACCAGTTCACCGATTTTGGAAGCCAGCGCTTCAGCATCCTGTTTGATTTTAGCAGCTTTGTGAGCGGCCTGTCGTACATTTTCTTCGGCCATGCGCTTGTTGGAGTTGTTGGCAATCAGCGCCAGCCCGTTCGGGATAAGGTAGTTGCGACCGTAGCCGGCCTTTACCTTCACGATGTCGTTTTTATAACCCAGTCCCTGAACGTCTTGTTTTAATATTACGTGCATTTCTTCTTCAGTTAAAAGGTTACGAGTTATTTCAAGGAGTCACCGGTATAAGGAAGAATCGCCATATGACGTGCCCGCTTTACAGCCTGGGTAACTTTCTTCTGAAACTTCCAGCTTGTTCCGGTAAGCCTGCGGGGAAGAATCTTTCCCTGCTCGTTGATGAATTTAATCAGGAAATCGGGATCCTTATAATCAATGTACTTGATTCCGTTTTTCTTAAAGCGGCAGTACTTGGCTTTAGGTTCTACGCGCTTAATGGGTTCGTTCATCAGTGTCATCAGGCCAACTCCTCCTCAGTTTTTCTGGGTTTTTTAACGTCTTTGTTTTCTTTCTTCTTGAATTCGCCTTTGCGCCTGCGCTCGTTGTAGAACAGGGCGTGCTTGTCAAGGGTAATGGTCAGGAAACGCATCACTGACTCATCGCGTCTGTACTCCGTTTCGAGTGTGTTCACCACGTCAGGAGTTGCCGAAAACTCGATGAGGTTGTAGAAACCGGTGGATTTGCGCTGGATGGGGTAGGCCATTTTGCGCAGGCCCCATTGCTCAACGTTTATAACATCAGCCTTGGCTTTCTTCAACACCTTCACGAATTTATCGACAGTATCCTTCATCTGGTCTTCAGACAAAACGGGATTCAAAATGAATACTGTCTCGTAGTTTTTCATTGATTTTTACGTGTTTTTAAGGTTTTGAGCCTGCAAAGGTAGGGAATTGCCCCGAATTTGAAAGGGCCTGCCTGAAAATTGAAGAAATGGCTTAAAAGCCTGTTGCCGGCCTATTTTACTACAAACTTGCCGCTGCCCATCAGGTAATCTTCGCAATACACCTCCAGTGTATAGGTTCCCGGGGCATAGTCAGACCCTTTATCGTACAGATAGGTGAGCCGCTGGCGGGTGTTGTCGAACAGGATTTCCTGGGCGGCTGTGTAAAACTCTTCCTTACCGTTGTAGATGAATGTGCCGGAACCGCGCGATACATCGAACAGCACCTGGTTATTCTCATCAATTATCCGGATCATGATTTTCTTGCCTTCTATAGGGGCTACGTTGTTTTCAGCCAGGTTGAATTCGATTTTCAGTTTTCCTACCTGTCGGCTTCGGAAGGGCGATTCGCGCTCTTTGCCCCGGTCGTTCAGCGCTACGATGCGGATATTCTCTGCTTTCAGTTGCGAAGCAAGCGCCACTTTGCCGGCCAGTTCCTGCTTGGTTTGGCTTAACCGGTTGAGCGAGTCGCCTAACTGATTCTTTTCGGTTTTAAGCGTAACATTCTCGTTCAACAGGGCTTTGTTTACGTTTTTAAGCCGTTCAATTTCCTCGTCTTTATTCTTAAGCAGGAGTTCATAGCCCTCCACCTTGTCTTTCAGTTCTTTAATCAGTTTGCCGGAAGCCTGTGTTCTGCGTTTCAGTTGTTCTTCAATTTCGGCTTTGGCCTGTTGCAGGTCGGCCACATCGCCACCGAGTTTTTTTACTTCTTCAATCTTCTGGGCAAGTTCTACCTTCAGTTCTTCCATGCGTTGCATGGTGGTGGCCAGTTCCTCTTCGGTGGTGCTGAGCTGGGCCTGGATTTCGGTTCGCTCCTGGTGGTCGAGGTAAATTTTAATAACCTGAATAATGATAATAATCGAAAGCAGGGCAATAACAATGGTTGCCTTGTTCGACTTTTTAGGAACTTCAGGTGCGGGGGTGGTTTTCTCTTCGCTCATAAAACGGGTATAGCACATGCAAAAATAGCTATATCGGCATGTAATTCAAGTGCTAAAACCGCAGTACAACGTGTTGTTTGTTCAGTGATGGATCGAGGAACAAAATGCCACAGCGAAACAAGTCGATACTTACATACACCAGGGGATTCTTCCGTATTTGTTTCCACGCCTGCTCCATTTCAGGTGTATCGTGAATATCGTCAACAAGTACCATGCTTTTGTGGTGTGATTTTGACAGCAGCAGTTCAAAATACCGCAGCGTAGGTTCCAGCCGATGGTTGGCATCCATAAAGGCCAGGTCAACTTTCGGAATGCGCGAAAGGGTACTGTACAGGGTTTGGTCAATATTACCCCGGATCAATTCAATGTTCTTTGCCCCTGCAAATTCAAAACTGAGTTCAGCCACATCGGCAATCCGGTCAGCACCTTCAAATGTGTATACGGTTGATTCGGGGTATTGGGCAAGGTAAAGCGTGTTGATGCCAAAGGAGGTGCCCAGTTCAACAATGGTTTTTGGTTTACGCGCCATGATAATGCGGTGGTACAACGAAGCGTGCTTGGCCGGAGTAAGGCTTGTTTCGGCAATCTCGCTTATTTTGCGTGTGCTGGCGTTGGTGTGCTTGGAACCTTTTCCGAAATCAGTCACCTCAATGGTACGCTCATCTTTCAATAATTTTTTACGAAGGTTTTCAATGGCAATTAACTCACCGGTTTCGCGCCTGATGGTATTGGTGTAAAAGTCGAACAGGAAGGGCGCATGCAACGAATGTTCATCTACGGCATCAAGCCAGTAGTTGAGATAAGTTTTTATTTTGAAAAAAGGTGACACTCAGTTCAGGCGGAGGGGAGCCACCATGGTAAACTCGGGGATGCGAATGGATAACCGGGTTCCATCTACCACGCGTTCCATCAGGTAAGTACCCACCATTTTGCCAATGCCCGATTTCAGGTTGCAACCTGAAACATACTGGTGTGATTGGCCTGGTTCCAACACAGGCTGTTGCCCTACTACACCTTCGCCTTCCACTTCACGGGTGCTGAAGCCGGCATCGTAAATATGCCAGTGCCTGCGCAGCAACTGGATGGTAAACTCGCTTTGGTTTTCGATAGTAATGCGGTAAGTAAAAACATAGTGGTACTGACTCGGACTGGAATAGGCCGGCTGGTATTCGGTTTCAACGCTTACGCGGATGCCCTGTGTTATTTCAGTTACCATCCGGCCAAAAATAAGGGATTTTTAGTCAACCCCTGAAACTGTTCAGCGGTTGATTTATATTTCCGGAAATACGCTGAAAATGGATGTCAGGATTGCGCCCGGTTGGAAATCAAGGTTATCGGATGAGTTTGTTCAACCGTATTTTCAGCAACTGGCTGCTTTTGTAAAATCCGAATATCAATTGGCAACGGTCTATCCGCCAGGTCGGCAGATTTTTAATGCTTTTGATGCCTGCAGTTTTGAGGATGTGAAGGTGGTTATTCTGGGGCAGGATCCGTACCATGGACCAGGGCAGGCAAACGGACTTTGTTTTTCGGTCACCGATCAGGTACGCATGCCGCCCTCGCTGGTAAATATTTTTAAAGAGATACAAACAGATTTAGGAAAGCCTTTTCCGGCCAGCGGAAACCTGGAGCGCTGGGCCCGACAAGGTGTGCTGCTGTTAAACGCAACCCTTACCGTACGGGCATCATCGCCCGGTTCACATCAGCATAAAGGCTGGGAAATTTTTACCGATGCGGTGATTAAACTTATATCTGCTGAAAAAGAGAATGTGGTTTTTTTATTGTGGGGTGCGTATGCACAAAAAAAAGGAGAGGTGATTGACCGCTCCAAACACCTGGTGCTGATGGCACCACATCCATCGCCCTTTTCGGCCGACCGGGGTTTTTTCGGGTGCCGGCATTTCAGCAAGACAAATGCTTATCTGAAAAGCAAAGGATTAAGGGAGATAGATTGGTAGTAAATCTTTTAAAAGCAGACGCTAAACCGATTAGGATATTACCTACATGAAGTGTCAGACAAAAAGCTGAGTCTACTCAATCATCTTAAAAAACCTGTTCCACCGTATTTTATGCAGTAGGCCGGCATTGGAGTCTATAGAAAGCCAGATGAAAAAGGCTTTACCCACTACGTGATCTTCCGGAACAAAACCCCAGTACCGTGAGTCGAGCGAGTTGTGGCGGTTGTCACCCATCATAAAGTAATAGTTCTGCTTAAAGGTGTACTCGGTTACCTCTTTTCCATTGATGTAGAGTTTCTTGTCTTTGATTTCAGCATCGCTGTTGTGATCGTAATTGGCAATGATAAATCCGTACAAGGCCAGGGTAGAATCGTTGATGGCAATGGTAGTGCCCTTGGCGGGTATCCATAACGGCCCGAAGTTATCGAGCGTCCAGTTCAGGTTGTTTTTAAAACCCGCACCGAAGCCATAATATTCAGAGAACGGAAACAAACCAAAAATCTGATCCTGTTTTTCGCGCTCAACGCTTTTAATGTAAGGCAGCGCCTTTATTTCTTCGGCTTTTTCGGGCGTAATCCACATGATATACTCTACTGTATTTTCATCCGGCCGCCCGATGACGTTGTAATCTTCGGGGCCCAGGTTTAGTTTATCCAGGTTCCGTTCGTTAATGATGGCGGTGGCCTTAACGTGATAAGCCCATTGCGTTAACGGGTGGCTGGCCAACGGTTTATTGTTTACAAAAACCTGCGCATCTTTAACGGTCAGCGTCTCGCCAGCAGCTGCCACGCAGCGTTTGATGTAATTTGTTTTAATGTCAACCGGATAATCTTTCCCTTCATTAAGTTGTTTTGGCGGGATATTAAACACCACCACATCGCCACTTTTAATGGTGGTAATTCCGGGCAGGCGGGTTTGGGGCAGTTGTATCCAGTCCAGGTACGAAGGGATGTTGGTAAACCAAATCTTCTGGTGTGTAAGCGGAATTTGCAGCGGGGTTTTCGGGGTACGGCTGCCGTAATGAAATTTACTTACGAAAAGAAAATCGCCAACCAAAAGCGAGTTTTCCATCGAGGGTGTTGGGATGGTATAGGCCTCCATGATCAGGAAGCGGATTAGTGTAGCGGCCACTACAGCAAAAGCAATGGCCTCTGACCATTCAGCCAATGGTGACTTTTTGATTTGCGGCAGGTCGTTGAGTTTGCCCTGGTATTTTACTTTGTTATCGAATCCCAACCAAAGCAGGTAAAAGAATCCGGTAAAGATGATGAGTATCTGGCTCCACAGCGAGGGCTTGCCAAAGCAGCGGAGCATATCGAAGATGATAACATAATAAGCAAATACATTGACAACCGGTATGAGCAGGTAAATAAACCAGAGTTTCGGTTTGCCCACAATGTTGTGCATCAGCACATATTCAGAGTAAAAGGGTATCAGCGATTTCCATCCTTCAATACCGGCTTTTTCGAAAAGGCGCCAGTAGCCGATGGTAACACCCACACGGATAAGGATGAAGGTTAACAGGATTGCGTTCACGTCAGGTAAGTTTTAAAAAGTTGCAAATAAAGCGATTATCTATAATTGTAAAAAGTCGCCCATCGTCAGTACGCCTTTCTTGCCGGGCAACCACTCCGCCACCGCCACGGCTCCCAGCGCAAAGCCTTCGCGCGAGTGGGCTTCGTGGCTGATTTTGATCGTGTCAACCGGGCATTGGTACTTAACCACATGCGTGCCGGGCACGTTGGCAATGCGGTGTGAAAGAATAGGTAGTTCATGTTGTTTACCAGGGGTGTGATTGACCCAGGTTGTTTTGGATGGGAGGTGTTTTATAATGCCTTCGGCCAGGGTAATGGCCGTTCCGCTGGGAGCATCTTTTTTTTCGGTATGGTGAGTTTCATCAATCTGAACCTCATATGAGTTATAGCCGGCCATTAACCGGGCCAGGTATTCATTCAGTTTAAAGAACATGTTCACACCTATGCTAAAGTTAGACGCATAAAAGAAGGTACCATTACAGTCACGCGTTAACTTTTCGATGAGGCCTTTCTTATCAAGCCAGCCTGTGGTGCCGCAAACTATTGGAAGGTTATGCTGCAGGCACCAGGTAATATTTTCAACGGCAACCTCCGGGCTTGAAAATTCAATAGCTACATCGGCCACAACATGGCCGGGATTGTAACGGTTGCCTGAAGTAATGCGGTCAACGATCCGGTGTCCGCGCTTCATGGCCACCTGTTCAACGGCTTTACCCATTTTGCCGTAACCGAGCAGGAGAATATTCATAGTAAAATTTAACTGATGTGATTGCTGCTGCAAGTAATTACATCCCAGGCCAACCTCCAAGGAGTCAGAAACGAATTACCAGAGAAAGTCCGGCTGTTGTGCCGGTGAGCAGGTTGTTTTCGGCTGTAGGCCTTATGCTCACCTGCAGGTTGGGGTTTACATCAAACTCTTTCAGGTGGGCGTCTACGTGGGCATCCACCATTTGCAACAGGTATACCCCGGCCATCACGATAATCATAAAATCGCGCTCCCGCCTGTAACGGTCAACAATTGTGCGCAACTGGTTTTCCGTAAAACCACTTGGGCTTAGCGATACACCCGTATCAAGCACATAAAAGAGTTCGTTTTTATATTTCAGATAGCCTTCCTGGTAAAAGTTTATGGCATAGCCAGTAGCAAAAAGGCCTCCGTAAACTAATGGTAGTTTCCAATACTTTTTTGTGTATACCTGGCCGGCACCGGGTAATACGGCAGCATACAATAATGCTTTGCGCGGACTGTACCGGTCAGCATAGGATTTAATCAGCACAGTGTCTCTATTGGGCATAACCACGCGCACTGAATCCTTGTGCTGGGCGTATCCGCCAGAAAGGATCACGCAAAAGAAAACGACCGGCAAAGTTTTCATGTATAAGTATAAGCCTGCATACAACGGCTACTGGATTTTTAGAATGTCCAGAATCCGGTTCAGATCTTCAATGGACAGGAAGGGAATTTTTATTTCACCCTTTTTGCCATCGCTCTTTACAGCAACACGGGTGCCAAAGTGGGAGGAGAGCCGCGACTGCAGTTGGGCTATCTCACGGGTAGCCGGAGAAACCGTGGCGGCTTCGCGTTTTTCTGTTTTTTTTGAGCCTATTTCACGCACTAACTCTTCAACTTTTCTTACCGACAGATCATCGCTAAGAATTTTATTGAAAATGAAGAGTTGAGTATCAGGGTTCTCAACATTAATTATTGCCCGGGCATGCCCCATGCTGATTTTATTGTCTCGAACAGCTATCTGTATATCCGGGGGTAACTTCAGCAGCCGCAGGTAATTGGTAACCGTGGCCCGGTTTTTACCTACGCGGTCGCCCAGTTCTTCCTGTTTCAGGTTGCATTCTGAAATCAGGCGCTGGTAACTCAGGGCAATTTCAATGGCATTCAGGTTTTCGCGCTGGATGTTTTCAATCAGCGACATTTCCAGCATCTGCTGGTCATCGGCCAGCCGTACATAAGCGGGTATTGTTTTTAAGCCGGCCAGTTTTGAAGCCTGCAGTCTTCGTTCACCAGAAATAAGCTGATATTGATTGTGTGTCAGTCTGCGCACGGTAATCGGCTGAATGATGCCGTGTACTTTAATGGAGTCGGCCAGTTCGTTCAATGCGTCCTGATCGAAATGTGTGCGAGGCTGGAACGGGTTCACTTCAATCTGCTCCACGGGGATTTCCAGGATTCCACCGGCAGGTGTATTATGTGCAACAGGCACATCCGTTTCCAGCCGGTCGTCCACATTGCTGTCGCTGAGCAGGGCGTTGAGCCCTCGGCCTAATGCTTTTTTTTTGGTCATTTCGATAAGCCGTTTTTATCCAGAATTTCGTGGGCCAGGTTCAGGTAGCTGATGGCGCCTTTGCTTTCGGCATCGTGCACAATAACCGGAATACCAAAGCTGGGCGATTCGCTTAGTTTTACATTTCGCGGTATTATCGTGTTGAATGTCATCTTTTTAAAATGCGTTCGCACCTCTTCCACCACCTGGTTGCCCAGACTGGTACGCGAGTCGTATAACGTAAGCAATATTCCTTCAATTTCCAACTTCGGGTTAAGCCGTGTCTGAATAATCTTTATCGTATTCAATAGTTTGCCGAGTCCCTCCAGGGCAAAGTATTCACATTGCACGGGAATAATCACCGAATCGGCAGCAGTGAGGGCGTTGATGGTAATCAGCCCGAGCGAAGGAGAGCAGTCGATAACGATAAACTCGTAGTCGTTTTTAATTTTCTGCAACGCATCGCGCATTTTTTCTTCGCGGTGTTCAATACTTACCATTTCCACTTCGGCACCCACCAGATCAATGTGCGAAGGAAGTACATGCAGGTACTTAAGTGTTTCATTACCGATGATGGCTTCCTGCGGATTGGCTCCGTCAATCATGCATTCGTAAATACCGGTTTCTACTTCTTTCGGGTTGATGCCTAATCCGGATGTAGAGTTGGCTTGCGGATCGGCATCAACAAGCAGGGTTTTATGCTCTAGAACGGCCAGGCTGGCGGCCAGGTTAATGGCTGTAGTGGTTTTACCTACACCACCTTTTTGGTTGGCAATGGCGATAATTTTTCCCATCTGGGTAAGGTTAAAAAATGAGTCCGGATGTTTTCAGCCGGACTGCAAATATAGAGGAAGGTTATTGGGGCGTGGAACGCTGTGGAACGTATTTTTCCACATTCCATGCACAGCACAATGTTTATTTCTTTTTATTCTTTCGCTGTTCTTCCGATTTTTTTCGCGCCTCTTCGCTGGCCTTCATCGCCTCTTCGAGTTTGGCCATAAACTTGGATTTCTTTCCGCCACCGGCAGCCAGGGTGCGTCTGTGCTCATCCATAATCCGTTTGATTTTATCCTCGTCTACAAACCGCCTGATGATGGCCTGCTGCCCAAAGGTGATGATGTTCGACATGAAGTAGTAGAAACTAAGGCCGGCCGGGAATGAATTAAGCACAAACAGAAACACCACCGGCATAATATACGACATGGATTTCATGGGGCCTGTTACTGACGAAACCTGGTTGTTTTGCCAGGTGATTACTAACGTTGAGATTGTCATTAGTAGCGTAAAGAGTGACACGTGATTACCGTACAGCGGAATGGTAAACGGCAGGTTGAGTACCGAATCGTAGGTGGACAAATCATCGGCCCAAAGAAACGATTGCTGGCGCAGTTCAATACTGTTCGGAAACAGGTAAAACATTGCAAACAGAATGGGCATCTGCAACAAAATGGGTATGCAGCCGCTGATGGGGTTTACCCCGGCCTGCTGATACAGCTTAAGTTGCTCCTGCTGCACCTTAGTCATGTCATCGCCAAACTTGTCTTTAATTTCATCCAGTTCAGGCTTCAGCACTTTCATTTTGGCCATGCTCAGGTATGATTTGTACGAGAGCGGCAGCAAGACAATGCGCAACAGGATGACCAGGATGATAATGATTAAACCAAAATTGTTAATGACTTTGGTGAGAAAGTGGAAGACAGGGAAAATCACAAATTTGTTTATCCAATATACCGGAGGCCAGCCCAAGTACACGTTTTTGGCAAAATCGGGAGCCACCTTGCCGATGGTTTGGTAGTCGTTTGGACCAAAATAAAATGAATATGTGCCGCCTTTGCCAGCCAGATCTGTCAGGGGAATGAACACGCGAATATTGGCGCGTTTTACCACCGAGGTATCGGCTTCGTTCACGGCTGTTTCAATTTCTCCACCCGGAAAACCTTTGGGTGAAATAATCGAGCTGAGGAAAAATTTTTGCTTTAGCGTTACCCACTGCACATTCCCTGAAAAAGTTTCACTTTCGGTAGAGGTGGATCGGGGCGCAAGTTCATCCATGCTGCCGTTGTAGTGATAGGTGATGGTAGTGTTAATCCGGCTGTCGGCCAGGTCGCGCTCCAGCAACCGCAAAAAATTGTTCCATTGAAAGGTGAGGTGATCGGAAAGTTCGTTCTCCAGCCCTTCCGTTTTGATGGTGTATCCGATCTGATAGCCTCTGGCCGGGATGGAATACCGCTGCTCGAAGGAGGCATTTTCATTAAGGCGGATGGTAAAGGTGAGCAGGGTGGTATCGCCACGCGTGGTTTGGCTTGCCTGGTAATGCAATGCGTACAGATTTAGGTCGCCACCGAGGCGGTTGGCGATGAGTTGAAACGTATTGGATCGCGGGTCAACTAATGTTAATGGCTTACCGGCATAGGTCTTATAGTTTTTTAATTCCAGTTCCCGAATAACACCGCCTTTGGTGGAGAAACTGATTTTCAGATCCTGTGTTTCGACCGGGATGAGGCGTTCTTCCCCGGAAAGAAACCCGGCCAACTTGCCGAATGAGGCGGATGTCGTGCTGTCGGGTTTGGATGGTTCCGGTGCCTGATTAGTTGAATCGGTTTCGGCAACAGGCTGTTTAGACATAGCCGGTTGCTCTGTTAGCGGTTCGGGCCGGGGAGCAAACCAGATAAAATAGCCCAGCAACACAACAGCAATAAGGGTAAGGCCGATAGCCTGATTTCTATCCATCGTAAACAATTACAGGTTAAAGAAGTGATTTTTTATATTCAATGGCAGCGGCCACAAACTTAACAAAAAGCGGGTGCGGGTTCATTACGGTGCTGCGCAGTTCAGGATGATACTGTACACCAATGAACCACGGGTGATCTTTCAGTTCAACAACTTCCACCAGGTTCGATTCCGGATTGATGCCCACAGCCCGTAATCCAGCAGCTTCCAGCTGGTCTAAATATTTGTTATTGAATTCGTACCGGTGGCGGTGGCGCTCCATAATTGTTGTTTCGCCATAAATCGTTGCAGCTTTGCTTCCTTTCTTTAGCCGGCAAGCATAAGCCCCCAACCGCATGGTGCCGCCCTTGGCAGTAATTTTTTTCTGCTCTTCCATTAAATCGATTACCGGGTTTTTTGTTTTTGGGTTCAGTTCGGTTGAACTGGCCTCCAAACCCAGCACATGGCGGGCAAATTCAATAACAGCGCATTGCATGCCCAGGCAAATACCGAAAAACGGGATTTTATTTTCCCGCACATGCCGGATGGCCTCGATTTTTCCTTCCATACCGCGCTCGCCAAAACCGGGAGCCACTAAAACTCCATGTAATCCTTTTAATATTGAGTTAACACTTTCTTTATCCAGATCCTCAGAAGAAATCCATTTAACATTTACCCGGCAATCGTTTTGCGCACCAGCATGCACAAACGCTTCGGCAATCGACTTGTAGGCATCGGGCAGGGTAACGTATTTACCCACCAGTCCGATGGTAACTTCTTCAACCGGGTTTTTGAGTTTACCGAGGAAATCCTTCCAGTGCTCCAGGTCGGGCTCCGATTTGGACGTCATTTTTAATTTTGCCAGCACCCGCTCATCCAGTTTCTCTTTGCGCATCAGGATGGGTACATCGTAAATCGTGTCGGCATCGATGGCTTCAATAACCGAGTTAAGGTGTACGTTACAGAATAGCGCCAGTTTCTTCCGGATTTCAAGTGGCAGGGGCCGTTCGGTGCGGCATACCAGAATATCGGGTTGCACCCCCGAAGAGAGCAGTTCCTTAACCGAATGTTGTGTGGGTTTGGTTTTTAGTTCACCGGCTGCCTTCAGGTAGGGGATGAGGGTGAGGTGAATGACCAGCGCATTGTTTGAGCCGATGTCCCACTTTACCTGGCGCACGGCTTCAATAAAGGGCAGGGATTCGATATCGCCCACCGAGCCGCCAATCTCGGTGATGATAACATCGTACTTGCCGCTTTCGCCCAGCAAAAAGATGTTGCGCTTGATTTCATCGGTGATATGGGGAATGACCTGCACCGTTTTGCCGAGGTATTCGCCCTGGCGTTCTTTGGTGATGACATTATTATAAATGCGCCCGGTGGTAATGTTGTTGGCCTGGCTGGTGGGTACATTTAAAAAGCGCTCATAGTGGCCCAGGTCCAGGTCGGTTTCAGCGCCATCGTTGGTCACATAGCACTCACCATGTTCGTAGGGGTTGAGGGTACCGGGGTCTATATTAATATAGGGATCAAACTTCTGGATGGTTACGTTGAACCCCCTGGATTGCAATAACTTACCGAGTGAAGCGGAGATGATGCCTTTGCCGAGGCTTGAGGTTACTCCTCCCGTAACGAAAATGTATTTGGCGGTGGACATGCAGCGGTTGTTACGGGGTGCAAAGGTAACGGAATACCGGGAATAAACTAACCCTTATCGGGTATACCTGCAAGTGGTGGTTACACCCTAAACGGGTACTGTATATAGAGGCTGATTATAACCTCCATGTCTGCACGTTTGGCTGAAATCGATAGGTTGAGTATTTTAACGGAATTATAGCGAGTGTCAATGGTGCATAGATCTTTCCGATTTCTTGTCATTGCAATTCTACTGTTAGGTTTTACTTCTGCCTTTGCGACTGTTCCTGTGGCGAGCAATGTAAGACTAACTGGTGGAATGAAAAGCGGGTTAACATTAACTGTTTCGTATGATTATTTTGATGCCGATGGTCATGCGCAGTCGGGTTCTACAATAACGTGGATTCGATATGATGACAATTGTGGTAATAATCCTTCAATTATATCATCAGGTGCTTCGTTGACATTAAACATTAGCGGGGGGTTAATCAATGCACATATTGCAGTAAGGGTTACGCCTCGTGACGCTAATGGTGAGGTTGGATTGCCAGTAGAATACAGACCCTGGTCTTGTGCTCCACCAGCTCCGGGTCAGGATATAGGACCCAACCCAGTTTTGTCAGGCGCTGTTTTTAATTGCAGTAAAGCTGATGGTATTGGGGTGCCGATTCCAGGTAATATTATACTTAATCCTTCTTCGTTATGTTCACCACGAAGTCTGGATTGGCAGGTAGAGTATACTGGCATAAATTATAATTCTACAAATCCTCCTAGAATAATAATTGACTGGGCTGATGGTTTGGTTGAGACGCTGAATCCTACTTTGGTTAATACCTTCGAGACAAATCTTGCCAAACAATTGTGGCGAGTAACACGTAACCATGTGTATAATTACCCGACAACGGGAGGAACCAGTAATGCGTCAGCCACGGCTGGGGAACGTTGCACATATACGATGCAAGCAACCTGGGGTGTGGGAGCTACAAGTTGTTTGGCCAGTGGTGTTCAAACTCAAAAGTTTACAGTTTGGGATAGAGAAAATAATGTACAATTAGGAACTCACGACATCAACCACGATCCTACAAGTACTGGTGTCGAGGTTGGAGAGAATGTAAATGTTTGTCAAGGTGATACGAATCCGATACGGTTAGTTGATGCTACTGATTTTAACTGTACACCTCCTCTTGAGAACCCACAGCCTAACAATCAGGCACGATGGGTTCAGTTTGTTTATGGTACTGCCTCTACAATCACTGGAAATGTAATTATCAATGGAGTTTCATATACACCTGCGCAGTTGCCGGTTTGGGGACGAGTAATTTATCAGGCTGCCCCGACTCTTGCCCCGATACATATAACAGATAATATCCAGATGCCAGCATCAGCTGTTGCCGGACAGGTATTCACTGTTACTATGCGAACGTGGAACATCTGTAATAATTTCGACCGGAATACTTTTGATGGTAATGGATTGAACCCTCCTCAAGCGGTACCTGATAATGTGTTTAACTTCAGGGGTTCAGCAAGTTATCAATCTCAGGCCCCCACTATTCCTGATGTTAATAACTATTTTGCTAATGCCGCTCCGGTTACCCGAAATTACACCATTACCATTATCACAAAACCCAATCCACCAACGGTACCCAATGTTGATGTTTGTGAAGGGCAGAGCCGAACGATAAGCGTAAATCCGGTTATTGGAGGTTTAACCTACCGGTGGTACCGCAGTTTAGCTGATGCGCTCAGTAACACCAATGTTATCGTAACAGCAAATTCATTTACTCCGGCTTTGGGTGGCGGTGCTACTCAAATTAACCCGGGCCAACGAAAACATTTCTGGGTAACAGCCACTGCGGCTAATGGCTGTATTAGCGATCCAACCGAAGTAACAATTACCCTTAGACCCAACCTAAGCCAGCCACCCGTCATTACCGGACCTACAAATCTATGTCCATCATCAACCTATGTATACACATTACCTGCTCCTCCAGGGAATGTCACGATAACTGATGCTATTACCGGAAATTTTCAATTAGCAACAGAATTTTTGTGGACGGTACCTGTTGCGGTTGGTACAATTTCCTCCGGACAAGGAACCCAATCACTAACTATCAATAGTGCAGCGGCAGTGGGATCAGGCAGTATATCCGTTGTACAGCAATATGTTTCGCCCCCAGTTACCACTGTTAATGGTTCGCAATGCCCAAGTACAGCCCGAACGCTGGCGGTGAATGTCCGTGCACGGCCCACCGTCAACATCACCCCTGATCCCGCAAATGTCTGCGAAGGCAGTACAATAACATTAAATGGTAACCCGACAACCAGTTTTGGCTCAATATCCGGCCATACATGGGGAGGCTCAACGGGAATTCTTGACAACTCAACCATTCAAACGCCAACAGTACAGGCTTCAACCGCTCCCGGCTCATATGGTTTAACCTATGTTGCCACAGCGGATTTTGGTGGTGGAGTATTTTGTTCTTCATTGGTTGATAACTCAACGGTAAATGTTTCAGCCAACCCTACTCCGGCTGCTGCAGGACCCGATCAGTTCCTGTGTATTTCTTCGCCTTTGAATGCCACCCTTGCGGGAAGCAATCCCGCACCCGGTACCGGCACATGGACACGTGTGAGCGGACCCGGAGGAGCCCCTACGTTTACACCAAATGCCAATACACCAAATGCTGTTGTCACGGTTTTTGCTAATGGTATCCATACGTTCAGGTGGACGGTAGTTAACGGATCTTGTTCATCATTTGATGATGTTGTGATTGACTTCGGTACCACCCCTCCTGTATCCAATGCCGGTTCTGACCAGGATGAGTGCGGCCTTTCGGCAACTTTAAACGGTAACGATCCGACTTTTGCTACTGGCACATGGACGCAGACTGCCGGGCCGGGCACTTCTTCGTTTGCTCCTAACGCCAATACCCGCAATGCCGTTGTTACAGTTACTTTGCCAGGTACTTATACCTTCCGCTGGCGATTGACTTCCGGTACATGCCCGCCTTCGGATGACTTTGTTGATATTATATTCCGCGACCCGCCAACGGTCTCTGGCCCGGCTGATTTTACTCATTGCTTAAATAACCCGCCAACCGCTCCCTTCTTCGTTAATCTATCCGGTACATTTGGCGGAGGGGCCTCGCAGGCGCGCTGGGAGGTGGTTTCCGGTACGGGTGTATTCTCCTCAAGTGGTAGCGCTACGGGTGTTTTTGACAACACAAGTCCGGCTACCGATACGTACCAACCTTCGGCCGGTGATTTTACCGCTGGCTCTGTTACGTTACGCCTCACCACCAATGATCCGGTAGGTGCCTGTCTCGCAGTTAATGATCCCGTAGTTATTACATTTGATCGCCTGCCTTCTCCGGCCGCTGCGGGTCCTGATCAGCAAACCTGCGATCCGACTACCAACCTGGCGGCAACCGCAGCCAATAATGGCGGTACCGGAACCTGGAGCATAGGCAGTGCGCTCTATTATCAAACGTTTACTTATCCGAATGGTACGGGGTTATCTGGCCCTAACCCCCATGCTACGGTATTTAACCATCCGGATGGGTGGAGTATAACAGCCCCAACTGCCAATACGCTGCTGGCTGCCGATGATTACCTGCGGGTGCAGAGCAATGTGATGGAGGCCCAGGATGTGAATGCCGAACTGGTATGGCGTTCACCCATTATCAATATCACCGCGCAGCCTAATGTTACCATCTCCATTCAAATGGCTGAACTGGGTACCATGGAGCCTACAGATTATATCCGCGCCTTCTACCGGATTAACGGTGGTGCCGAAATACTTTTAGGCGAAATTGTTGACGACAGCGGGGTGGATGGTGCTTTTAATACGTTTACCGTAACCGGACTGACTGGAACAACACTCGAAATCGTTGTTCGTGTTTTAAATGATGCCGGAGCAGAATTTCATCGCTTTGATAATATTTTTGTATCCGGCTCAGGCGTTACCCCTCCGTTGATAGCCGACATCAATAGTCCCACTTCGGCTGTTTCTAACCTGCCGGTTGGCAATACCACGTTTACCTGGACGGTAACCAGCGCCTTAGGCGTTTGCAGTTCGTCAAATGACCAGGTAGTAGTAACCCGTCATGCAACTCCGGTAAACAACAATCAAACACCGGCTTTATGCGAAGATGCCCCAACCCTTGGAACGGCTACCGTTACACTGGCTTTCCTGACCAGTTTGAATGATGCCATTACCGGTATACCCGGTTCGGTTGGTCGTACAGTTCAGTTTTTTACTGATCCGGCCCGTACGATACCATACCCGGTATCAGCATCGCTTGCTAACCTCGATGTTGTTTATACCCGGGTTACACGAACCGATGTATCACCCGGCTGTATAACTGACGGAACAGTTACCTTCACTGTGCGGTCGCGCCCTGCTGCCATCAATCAAACACCTGAGTTTTGCGAAGACCTGCCGGTTGGCAGCAATACCCGCGCAGGTATTAACCTCACTACCTTTGATAACGCGGTTAAAAACGGAGTGGCGGCCAACACGGTGGCCTGGTTTGCAGATGCAGGAACAACCATTCCGGTTCCGGATCCGACTAATGTCACCGCTAATGACGGTACTTCTTTCTTTGCCCGTGTAACGGATACGTTTGGTTGTACGAATGTGGCTGAGGTTGAGATTACAATTAATCCTCGCCCTGGCCCCAACCCGATTATTGGCGCCAGCAACGTGTGCGTTGACCCTACTGCCATCAACCTGTATCAGATTACAACAATAAATGCCGGGGCTACCTACTCCTGGAGTATCCCTGATCCTCCGTTTGACCTCTTTGCCGGTGCGGGCGTGAATGATTTCTTTGCTTTGCTGGCGTTTCCGGTTATTGTTAACCCGGGACAGGATATTTCAGTTACAGAAACTTCAAACAAGGGATGTGTTGGTCTTCCTAACATAAAGAATATCACGGTAGAAAGCAGCCCGCCACCGATTGTAATTACCGGTCCTACTGCCGTTTGCGAAAATGAGGCTGGTGTCGTTTACAGTGTTCCAAATCTGGCCAATACAACGTACGCGTGGACGGTGCCTCCGGGTTCATCCATCATCAGCGGACAAGGCACCAGCACGATTACTGTAAATTTTGGTATCGTTGCCGGATTAGTTGAAGTGGTGCCGACCACAACCACCGGCTGTGCCGGAAATCCGGCAAGTCTGGGTGTAGCCATTAACCCGCGCCCGAGCCTCAACCCACTTTCCAATACAGTATGTAGCGATACGCAGGCTGGAATCACGTTAGCAGGCCCCGGTGCCGTAACCTTTAATATCACCAACGTAAGTGTGCCACCGGGCTTATCGCCAGCTTCTCGACCGCTGGTTAATAATGCACCAAGCAGTGAAATATTTGGCGACATCTGGACAAACACCACAGGTGGAAATCTTACCGTTCAATACACTGTAGCTCCGGTCAGTCTGGCCGGGTGTGTGGGCACCGCTCAGATCGTAAACCTTACGGTACGTCCTGAGCCGGTACTTGCTCCAAACCTTAATGATGTAATATGTAGTGGTACCGAATCGGTTTCCATTATTTTGGCTGTTGCACCCGGCAGTTCAACCGCTGATCAGTTTGAGATTACTTCAATCAATACAAACGGGTTAACTGCTGTTGCAGGCAACCCGACAACGGGCATTTTTACTGCTTCGGTTTTATTGGATGACCGTTGGGAAAACCTGACGGGCGCTCCGGTGGTGGTGGAATATTTTGTACGACCGATTAACTCGGTAACGGGTTGTATAGGCGATCCGCCAATTCCTGTTATCGTTACGGTTAACCCTGAGCCAGTGGTAAATTCACCTACCAGCGAAACGATTTGTAGTGGCACATCGCCAACGATAACACTTACTTCTACCATCGGTGGAAGTTCATTCACGTGGACTGTAAAGAGTATTTCAGGACTGATAACCGGGGCTTCAAACGGAACCGGAGCAACCATTACCAACATCCTTGTTAATAATGGTGTAGTACCGGGTACGGTTACTTATGAAGTTAAAGCAACCACACCTGCTGCCCTTGGTTCATGCGAAAGCGATCCGGTTGATGTAGTGATCACCATCGATCCGGCTCCTACAGGCAACAACATCAATCAAACCGTATGTTCCGATACACCAGGCGGCAATACCTTCTTTATTGATCTAACCACATTGCAACCGTCAATAAATTCCGGAGGAGGAATAACCTTCAGCTGGTTTGAGGATCTTGCACTGACAACACCCATTGCCACACCCAGTGCCTATACGCTTACCAATGGCGTACCGGTATTTGCCGAGGTGGATAACGGACAATGTACCAAGGTGGCGCAGGTTCTGTTTGTAATTAACCCAACTCCTTCGGTTACGACCAGCATCACTTCGAATTTCAATGGCTTCAATGTTTCCTGTACCGGTGCCAGCGATGGGCAGATAACAGCTGTTCCGGCTAACGGTGTTGGGCCTTATCAGTTCAGCATTGATGGTGGTGCAACGTTTTTTGCCAGCCCGATTTTCAACGGATTATCGGCTGCCGGAAGCCCGTATGTAGTACGCGTACGCGATGCCAACATGTGTATCAACAACTCGGCTCCACTAACCCTTACGGATCCTCCGGCATTATCCGGAGTTGCGGCAATCACTTCGAATTTTAATGGTCAGCATGTATCGTGTAATGCCGCTTCCGATGGCGTAGTAACTATTACACCTGCCGGTGGGGCAGGAGGCTATACCTTTAAGTTGCTGGAACTGCCCAGCAATACATCGGGCGATGCCAGTGGTGTTTACACCGGCTTACGTGCAGGCACATACACATTTGTTATAAAAGATGTAAATAACTGCCAGTTTACTACAGCTACAGTTACCATTAACGAACCGGCACCAGTAACGGCAACAGCAACCCTCACTGCTCCGGTTAGTTGTTTTGGTAACAGTGACGGACAAATCAGTGTAGTGGGTGGTGGAGGCACATTGGTTGGCCCGACTTATACCTTTACACTTAATCAGGCTCCGTTTACCTCCAACGGAACAGGTGTTTTCACTGGTCTTGCGGCAGGTAATTATACAGTAACGGTTCAGGATGACAATGGCTGTACACGGGTTTCAAACACAGTAACCGTTACACAGCCACCGGTACTGACCGCATTCGCTTCGGTAACCAGCAACTATAACGGAGCCAAGATTAGCTGTGCCGGAGCTAACGATGCACAGGTTACAGCTATTGCTAACGGTGGTAACGGGGGATATACGTTTACCCTGGTGCAGGATCCAGGCAACTTGACTGGAACAGTAGATGGTTCTTTTGAAAACCTAGGTCCCGGCAACTACTCTGTTTTTGTGCAGGATGCCGGAGGTTGTACAGTTACATCAGCGCTGGTAAATGTTACCGAACCTGCACCGGTTATAGCTTCGGGATTGATTACGGGCACCATTTCGTGTAATGGCGCAAGCGATGGACAGATTACAATCAGTGGAACAGGCGGAACCGGAGCCTATACGTTCGAACAGATTAACCCGGCTGGTCCAACCAACGGCAGTGGCATCTTTAGCGGCCTGGCCGATGGAACTTATGATTTCGAAGTGCGCGATTTGAATTTGTGTTCCGATCTTGTTCAGATAACCATTAATCAACCGGCTGCCGTTACTGCAAGTGCTTCAGTAACCAGCAACTACAATGGTTCGCAGGTAAGTTGCAATGGTGCAAGCGATGGTATTGTTACCGTTACCGCAAGCGGTGGCACCGGATTATTGCAGTATGTTTTTGATCAGTTTGTATTCACTAATACAACCGGTCAGTTTTCGGGCGTGTTTACCGGTGTTCCTGCCGGCACAGGCTATACGTTTACCGTCCGCGACTCCAAAAACTGTACGGTAGTTACCCTTCCTATTGACGTTACGCAACCTACGCCAGTTTCCGGAAGTGGTTCGGTAACGAGCAACTACAATGGCCAGCACATTACCTGCGTGGGTGCGAGTGACGGAATTATAACCGTAACACCGGCTGGTGGCACAGGGGCCTACACGTTCAGGCTTGATCAGAATCCGGCTAATACTTCCGGTGATGCTACAGGAGTTTATACCGGTGTAGGTGCTGGTGTTTACACAATAACTATACGCGATGCCAACAATTGCTTTGTGGTGACAGCGCCTATTACCGTTTCCCCTCCACCTGCCTTAACGGCTACGATGGCAGTAACCAGCAATTATAATGGCCGTCAGATCAGTTGCAATGGCGCAAGTGATGGTATTCTTACAGTTACAGCAGGCGGTGGCGTACCGGCTTACAGTTACCTGCTTGTTGAAATTCCTGGTAATGTAACAGGTGCGGCCTCGGGTATCTTTACCGGTGTTCCGGCCGGAACCTATACGGTACAGGTTACCGACCTTAATGCTTGTGTGCGGGTTACCTCTCCTGTTACGGTTACCGAACCGGCTGTGCTTAACGCCAGTTCGGCCGTAACCAGCAATTATAACGGGCAACAGATAAGCTGCTTTGGTGCCAGCGATGGTACCATTCGTGTAACACAAACCGGTGGTACTCCGGGATATACGTATTCGTTTGTTGAAATACCGGGTAATACAACCGGAGCAGTCAGTGGAATTTTTACCGGTGTTCCGCAAGGCACCTACACCTTTATTGTACGCGATGTAAACCTGTGTCAGGTCACAACGGCACCAATTACAATTAACCAGCCATCGGCTGTAACAGCAAGTTCAGCCGTTACCAGTAACTATAATGGTTCACAGATAAGCTGTAACGGAGTAAGCGATGGTGTAATTACGGTTACCGGAGGTGGAGGTACAGGTGTACTCCAATATGTATTCGATCAGTTTCCGGCTAATACAACCGGTCAGTTCTCCGGCATTTTCATTGGTGTTCCGGCAGGTGCGGGCTACACCTTTACTGTTCGCGATGTAAACAACTGCCAGGTTGTAAGTGCCCCGATTTCAGTTACTGAACCCACGGTTGTCAGCGGCAGTGGTGCTGTAACCAGCAATTACAATGGGGAGGATATTCGATGCGTAGGCTCAACCGATGGTGAAATAACCGTTACACCGGCCGGTGGAACTGGTGCGTATACCTTTAAACTAGACCAGGCGCCCACCAACACATCGGGTGACCTTACCGGTATATATACAGGCGTTGGTGCCGGAACATACACGGTAACCATCCGCGATGCGAACAGTTGTTTTGTAGTAACTGCACCGATTGTGGTAAGTCCTCCTGCTGCGTTAACAGCCACCATGGCGGTTACCAGCAATTACAACGGGGCACAGATAACCTGTAACGGGGCCAGCGATGGCATCCTTACGGTAACCGCGGGTGGCGGTGTGCCCGCCTATTCGTATATACTATCTCCTCCAATCAATACCACTGGTGATGTAAGCGGCATCTATACCGGCATACCTGCCGGAAGTTATACGGTGCTGGTAACTGATCTGAATGGTTGCCAGCGTACAACCTCGGCAACGATTGTAACACAACCGGCTGTACTTGTGCCATCATCAACCATAACCAGCAACTACAACGGCCAGCATGTAAGTTGTTTTGGTGCGAGCGATGGCATTATTCAGGTTACTCAAACCGGTGGAACGGCCACTTATTCCTATCAGTTTATTGAAATACCGGGTAACGTAACCGGTGCTGCATCTGGTATATTCACCGGCATTCCGGCAGGTACGTATACCTTCCGTATTACCGACATTAATAACTGTACGGCTGTTACAGTTCCTATCACAGTTAACGAGCCTCCTGCTTTAACAGCCAGCGCATCAATTACGAGCAATTATAACGGACAGGATATTAGCTGCAATGGTGCGGGCGATGGTATTGTGACGGTTACATCTGCCGGAGGAACGGGGTCGGCTATTTATGTGTTTGACCAGTTTCCGGTGGCAAACCAAACCGGCCGCTTCTCAGGTGTATTTACCAGTGTTGTTGCTGGGCCGAATTATACCTTTACAGCAACGGATGTGAATGGATGTTCGGTAGTTACTGCGCCAATTACCGTAACCGAACCGGCCGCGCTTACCGGAGTTGGCAATGCAACCAGTAACTTTAATGGGTTTAATATCAGTTGCTTTAACCAGACTGACGGACAGCTTACCATAACCTTTGGAGGTGGAACAGCTCCACTCAACTTTACATTGCTGGAAAATCCGGGCAACACAACCGGTCAGCTTACAGGTGTTTTTGACAACCTGCGTGCAGGCACATACCGGGTACGGATACAGGATGTTAACGGATGCTTATTGACAACTGCACCGGTGGCTATTACGCAGCCTGCTGATCTCAATATTTCCATTGCCATTACCTCCAATTACAACAGCTTTAATGTGAGTTGCTTTGGTGCCAGCGATGGTGAGATTTCAGTTACCTCATCGGGTGGCGGGGCAGGCGGTTATACCTTTGAGTTGTTCAAAGGTGGGGTGCCTACGGGAAATGTAACTGGCCAACTTTCCGGAATATTCACCGGACTAAACTCCGGTCTTTATGATATTAACATTACGGATGTCAATACCTGTGTGAAGAAATCGTTGCCAGTGGTTATTGTCGATCCGTTGCCATTGTTTGAAGGTATTCTTGGGTTCGACCAGGGCATTTGTTTAGGCCAGGATGATCCGAATCCGTTTGTAGAGTTGGCTCCGGCATTTGGAAGCATCGGTAACTATGTTTATCAGTGGCAGGAGTCAACCGATGGTATCAGTTTTACCGATGTATTGGGTGCTACCAGTGCAACGTTTGACCCGCCTTCCTCGTTGCTTGTTAAAACCTACTACAAACGGGTTATTACTTCGGGTTGCGAAACCCTTGAATCGAATGTTGTTTCAGTAACCGTTAACAGCATTCCAACGGCAACCCTTTCGCCATCTCATTCTCCGGTTTGTGAGGGAGAGTTCTTTATCCTGAATTTCACCTTCTCCAACGGAACAGCTCCTTATTTCTTTGACTATAACAACGGGACTACGTTTGTAAATGATCGCATCGGTGCAGACGTGACTCCGGTGCCTGTTTTGAATTACATGAACACCACTACGTTTACGTTAACCGAGCTGCGCGACTTTAATGGCTGTTTTGCCACTACGTTGCCGATTGCCGTAACCGTGCCGGTAAGCAAAATCAATCCGAACTTTACAGTGTTAAGTCCTCCGGCCCAGTGCAGTGGAAATGACTTCACGTTCCAGTGGACGGTTGATCCGGATATTGAGTACACCTGGATATGGAGCGATGGCCAGCAGGATGTGATAGCCCCGAATTCTTTACCGAACGGAACCAATACCATTACGCATAACTTTGTCAGCTTCAACACGTCAACCAACACCAACTTCCCGGTCATCCTCTCGGCTGTGAACAACGTGGATGGGTGCGGACCGAAGCAGACCAGCCAAACCATAACCATTTTCCCGAACATATTAATCAACATGTTCCCGAATAAAACCGAGATGTGCAGCGGGGATCAGGTAAATATTGTTAATCCTACATTGGGAGGTAACTCACATAGCTGGCAGGTTATTCGTCAATCCGATAATGTGGTTGTGGAGAACAGGGGTCCTTTTGTGGCAGCAGCCAATCAGACCTTTACCATCACCAACCAAACAACGTCAAATCCGAATATTTACAATATCGTGTATACGGTATCAAACGGAAGTTGTACTGCTCAACAGACTATCCCGGTTACCGTTTATCGCGAGATTGTTGCCGGTTTCGATGAAGGCGTAGTGCCTCCGTTTATTGGTGGTAATGCAACGGTTACATATACCAATACTTCCTCGCCAATTGACATAACCAACTTCAGTTATGATTGGGAATTTGGTTTATCAGCTACCCCGTTAACGCAGTCGGGCATAGGGCCGTTTACGGTAGATTATTCTTCACCCGGCTTAAAGACCGTGCGGTTAACTGCCGTAAACACCGTGGCACAATCCAATGGAGTAACATGCTCAAGCATCTATGAAGAAGATATTAATATTCTTCTTCCTCCTTTAGTGGCAGGGTTTACTTTTGAGCCGGCTAATGCATGCTTCCCTACACAAATCCGGATTTTAACCAATACCTCTACAGGTGATCAGTTTCAATGGCGCGTAGTTGATCAGGGAGGACGTACAGTGGGTACATCCACTATTCCATTGCCGGTGTTTGATATTGTAAACCCTGGTACGTATACCATCTTTTTAACAACAACTAACAGCATAACGAGTCAAACGGCATTTGCCGATAACTCGGGTACAGGCCCGAATGCCATGCCGGGTGTAGTTCCTGTTAATGTATACAACCTGCCGTTGGCCTCTTTCCAGGCCAGGCCGACAACCTTGTTTGTACCTGATACAGAACTGGTAACCTTTAATTTCAGCACGCCATCCGCTCCGGCTGCCGATTCAGTTAACTTCTGGTGGAATTTTGGTGATACCAATGATATTATCAAACAAAACTTTGGTGACCCCGATCCTACTTATCGTTATCCGGTAGAAGGACTTTATACGGTTACCATGGTAATGCGTGAAGTCCGGGGTGATGTGGTATGTGCTGATACGGTAACCCAACAAATCATTGCCCGCGAAGGCGGCCTGGTAAAGGTGCCAAATGCGTTTACTCCTGATCCGAGCGGACCTAATGGAGGCATTCCCAACAGCGGTGCGGCCGTTAATGATGTATTCCTGCCACTGGTTAGGGGAATCAATGTAAACGAACCTGGTACATTCCTGATGCAGATATTTGATCGCTGGGGTACCATGATTTTTGAAAGCCGAAACGAACCCGGTGCACCGGTACCCATCCGGGGTTGGGACGGTTACGATCGGAATCAACGACTGTTACCGGCCGGGGTGTATGTATTTAAACTTGTCCTTCGTTTGTCTGACGGCCAGCAGGTAACGCAGGTTGGAGATGTAACTTTGATTCGATAGTTTTAGGCTATGCAGAAAATATTGAAATACGGATTTGCTCTCTTTCTGTGTAGTGCAGGTATTGTTGCTTCTGCTCAGGACCTTCAGTTCTCTCAATATTACAATGCCCCTTTGTATCTGAACCCGGGCTTTGCAGGCATCACCCCACAACAACGCCTGGTGGCCAATCACCGCATGCAGTGGCCCAACCTGCCACAGGCTTTCGTTACCTATGCATTTTCCTATGACATCTTCGTGGAGGAACTTCGCAGTGGTTTTGGTTTGTTAATGACCACCGATAAAATGGGTTCGGCCGGGTGGCGGACAAATTCACTGAATTTCCTGTATTCGTATAAAGTTAAACTGACGGAAAAACTGGTTTTTTCTCCGGGACTTAATTTTGCATATGGAACAAACGGTATTGATAGAAGTAAAATCAGGCTTGGCGATGGTTTGGAATTCGAACGGGATGGTCAATATTATTCTATCGATCCGGACCAGGATAAAATCGGCCAGCAATCGTATTTTGATGTTGGGGCCGGTGCCTTGCTTTATACCCGGTCGCTGTGGTTTGGCGCTGCCTTTACACATATGAATGAGCCAAACTTATCCGTATTGGGCGATGTAAGCCGTTTACCAATGAAAATGAATTTGCACATTGGCTACCGTATGGATCTTTCCGGTGGTGGCCCCCGCTCAACCATGGTTCGTAATTCCTACCTGACCTGGTCGGCTATGTACAGGCAGCAAGGCCCAACATTTAATCAGTTTGATATTGGCGTGAACTATCACATCGATCCGGTTTCGGTAGGCTTTTGGTATCGAGGAAAACCCTGGCAAAAGTCGGTAGCCGGAAGTATTACACAGGATGCTGCCATTGTTCAGTTAGGACTCTACATGCGCAACCTTACCATTGGTTACAGTTATGACTTTACCGTTTCGGAACTCCAAACAACCTCGGGTGGAGCGCATGAAATTGCACTGATTTACGAGTTCCTCTCCAAGCCAGTGCAGCGTTCGGTAAAGAAAAAATACCGCCTTATTCCCTGCCCGACTTTTAATAGCAAGGAAGGCTTCTGGAATTAACCCAAACGGTACTCACAACATTTGAGTAATTTTGGCTCGTGATGAGTCAATTTAATTACGCTGCAGTTTTAAATAATCCTGTTTTTTCCAGAGTGGGCGAAGTGGCCGATAAGCTGGGCCTGGAGACCTACGTGGTTGGCGGCTTTGTGCGCGATGCGATCATGGGACGGTCATCCAAGGATGTTGATTTTGTTTGTGTGGGCAGCGGTATTGAACTGGCAACAGCCGTAGCTAAAAGCCTGGGCCCTGATGTGCATGTGCATGTGTATAAAAATTTTGGCACAGCGCAGATTCCCTATCAGGAGTTTAATCTTGAATTTGTTGGTGCCCGGAAAGAATCGTATCGCAACGATTCGCGTAAGCCCATTGTAGAAGATGGTACCTTGCAGGATGATCAGCGCAGGCGTGATTTCACCATCAACGCCATGGCCTTTTGCTTAAACCACAATCAGTTTGGTGAACTGGTGGATCCGTTTGACGGAATAACGGATATCAAAAAGAAAATTATTCGCACACCAACGGATCCGAAAATTACTTTTTCAGACGATCCCCTGCGCATGATGCGCGCCATTCGCTTTGCCTCACAACTTGGATTTGACATTGAGCCCGATACGTATGCAGCCATTGTTGAAATGGCCGATCGGATAATCATTGTTTCGCAGGAGCGCATTACGGATGAACTCAATAAAATTATTCTTAGTCCGGTTCCCTCATACGGTTTTAAATTACTTTTTCACAGCGGTTTACTAAACCGGTTCTTTCCTGAATTAGTGTTGCTTCACGGTGTGGAATATGTCGGCAACAAGGCCCATAAGGATAATTTCTTCCACACGTTGCAGGTGCTGGATAATGTGGCGAACGTGTCGGCCGATTTATGGCTGCGCTGGGCAGCCATCCTCCACGATATAGCCAAGCCGCAAACCAAGCGATACGATAAAGAGCATGGCTGGACCTTTCACGGCCACGAGGATAAAGGTGCGCGCATGGTGCCCGGTATTTTCAGGCGATTGAAACTGCCGATGGATGAGAAGATGAAGTTTGTGCAAAAACTGGTGCGCCTTCACCTGCGGCCCATTCCACTGGCCAAAGAAGTAACCGACTCAGCCATCCGCAGGCTGTTGTTCGATGCAGGTGATGATATTAATGCCTTGATGAAATTATGCCGGGCCGACATTACCTCAAAAAATATCGATAAAAAAGGTCGTTTCCTTAAAAATTTTGACCTGGTAGAGCGAAAGATGACCGAAGTAGAAGAGAAAGACAGGATAAGAAACTTTCAACCACCCGTTACCGGAGACGAGATTATCCGGATGTTTAACCTGACCCCGGGCCCCCTAATCAAGGAGATAAAAGAGGAGATAAAGGAGGCTATTCTTGACGGTACCATCCGTAATGACAGAAACGAAGCAATGGAGTTTATGCTCAAAAAAGCCCGGGAACGGGGCTTGGAGCCAGTGAGTTAGTGCCCGTGCAACCTTTCATTGGCTGGGTTGTCATTCTTAAACTGAAATTATCACTTGAGATCTGAATCACTGAATCCTCACTTTGAGTTGATTGAACGCTGTAAGCGAGGCGAGGAGCAGGCGTATTTTAAGTTGTATCAGCTATATGCTAAATCCATGTTTAACACGGCCGTACGGATAACCGGACAAGCTGATGAAGCGGAAGATGTGCTGCAGGAAGCGTTTATCAGTGCATTTAGAAACCTTGCAGAATACCGTGGAGATGCCAGTTTCGGTTCGTGGCTGAAGCGGATCGTGATAAACAAGGCAATCAACACGCTTAAAAAACGAAAGTTAGATTTAGTGCCGGAAGATGAAACATTTGATGTTGCCGAAGAGCCGGAGACACACTATAAGCCGGAGTTAACCGTTGAACGGGTACGTGCTGCCATCATGCAACTGCCGGATGGCTACCGGGCGGTGTTGTCGCTGTATTTGCTGGAAGGTTATGATCACCAGGAAATTGCCGGCATTCTTCAGATAACCGAGTCAACATCCAAATCGCAGTTGAACCGGGCTAAGAGCAAATTAAAACAACTATTAACCGTAAACACGTCAGACTATGGAAAACAAAATTGAAGATTTTATACGGACTAACCGTAACGAGTTTGATGATCGCAACCCATCTGCAGCGGCATGGTATAAAATTCAGCCTACCTTAAGCCGTAACAGGGGATGGATTTATGCTTTGCCTTTTTGGCGTGCGGCTGCCGTAGTGTTTATGGTAACCTCGGCCTGGCTGCTGGTGCAAAGGTTTTGGGATAATCAAAGGCAGCATGCAGTGTTGCGCGAATTTCAGGATGTGGAGTCTTTTTATATTGAACAGATTGCCGAAAAAATCGAACTGATTGAGGCTAACAATGAGGCAGAGAATGGATTGAATGGCTTTACGCACGATTTCCGGCAACTTGAAGCCATGTATCAGGTGCTGAAGGAAGAGATGAGACATAGGCCGAGTAAGCAGGTAAAAGATGCCCTGGTGCTTAACCTGCTCGTGCGGATTGATTTATTGAATCAGCAGTTACACAAACTTGAGAAAGCCGATTGGACGGAGAACGATAAAAAACCGGCAGCCATTTAGCTTTAGTATGCTGTCGCCAGTTCAAAGGGTTCTTTAGCCGAGTCAATTACTTTGCCGTTCTCACATTTTAATACGCGGCTTGGAAACTTTTTTATAAGGCCGTAGTCGTGTGTAGCCATCAGCACGGCTGTTCCGCTGTTGTTGATTTGTTGAAATAACTTCAGGATGCCATGCGATACCTCCGGATCAAGATTTCCGGTGGGTTCATCGGCAATCAGAATTACCGGTTCGTTAATCATGGCCCGGGCGATAACCACGCGCTGTTGCTCTCCACCAGAAAGTTGGTGGGGCATTTTTTTCTCTACAGCGCCAAGTCCAACCTGCATTAACACTTCGCTGAGCCGTGCTTTGATCTTGGCCGTATCGCGCCAGCCGGTAGCTTTCATAACAAACAGCAGGTTATCGGCAACGGTGCGATCGGGAAAAAGCTGGAAATCCTGGAAGATAATTCCAAGTTTTCTGCGAAGAAGAGGAACCTGCGATGATTTAATTCCCCTGATGTTGAACCCTGCCACGCTGATATCGCCAAGCCGGAGGGGCAAATCGGCATAGAGGGTTTTTAGCAGGGAGGATTTTCCTGACCCGGTGCGTCCTACCAGAAAAACAAACTCGCCTTTTTCAATATCAAAATTAATATCGGCCAGCACGGTGTTACTGTCCTGGAAGATGTGCGCATCTTTAACACGAATAACCGGGTCGGTGGAGAACATAAATTTTAACCGTTAGCTTTTTTATGGTCAGCCAGAAATTTCTCCAGGCCAATATCGGTTAACGGATGTTTCAGCAGGCCTGTTATTACGGCCAGGGGGCATGTGGCTACATCAGCACCAATCTCGGCACATTTAATCAGGTGCATTACATGGCGGATGGATGCGGCCAGTATCTCGGTTTCAAAACCGTAGTTATTGTAAATCAGCCGGATTTGAGCGATAAGCTCAAGGCCATCCTGCGATACATCATCCAGGCGTCCTAAAAATGGTGATACATAACTTGCACCGGCTTTGGCGGCCAGGATGGCTTGACCCGCAGAAAACACCAGCGTGCAGTTGGTGCGGATGCCCTCCGATGAAAATTTCTTCAGCGCTTTAACGCCATCTTTAATCATGGGCACCTTTACTACAATTTTGTCATCAATTTTAGCCAGTTCCCTTCCTTCCTTAAGTATGTTCTCATAATCCGTGGCGATTACCTCGGCACTTACATTGTTATCGACAATATTGCAGATGGCCTTGTAATGCGCTTTGATGTTGGCTTCGCCCGTTATGCCTTCTTTGGCCATCAGCGAAGGATTGGTGGTTACGCCATCCAGTACGCCTAAATCGTAAGCTTCTTTAATTTCGTTCAGGTTGGCGGTATCAATAAAAAATTTCATGGGTTGTAGTGGTTTGTCTGTAAAATTAACAATCGGATAAATAAAAAATGGCAAACCAACATCGCACCGCTACAACCGCCTACCCTTGCTACCTTCCGGTCCTGGGGGAGTTCAGCAGGAGCTGGTCGTGCCGGCTTGCCGGGCGCAAATATACTTTAATTTTAACTTTGAACCTTGAACTTTTGAACTCGCCCCTCACACCAGACCGGACAGATAGAGGTTAAATTCAAGCGGATTACAAGGCTCAAATGCATCGGCTTTCAGGTCATCAAAAATATGTTCATCAAACTCCAGTTCCCGCAGGGCTGTTTCACCTTTCGGAGTGCGTGTAATTTCAGTGCCCGTGTAATGGATGGGATTTACCTTTACCAGGATAAGGTTGCCGTTTAGTGTTTTTTTAAAATACTGGTGTACGATATTCTGGTTTTTTGCCATGATCCCTTAGCTTCGTTCCATGCAATTGCCTATGCCTGAATCCATTGTGGCCGGTAACCTTGTTCTCAGGCGGCTAAGGTACGAAGATGCCGAAGAAATTTTCTTTACCTATGCCAGTAAGCCAGAAGGCACCCGCTATGTGTCGTGGCCAACGCACCAGCGATTAAAAGACACCCGCGATTTTCTGCGCTATGCCGTTAATTCCTGGAACAGGGGACTTGATTATTCCTTTAGTATCCGGTTGGCTGATTCCAACCGGCTTGTAGGGAGCATTGGCGCGATTAACGATACAGGTAAAATTCAGTTCGGTTATTTCATTGCCCCTTCGCAGTGGGGGCGGGGTTATGCCACCGCGGCAACAAAGGCTTTGCTTGCTGTTTTGAAGTCGATGCCGGGTATAAAAAGCATTAAAACTTTTGTTGATGCCGAAAATGCCGCGTCCATACGGGTATTACAAAAATGCGGACTTGTTGAGGAAGCACGCATACCTGCCTACTACCGGTTTGTAAACCAGAATAACCAGGCTAAGGAGTGTATTCTGTTTAAACTGGAACTGCCGGCTCCGGTATCGGGAGATTAATTTCAGTGATTAGTTCTGCTTCCAGTTGGTCAGCCCATGCTTCGAGGTAACAAATTACATCATCCTTCACATTGAACGACAGGTTGCGCCTGGCATTGGGCAGGTTCCGTTTCACCGAAGGACCGGAAAGGCGCTCCAGGTGTTTAAGGTCGTCAATGTCAAATCCAAACTTCAGCACGGTGGCAATAAGTTCATCCATAGGCAGGCCGCTGGCCGGGCAATAATCGTTTAACTGCTCGGTCCAGTCGCCATGGCGCTGCATGGCCATTCTATGAATTTCGTCCTTGCGTAGCCGGGTTATTTGTTGAGCCAGAAACCCGCAGTTACAAAGACCCATGTGGCCCCATTGGTAGGCCGTGCTTTTTCTGAGGGCTTCGGCTGTTTTGCGGAGAATGTCAATAACTTCGGGGGTAACGTGTGCCATACATCCGGAACAGTTTTAACCGGAATAAGTTACAAAAAGTACCGGGGAATTTTGTATTTCAGTGATTGTTGCTATACTTGCGCAGCAAGAGAATTAGAATACTATATGGGCAAGGGTGATAAAAAGTCGAAGAAAGGCAAGCGCTGGATAGGTTCGTACGGTGTATCCCGCAACCGAAAGGCTATTAAAGCCCGGTTAAAGCGCACTGCATCGAAATCAGCAAAACCAGTGGCGGAAGGTGCAACAGCCGGAGCAACTTCAAAGCCGCGTAAGGTATCCCGCAAAAAGGCATCAGCATAATTGATTAAAGGCTATGAAAGGAATGATGAACACAGCATGGTGGTGGCATATATCAGGATTTGATATGTGAACAGCCGCATTGTGTTTATTGTATAAGCCCGGGGGCCCGCTGTTCACAGCGGGCCCCCGGTGTTTTTATACAGTTAATCAAAGCCCATGAACAAGAAATTTAAACTTACTACCCTTTACAAACGAATATTAGCCGATACACTTACCCCGGTTAATATCTACCTGAAATTTCGAGATGAATTTTCAGACTGCATTATGTTGGAGAGCTCTGACTACCATGGGCAGGAAAACAGCCTTTCGATGATCTGCTGCCAACCGTTGGCCAGTATCAAGGTGTATAACAACACGATTTTAACCTCGTTACCCGATGGCCGGTTAACCGCCAAGCCAATTCGGAGCGCCTCCGAAGTGCTGGCATCGCTTGAGTTGTTCAGGCGAACCTTTGTGGCCGATGCAGCGGGTGCGCCAAATTTACCCGGTGCCGGCTTGTTTGGTTACATGGCCTATGATGCCCTGAAGTTTTTTGATAGTGTTCCGGTAACTGCGCGGCAAGCGTTATTGCCCGAAATATGGTACACCCTTTACCAGGTGGTTATCATTATTGATCATTTTCACAATGAACTTACGCTTACCGGTAATTTTGTCGATGGGAAAACCGATGCAGGCCTGCTTGATCGGATTGAGAAGCTCATTTACAGGGAGCGCAGTGCGGTGTACCCGTTCAGGCGCGTGAGTAGCGAAACAGCAACGGTTACCGGCCCTGAATTTCTGGCAATGACACGTAAAGCCTTGCAGCACTGCCATCGCGGTGATGTGTTTCAACTGGTGCTCTCCAGGCGATTTACCACCACATTTCAGGGCGATGAGTTTAATGTATACCGCGCCCTGCGTTCCATCAACCCTTCGCCTTACCTGTTTTATTTCGATTATGGCAATTTTAAACTCTTTGGTTCTTCCCCGGAGGCGCAACTCCGCATCCAGAAAGATGTAGCAACTATTTTTCCGATTGCCGGCACCTTCAGGCGTACCGGTGATGATGCAACCGATGCTGAACTGGCCAGGCGTTTGGCAGCCGATGCCAAAGAAAATGCCGAGCACATCATGCTTGTTGATTTGGCCCGTAACGACTTAAGCCGTTATGCCGAAAAGGTTCGGGTTGAAGTTTTTAAGGAAATTCAATACTACTCCCATGTCATCCACCTCGTATCCAAAGTCAGCGGAGTGCTGTCCTCAAAAGAAAGTGCGATTCAACTGGCGGCTTCAACCTTTCCTGCCGGCACCCTTTCGGGTGCACCAAAACACATGGCAATGAAACTTATTGATGCCTATGAACCTGTTAACCGTGGCTTTTACGGTGGGGCTATCGGGTATATCGGTTTTAACGGTGACTATAACCATGCTATAATGATTCGAACCTTTATGAGTAAAGACAACAGGCTGATTTACCAGGCCGGTGCCGGTATTGTGGCACAGTCTGATCCGGAAACGGAATTACAGGAAGTTAATAATAAGCTTTTTGCACTGCGCGATGCGGTGCAAATGGCCGAAACCATAAGCCGATGAAGATTCTGATTCTCGACAATTACGATTCATTTACCTATAACCTGGTACACATTGTCAAGGAGTTGGGTTACACCTGCGAAGTGTTCAGAAATGATGCCATCGCACCCGAACAGGTGAGTGTCTATGATAAAATTTTATTATCGCCTGGTCCGGGCATACCCGATGAAGCCGGCATATTAAAGGAAGTAGTTCGAATGTATGCCTCCTCAAAAAGTATTCTTGGTATTTGCCTTGGCCACCAGGCAATTGCCGAGGTGTTCGGTGGCACCTTGTATAATATTCCCAGGCCCCTGCATGGCGTTACTTCTATAGCAACTGTGTTGCAGCCGGATGAGTATTTGTTTCAACGTATTGAACCGCGTTTCCAGGTTTGTCATTACCACTCGTGGGCGGTTAACCCGGAAAATTTACCCACCTGCCTGGAAGCAATTGCTGGTAATGAAGAAGGACTGATTATGGGTATCAGGCATACCGCGTACGATGTCCGTGGTTTGCAGTTCCACCCGGAGTCGATCATGACACCGGCAGGCCCTGCTATTATCAAAAACTGGCTAACCCAACGTGTATGAAAACTGTATTAAACGATCTGACTCAACTGGAGCGCCTAACCGCGTATGATGCCAGGCAGGTATTGATGGAACTGGCTTCGGGTAAATACAATGCAAGTCAGTTGGCGGCCTTCCTGACGGTGTACATGATGCGCCCGATAACCCTGGATGAACTGCGCGGCTTCCGCGATGCCATGCTTGAATTGTGTGTTCCGGTAACGCTTGATAAACCCGTGATGGATGTATGCGGAACCGGTGGAGACGGAAAAAATACATTCAATATCTCTACGCTCTCTGCTTTTGTTGTCGCAGCCGCTGGCCAGCCGGTAGCCAAGCACGGCAACTATGGGGTTTCATCGCCTTGCGGCTCCTCCAATGTGCTTGAATATTTCGGCTACCGATTTACAGGAGATGCAGATACGTTGAAACGAAGCCTGGATAAGGCAAACATCTGTTTTATGCATGCCCCGTTGTTTCATCCGGCTATGAAAAGCGTGGCCCGGGTAAGACGGGAGTTGGGCGTGAAAACATTTTTTAACATGCTTGGACCGATGGTTAATCCGGCTTTTCCTCAAAAACAGTTTATCGGGGTTTTTAGTCTTGAACTGGCACGGCAATATGCTTACCTCTATCAGCAAACTGATAAACAGTTTATGGTTGTGCATTCAACTGATGGTTACGATGAGATTTCGTTAACCGGTAACTTTAAATACTTCAACAATTCAGGTGAGGGGTTGGTTGCTCCCTCCGATCTGGGCTTCATTCCTGTGGAGGCTTCTGCTATTTCGGGCGGGGCAACGGTTGAAGAATCGGCAGCGATTTTTCTTAACGTATTGAAAAACCAGGCTACCCCGCAGCAACTGGCTGTGGTGATTGCCAATGCCGCCATTGCACTGAACTGTGCTAACCCAAAAGTTGCTATAGAAGACGCTTTATTCAAGGCGCGTGAGGCACTGGAATCCGGAAAGGCCTACCAGGTATTTCAACTATTTATCAATCTGCCATGAAAAAAGATGTATTAGGCGAAATTATTGCGGCTAAACGGCAGGAGGTGGAACTGAGGAAACAACAGGTTCCGGCTGGCTATCTCGTCAGGTCTGAAGAGTATAACCGAACCTGCTATTCGTTAAAGCAGCAACTTCTCAACAGAGGTAGCAGCGGCATTATTGCTGAATTTAAAAGACGATCGCCTTCAGGTGGATTTAGTAATACTGTTGCCGGGCCGGAAGCAGTTGCACGGGGGTACCTGCGGGCCGGAGCAGTTGCTGTATCGGTACTTACCGATACTTCGTTTTTTGGCGGGAGCCTCACCGACCTGCAGGTTATCAGAAAAGCAGTACCATGCCCGATTTTGCGAAAGGATTTTATTATAGATGAATACCAGGTGCATGAGTCTAAGCAGGCCGGAGCCGATGTTATTCTTTTGATTGCTTCGGTGCTGACGCCCGACCAGGTGCTTTCGCTAACGGCATGCGCCCATCAGGCAGGTATGGAAGTTGTGCTTGAGGTGCACAACGAAGAGGAACTTGATGCGAACCGGAATACTCAGGCAGATATTATTGGGGTGAATAATCGTGATTTAAAAACCCTTCATGTTTCTGTCGAAACGTCCATCCGGCTGGCCGGAATGATGCCCGCCAACTGTGTACGTATAGCCGAGAGTGGAATAGAAAACCCTTTTGAGGTGATTGGCTTGAAACGGCTTGGTTACCATGGATTCCTTATCGGGCAGCATTTTATGCAGCAACAGGATCCGGCTGCGGCCTGTTTTGAATTTATTCAAGGGGTAGAGCAAACCGGATCAAACAAATAAAATCATGGATCGGTTAAAAATTAAAATTTGCGGTATGCGCGAAAGTGACAATTGCAATGCGGTGGCCCGATTGAAGCCCGATTTACTTGGCTTTATCTATTATCCGCACTCGCCACGGTTTGTAGGAATGGATTTTACCATGCCGGTTGGGTTGCCCGCCTCAGTGATTAAGGTGGGTGTATTCGTAGATGAAGATCCCGTCCGTATAAAAGAAATTGTTCAGCGTTCTGGCCTTAATGCAGTTCAGCTGCATGGAAATGAATCACCGGCAACATGTGCTTTGTTAAAAGAACAGGTTCCGGTTGTAATTAAGTCGTTTGCCGTTGATGACGCTTTCTGTTTTGATAACACCCGCGCATACACCAGGTCGGTTGACTACTTTCTGTTTGATACCCGTGGCGAAAAACCCGGGGGCAATGGACTGACTTTTAACTGGAGCGTATTGAAAAATTACCGGTTTCATACACCGTTTTTTCTGAGTGGCGGCATTCATCCAAACAACATTTCACAAGTAAGTGCTCTAAAACATCCCCGGCTTGCCGGAGTCGATCTGAACAGCGGATTTGAAGTAAGACCCGGCAAGAAAGATCCGGATGCTTTGCGCAGCGCTTTTCATCTGTTAAACAAAGAAATATGATGCGGTACAACGTTGATATAAACGGATATTACGGAGATTTTGGTGGTGCTTTTATACCTGAATTACTGCACGCTAACATCGAAGAACTCAGGCAAAACTACCTGACCATAGTGAATGACGAATCGTTTAGCACCGAGTTTACTCGGCTGTTACACGATTATGCCGGCCGTCCTACACCTTTATACTTCGCTTCGCGGTTATCGGAAAAATACCATGCGCGTATTTACCTGAAGCGTGAAGATCTGTGCCATACCGGTGCGCATAAAATCAATAACACCATCGGGCAGATACTGTTGGCCAGGCGCTTAAATAAGCAGAAGATAATTGCTGAAACAGGTGCCGGCCAGCACGGTGTAGCCACCGCCACGGTATGCGCATTGATGGGAATGCCCTGCACCGTGTACATGGGGCAACTGGATATGGAACGGCAGCGGCCCAATGTAGAACGAATGAAATTGCTGGGCGCACTGGTAGTGCCGGTCACTTCCGGTAACAAAACCCTTAAAGATGCTACCAATGAAGCCCTGCGCCATTGGATTGGCCATCCTAAGGACACGCATTATATAATCGGGTCAGTGGTAGGTCCGCACCCGTATCCGGATATGGTTGCCCGATTTCAATCGGTAATCAGTCATGAAATGAAGTACCAGTTAATCGAAAAAGAAGGTAATCCTTACCCCGATTATGTAATTGCCTGTGTTGGCGGAGGCAGCAATGCGGCCGGTTGTTTTTATCATTACCTCGATGATGAGCCTGTTAACCTGGTTGGCGTTGAAGCAGCGGGAAAGGGCGTTGATACGGGGCAGTCGGCTGCAACCACGGTACTTGGCCGACCCGGCATTTTACATGGCAGTAAAACGCTGCTTATGCAGACCGATGATGGCCAGGTGGTTGAGCCATATTCCATTTCGGCAGGCCTTGACTATCCGGGCATTGGCCCGCTTCATGCTGAGTTGCACAGAAATGGCCGTGTTACGTTTATCCATGCATCTGACGATGAAGCGATGCTTGCCGGCCTGGAGCTTTGCCGGATGGAGGGTATTATACCGGCTATTGAAAGCGCGCATGCGCTTGCGGCATTAGCGAAACTTAGTTTTGATAAAGATGACGTAGTAGTTGTCAATCTATCAGGAAGAGGAGATAAGGATCTGGAAACCTACATCCGGTGGAATGATGAAAAATGAGTATGCAGTAATCTGTTGTAGAATGAGTTATGTTTGCTTTCTTCTTTCCGTTTTATAATTAAAATATTTTATAGTATGGATTCTAATAAATCATTTCTTTTTTACCTGGTGGTAGGTATGCTTACGGGCTGCAGCGGCCCACAAAAGCAAAATGAAACCACGTTTGATGTTGAGGCTTACAAAAAAGAAATTGCAGGCTGGCAACAGCAACGCAATGCTTACCAGGTTAGTGAAAACGGCTGGGTGAACCTGGCCGGGTTGTTTTGGTTAAAGGAAGGCATTAATTCATTTGGAAGCGCAAAATCAAATGACCTGGTATTTCCTCAGGGTAAAATTCCTGAACAGGCGGGCTATTTTGTTGTGCAAGGTAATACAGTTACGGTAAACGGAAACAACGGAGTTATTTTCACGCGTAACGGAAAGGAAAGCAATGGCGGCATTTTGTTTCATCCGGATTCAGCGCAGATTACCATGGCCTATGGGCCCCTGCGCTGGTTTGTAATTAAGCGGGAGGCTAAACTGGGTATACGCCTGCGTGATCTTGAACATCCGCTGCTGAAAGAGTTTAAGGGAATTGAGTTTTACCCAGTTGATCCGGCCTGGCGCCTGGAGGGAACGGTAGAGTGGGCCGATTCGTCACGAACTATTGAAATCACCAACGTATTGGGTCAAACACTGCAGCAACGATCGGTAGGAACCTTGGTATTCGATTATGCGGGAGCAACCTACCGCCTGGATGCGCTTGATGAAGGCAACAATGAATTCTTCATCATTTTTGGCGATGAAACAAACGCCCGCGAGACCTATGGTGCCGGCAGGTACCTGTATGTGCCGCTGCCCGACAGTACCGGCCGGGTAGTTATTGATTTCAACAGAGCATACAACCCGCCTTGTGCCTTTACCGAGTTTGCCACATGTCCTTTGCCTCCGAAACAAAACATATTGCCTTTTCCTGTAAAGGCCGGTGAAAAGAATTATGGTGATCACTAAATTTCAAAATCGCCTGGATGAACTGTTTTCCACCAGGAAGCAGGGCATTCTTTCCGTTTTTTATACAGCGGGGTTTCCCCGGCTGGACGATACAGTGCGAATTGCCCGTGAACTTGAGCAGGCCGGTGCTGATATGATTGAAATCGGAATACCCTTTTCGGACCCGATAGCCGATGGACCGGTTATTCAACACAGTAATACTATAGCGGTTGGTAATGGTATAACGCTAAGCACAATTTTCCGGCAGGTTGAAGTCATCCGCAACACCGTACAACTGCCGATTGTACTGATGGGTTACCTGAACCCGGTTATTCAGTTTGGGATGGAACTTTTTGTTTCCGAATGCTCCCGTACCGGAGTTGACGGTGTTATCCTTCCGGATTTGCCGCTTGATGAATACTTGGCCCGGTATCAGGAATTATTCGGGCAGCACAGGGTTTATTTGTCGTTTCTTATTACTCCGACAACACCCCCGGATCGAATACGGCTGCTGGATGAGTTTAGCAGTGGTTTTATTTATGCCGTTGCAGCTTCCGGCACAACCGGAGCAAGAGCGTTATTTAGTGCTGATCAGCTAACGTATTTTCAGCAATTAAAGGATATTAACCTTAAAAACCCTTTCCTCATCGGCTTTGGTATATCCAATCAGGCAACTTTTAGGGAGGCTTGCCGCTATGGAGCAGGTGCTATCGTTGGAAGTGCGTTTATTCAGGCACTTTCAGAGAATAAGCAGATTGACAAATACATTAAATCCATGAGGAGCTAAATAAAAAGTCCCGGGTAGCTCCGGGACTTTTACGATGTGCAGCAGTACCGTAAAAACGTTTCGGGTTTGTTGTTGCAGGTCTTAAAGAGCCTTGAAGAAAACGTTTCGGCTAACAACTGCTTCAGGTACCCGCCTTAGTGTACTTCAATGGCTTTCGGTTTTACCTTGGCCTCCACTTCTTTTGGAAGTACGAGACGGAGAATGCCATTTTCATACCGCGCATCAACTTTATCGGTCTTCACATTTTCAGGTAATGTGAAAGAACGGCTGAACTTGCTGTAGTTGTACTCTTTGCGGGTGTAGTTCTTTTCTTTGCTTTCTTTTTCCATTTCCTTTTCGCAGGCGATGGTCAGAACGCCATTTTCCACCGTAATGTTGAAATCTTTTTTGTCGAGACCAGGCGCAGCCAGTTCAATCTCAAACTCCTTTTCTTTTTCAACAACATTAACAGCAGGTACAACGTGCATCCGCTTCATCCAGTCGGCATCGAAGAAGCGATCGTTGTCAAAGAAGTCGGTCAGCCAACCTTCGTTAAACAGCGAAGGAAATCCGGTTCTTTTCATCAGTGTCATACTTCCTCCTTTTTTTAATTTGTGGTATGAAGTAAAAACCGGATTACAAGAAATGCCATGACTCACAACATATCCGGTGGCTGATATTTATCAGGTTTTTTGTGATCTACGTACTTGTTAAGGTTTATTTAATTAAGAGGTCCTTCGCCACGCTTTTGGGCGTGGCTCACGACTATAATTCGTTTCGTTATGCTGAGCGCAGCGAAGCATCTGTTGTTTTCATGACCCAACTATGAGGTCCTTCGCGCAGCTCAGGACTACAATTTGTTTTGTTATATTGAACGTGGCGGAACATCTCTTATTCTGTATTCAATTTAAAAGGGCCTGACTTCATTTTTTTTGTTATGCTGAGCCGCGCTCCGGGCGTGGCGAAGCATCTCCTACGTACTTGTTAAGGTTTATTTAATTAAGAGGTCCTTCGCCACGCTTTTGGGCGTGGCTCAGGACAGCAGTATGTTTTTTGCAATGTTGACCCACGCGCCAACGTGGCGAAGCATCTCTTGTTTTGTTGCACCTGCCTGCAAACAGGCCTCAGCGGTAAGGTTAACGCATTTACTCTGAAGGGCTAAAGTTAGGCACCGTAATAACCGGCCCGAAGAACAAAGCGTTCAGAAACAGTTTATTGGTACCATACCAGGTGCCTCTGAAATTCGGGTTATCCGAAAACATGATGATCCGACCCTGGCCATCGCCACTTAAAAGAATGGCGGCCGAATTGGCTACTTTGGGTGCTGTAGCTTTATGCAGGTAGCCGCCAATCAATGGGTTGGCCTTGTATTTTGCTACCGTGGTGTATGGGTTTTTGCTGGGTTGCAGAAAGGTTAAGCCATTACGGTAAACAGCTACATTTCGATCGGTGTATCCAAAGCCAATCGGGTTGGTAATGTCCAGGTCAACCTGAAAGATGGAGCCACCAATATTACGTGCTCCTTCTTTATTGGCAGCATCTTCATAATTAACACGCGGCTTGTTTTTAACCGTATCGGTGGGCACCAGCTTTTCTTTGGTAAGCCCCTGTTTAATGGCCCATTCGCTGGCGGTTTTAAAAGTGATGAGTGTGCCTCCGTTTTGTATCCAGGTTTTAAACTTATCGACCGTGGGCTTATCAGTAGGATAAGTTCCGCTTACCATTACCACTACATTGTAGTCATTCCAGTTTACCCGCCCGATGTTTGAAACGTCAACTTTGGTAATCGGCATCCCAATGCGTTGGTCAAGCAGGTGCCACACTTCTCCCGCTTCATAGCCAGAAACGCCATTACCAATAAGCATGGCTGCGCTAATTTTTTTTAACGGAACGGCAAACCCCGAACCCAGGTCAATGCCTTTAACATTGTACCCGGTTTCAACCGAATAAACTTCGGTAGCGCAGGCAGTGCTTACTTGCTTCATCCGGTCGTAAAGCTGGTCGGCATTTAGTGCTTGCTGCTGCACCGGTATGATAAATGTGCCTTGACGGAAATTTTTTTCCTTTCCGTTAATAAGTGCGCTAAATGATTTAAAAGCAGTTTTAACAATTACGTGATGCTGCTGGAGTTGATGCAGTACTTTATGGGCCTGGTAATCGGTTTGCTCTATCAGGTAGGCGTAGTTGCTCCGCGTGACCGGTGCCGCAGTTTTTTCCAAATCTTTTGCAATGCGCTCTCCTTTTGTAACCGGTCCGCGAATTTCACTATGTGGCATATTAAAAGCGTGCACCAGCGACCAGGTGGAAGCATCGTAAAAAATACTATCGGTATAGGTAATGTCTTTTTCAAAAGCCGAGCGTACCATGATGTAGTTGGGTTGTTCGGTGGGCACGATGTAGGCTTTTCCTTTTTCAAAGCTTTTGCCTGCTATGGCCATATCGCGTTGCAGGTCGTACACTTCGATGTCGTGCATGCGAAGCAGGTTAACAAAGGCAAAGGTTCGGTTTATGTCGCTGGCATCGCCAAACACATAGCCCTTAACCGGGTTGGCTTTGGCTTGATTGGCCGTTGTACGGAAGAAGTTTAACCGGAGGTTGATTAGCGTTTCTCGTTCGGCCAAAGAGGCACGGATGGTTGCCAGTGAAGCAACAAATTGATTTCGGATGGTAAATGCAAACGTAATCGGAATGGTGGTTGTTTCCTGCAAGTGTCCGCGGGAACTGGCCTGCTCGAACAGAAATCCGGCACCTCCGTAAAAGTTTACATAGCTGGAACCATAACCCGGATAGAGTTTGTCGAAGGCTTCCTTTGTAAAGTATTGCGAGCCGATGCCATCCATGGCTTTGGCAAAGTATTCACCAAATTTCGGATACAGCACATCGTAAAGTTGGGCAGGAACAATAGGGTTGTTGCTGCTGTATTTTCCGGGGTCAAAATAAAAGGTGGAGTTGGTGCCCATTTCATGGTGGTCGGTCATCACGTAAGGTCGCCACTGGTGAAAGAGTTTCAGCCGGTTACGGCTTTCGGGATGCACACCCAGAAACCAGTCGCGGTTCAGATCAAACCAGTAGTGATTGGTTCGGCCCCCCGGCCACACTTCATTGTGTTCACGATCCAACGGATCGCCAACCAATGCAGAGGCTTTATGCATGTTGGCCCAATGGCTGTGTCGGTCACGGCCATCGGGATTATAAACCGGGTCGAGCAGAATAACCATGTTCTTCAACCAGTTCAGTGTTTCTTCATCTTCGCTTGCGGTGAGGTAATAAGCGGTAAGCATGGCGGCTTCGGTGCTGGATGGTTCGTTACCGTGCACGTTGTATCCCAACAATATGATCAGCGGAACATTGTTGTGCTGTGTTGATGTATTTCGCTGCAGGTGCTTTTGCCGGATATCTTCCAGGTTCGCATGGTTTTCGGGTGAGGTGATGATGGCTGTGATTTGCGGGCGGTGTTCGTAGGTTTTTCCGATTTCCAGTAGTGTCATCCGGTTGGAGAGGGCATCCAGGGTTTTAAAGTACTCGACCACTTTATCATGACGAGTATGATGGCTGCCGATCGGGTAGCCGAGAAATTGCTCCGGAGCAGGAATCTGGCTGTTTAGTTTTTGAGCTTGTGGATAGAAGTAGCCCGGCTGGGCAACAGCAACATAAATAATCAGTACAAAAGTTATGGTTAGTAAGTGCCTCATAATTGGTTGATTAAAGTTTTTTTGTCATTCTGAGCGTAGTATTTTGTTATTGCTTCGCCACGCTCCGGGCGAAGCATCTCTTGTTTTCATGACCCGAATATGAGGTCCTTCGCGCAGCTCAGGACTACAATTTGTTTTCTTTATATTGACCGTGGCGAAACATCTCTTATTCTGTTAGTCAATTTAAAAGGTCCTGACTTCATTTTTTTTGTTATGCTGAGCACAGCGAAGCATCTCTTGTTTTCATGACCCGAATATGAGGTCCTTCGCGCAGCTCAGGACTACAATTAGTTTTGTTATATTGAACACGCTCCGGACGTGGCGAAGCATCTCTTGTTTATCCAAACGGGACTTTTTACTTCCCAACCGGAGGCGGCCCGGGAGGAATCAGCCCGCTGTACACATGGTCGCCTTTGCGTTGTTTAAACTCCGCTTTCACGGCCTCCACTTTCTTTGGGTCTTCAAACAAATCCACCATCGTTAACGCCAGCGTTTTTGATGCGTGCATCATGCCCTTATGCCCGATGGACATACCACCACAGGCCACTACAGCCCACGAATGCCACGGTGTTCCGATGGGCGCGGTGGCTGCACTTAGGCGTATGGTGGGCACTACCCAACTCACATCGCCTACATCGGTACTGCCGCCACCCGCATTCGGGTCTGTTGCTTCCAGAGGCTCAACTTTACTGTGTAATCCCACTTGCGGTTTGCCGGTAGCCTCCTGAATTTGTTTAGCAAAGGCAACTTCAGTATCGGTGTACGTTATCGGACCGAGATACTCCAGGTTTTTTTGGATCAGTTCAGCGCCAGTGCGGTTAACCAGAATTTCATAAATGCCCGATACCAGGCTGACCTTGTACTCCACGTTGGCCATGATTGCCGCACCTTCGGCCATTTTCATCACACGTTGGTACACGTCATTCATGGTTTCGCGTTTCGGATCGCGTACACGCACCCATAAGCGCGCGTAATCAGGCACCACATTCACCACCTGGCCGCCATCCTGAATATGGTAGTGAATGCGGGTACTGGGGCGGATGTGTTCGCGGTAGTAATTTATCCCTGACGTATATAATTCAAGCGCGTCTGATGCGCTTCGGCCATTCCACGGATCGGCTGACGCATGGGCTGCCTGGCCGTAAAACTCAACAATAAAATCAACCAGCGACAAACCGGTTTGTACCGCAGCCTTCGTTTCGGCTCCCGGATGCCAGTCGAGGCACACATCTACATCTTTGAACAGCCCGGCACGGATCATCCACAACTTGCCGAAGAATTTTTCCTCTGCGGGTGTTCCGAAAAACTTTATCGTACCCTTCAACTTACCCTGTTCAATTAACTGCTTAATGGCAACAGCCGCGCCCAAGCTGGCAGTACCAAACAGGTTGTGCCCGCAGCCATGGCCGGGCTCTCCTTTTTCCAGCGGATCCTTGGTTGGAACAGCCTTTTGTGATAACCCGGGCAGTGCATCAAACTCACCCAGAATGCCGATAACCGGACTGCCGCTTCCGTAGGTGGCTACAAAGGCGGTGGGTATCTCAGCCACACCCCGCTCCACTTTAAAGCCGTTGGCTTCCGCATAATCGGCCAAAAGTTTCGCAGATTGGTTTTCATTAAATGCGGTTTCAGCAAATGCCCATATCTGGTTGCTGGTGCTAATCATCTTATCCTGTTGGCTTTCAACAGCCTGAACAACAAGCCGTTTATTGGGCGACACTTTTTGACCGGGGGCAAACAGGCTGAGCGTACACAGCAAAAGGGTAAGGGTTACAATCCGAATCATAGCTATTTTTTTACAACCTATCGATTTCCGGGTAAGCTTCAAAATATCTTAACCTGTAAAAAAGGTTTCTTGATGCATGGTTGCTTTAATTTAAAAGCGGTTTTAAACATTCTTGTAATGTTTTGTGTTTACCGGCTACAAATGCGCGTATGCGAGTTACTTTAACGTTGATTATGCTGGTGCTCAGCATGGTCATTGCTTATAGCCAGGACAAGGCCACACTGAGTGGTTACTTAAAGGATGCATCGGATGGTGAAGCGCTTATCGGGGCTACTGTCTTCGTTCCTTCGCTCAATACCGGCATAACCACCAATTCGTACGGATTTTATTCAATTACACTCACCAAAGGCACGTACGAGGTTGTGTTTTCTTATATCGGGTATGCTAAAGAATCCCGAACGGTGGATCTGCAGCAAAACGTGCGGCTGGATATCGAACTGAAATCACAGAGCAGTCAACTGCAGGAGGTGATTATTTCGGGGGCAGCGGAGAAATCTGCGGTGCAGTCGGTTGAGATGAGCGTGAATAAAGTTGACATTACCACCATCAGTAAAATTCCGGCCTTTCTGGGCGAGGTGGATGTTATAAAAAGTTTACAGCAGTTGCCGGGTGTGGCTACCGTAGGGGAGGGTGCATCAGGTTTTAATGTGCGTGGCGGAAATGTGGGACAGAACCTCGTGTTGCTGGATGAAGCGGTTGTGTACAACTCGGCTCACTTACTGGGTTTCTTTTCGGTGTTTAACCCCGATGCGGTAATGGATGTAAAACTTTTTAAGGGCGCCATACCGGCACCGTATGGCGGACGCATTGCGTCATTACTGGATGTCCGGATGAAAGAAGGGAACAATAAAGAATATGAAGTAAATGGCGGCATTGGCACCATCTTTAGTCGGTTGGCATTTGAAGGACCAGTACGCGAGGGTAAGGGCTCATTTATCGTGGCGGGTCGCAGATCATACATCGATATTTTAGCCCGGCCGTTTGTTGATGTGCTGCAGGATGGCGCCAAACTTAACTTTTACGACTTGACCGGTAAAGCCAACTTTAACATTAACAGCCGTAACCGGTTGTTTCTATCGGGTTACACCGGCCGCGATGTATTTTTCTTTGATGCCAACCAGGGCTTTTCGTGGGGCAACAACACGGCTACGCTGCGCTGGAACTCCATTATCAACGACCGCCTGTTTGCGAACTTTTCCGGCATTTTCAGTAAATACGATTATGCCCTGCGCTTCGGTGAGGATGATCGGGATTATTTCAGATGGAATTCTTCCATCACAAACTTCACGTTTAAGCCGGCATTCAGTTACTTCATCAGCAGTAACAACGAATTAGCCTTCGGGGCTGAGGGTAATTACTACTCGTTTCAACCGGCCAACGCTTTGGGTGCATCCGGTGGTGAGGTGATTGACATCAGTCTTTCAAGAAAATATAACTTGGAAGCGGCTGTTTATATCAGCAACAACCAGCGCATTAACGAAACCTTTTCTGTAGAGTACGGTATCCGGTATTCACATTTTTGGGCTTTCGGACCCGGCAATCAATTCATTTATAACGACACCACAGCGGGGGTGCGCAGAACTGTTGTAAGCAGCAGAGCCTTTAGCCGTGGTGAGGTGATGACGGAATACGGAAATTTTGAACCGCGTGTGTCGGTGAAGGCGCAACTTACACCGTCCAGTTCCATTAAGGCGAGCTACATCCGAATGGCACAGTACCTTCACCTGATTTCAAATACCACTGCGTCCAATCCGTTGGATGTGTGGACACCCAGTTCGAACAACATTAAGCCTGAATTGGGTGATCAGTACACGGTGGGTTATTTCCGTGACATCGGCAAAAAGCAGGTTTATGAGTTTTCGGCAGAAGCCTATTACCGGTTAGCCAAAAACCAAATCGATTACATTGACGGGGCCGACTTGCTGATTAATGAATTTTTGGAGGGCGACCTGTTAACCGGAAAGGGCCGTGCTTATGGAATGGAATTGTATTTACAAAAGAAAACAGGTCGGTTTAATGGTTGGGTAGCGTATACCCTGGCGCGAACCGAATTGCAGGTAGAGGGTATTAATCGGGGCAAGTGGTATCCTACGCGGTTCGATCAAACGCATAACCTTAAAGTCACCGGATTTTATGAGGTAAACAAGCGGCTTTCGTTGTCTGCCAATTTCACCTTGCTTTCAGGAACGCCCACCACCTTCCCTAACTCACGATATGTTATTCAGGGTATTCTGATTCCTTACAATGAAACCGACTCCCGTAACAATTTCAGAATACCCGCTTTCCACCGCCTTGATATTTCTGCCCGGCTGCAGGGCCGCACAGTAAAGAAAAACGGTAAGGTCAGAAAGAATACTGATTACTGGGTGTTTGGCTTGTATAATGTTTACGCCCGTAAAAATCCTTTCTCCATTTATTTCGCACAGGCCGATGATCGCACAGCGCCCGGTCAGGCCATAAACAGTCAGGCAACCCAACTGGCTATTATTGGCACTGTTATCCCTTCCATATCATATAACTTTAACTTTTAGCAGGATGAAAGCCGTAACGAAAATAGCATTGCTAGCTGCTGCTGCGATTTACTGGGCGTGCGAAACCGTGGTTTTCCCGGATCTGAATCCAGCCACACCAGTTTTGGTTGTCGATGCCTGGATTACCAACAAGGCGGAATCCCAGCTTATTAAACTAACTAAAACCCAACCGTATTTTGAAAACACCCTGCCGCCCGGTGTAAGCGGAGCACAGGTGGAAATTGAAGATAATGAAGGAAACCTTTTTGTATTTGAGGAGAGCGACACACTGGCCGGGCTGTATGTTTGGACACCCGGCTCCGGTGAAGTGTTTGGTGAAACCGGGCGCACCTACACCTTGCGCATCACGGCCGAAGGCGAGACGTATACATCTATTACCCGGATGGGGCGCGTGCCGCCCGTTGATAGCATTACGTTTCGGAAAGAACCCGGCAATCAATTTGTGACTGATTTATACCTGGCCGAGTTTTGGGCAACTGATCCGCTTGAGTCGGGAGATACTTACTGGATTAAAACCTATAAGAACTCAACGTTGCTGAACAAACCTTCTGAACTTAACCTGGCCTATGATGCTGGTTTTTCAAAAGGGGGGAATTTCAGCGGGTTGGTTTTTATTGCTCCTATCCGTACAGGCATTAATCCTTTCGACCAGGATGAAAAAGGTTCTATTTTATCTCCGTATGTGGTTGGCGATTCACTTTATGTTGAAATTCATTCCTTGTCGGAGGCTTCCTTCGATTTTCTTAACCAGGTAGCGTTGCAAACCGACCGGCCCGGTGGTTTTGCAGAATTGTTTGCAACTCCGCTGGCCAATGTTTCAACCAATATTAATAATGTCAATCCTACCGGTATGAAGGCCGTGGGATTTTTTAATGTTGCGGCCGTATCGGGGTTGGGAAGAAAGTTTGCCAGCCTGGACGATGTAACCGACCCAGATTAGATTCAAGAAATTATTAACACCGCCACGTCTGAAGCCTCTGCATTTTTAAATTCCTTATCTTTCGACAACACAACCATCGGTTGATTATGGATGAATTGGAAAGTGTGACGAAGAAGGGTATTTCAAAAAGAGCTGGTATTGAGCAGGCTGTTTTGTGTAAAGCTTACGAACTGATGTGTACGGCCAGGCGCATGGCCGATTTGTACGATGAAAACCGGGAGGTTTGCAGTAAGTATGTGCATAGCACGTCACGGGGGCACGAAGCCATTCAGTTGGCAGCCGGGTTGCAACTTAAGCCGTGGGACTATGCCTCGTTGTATTACCGCGATGAATCGATGCTATTAGGCATGGGGTTGGAACCTTACGACCTGATGCTTCAATTAATGGCCAAACGCGATGATCCGTTTTCGGGCGGGCGCACATACTACGGCCATCCATCGCTTAAACGGGACGGTTATCCAACTATTCCACACCAAAGTTCAGCCACCGGCATGCAGGCCATTCCGGCAACGGGCATGGCACACGGTATTGCCTACCTCGAATCGCAAGGATTGCTCAAAGGAAAAAATAAGCCGGTCGTATTGTGTTCATTAGGCGATGGGTCGGTAACAGAAGGTGAGGTAGCCGAGGCTTTTCAAATGGCCGTGCTTAAGAAGTTGCCAATTATTTACCTGGTACAGGACAACGACTGGGGTATTTCAGCTACCGGGTCTGAAATGCGTGCCATGGATGCGTACGACTATGCCGCAGGATTTAAAGGCATGGAACGGGTGCGAACAGATGGTTCCGATTTTGTCAACTCATACGAAGTTCTTGAAGAGGCCATTCAGTTTGTAAGAACAACACGTGCACCTATTCTTATTCATGCCAAATGCCCGCTGCTGGGGCATCATACCTCGGGCGTTCGTAAGGAATGGTATCGCGGTGACGACCTTGCTGTTCATCAGCAGGAAGATCCGTTGGTGAAACTCCATCAATATCTTATCGAGCAGGGCGTTTCTGAAAAAGAGTTGAATGCCCTAAAGAAACGAGCTGCCCTTAAGGCTGAAAGTGACTATGCGAAAGCGTTGGCTGCGACTGATCCGGATCCGGAAGATTTCAATACGCATGAGTTTGCGCCTACACCCATAATTGAGGAAAGAGGCACCCGTAAACCAAAGGGCTCAGAAAAAGTTGTGATGGTGGATGCAGCCCTGCATGCGGTAGATGAAATTTTGAAAAAACACCCCGAAGCGTTGTTCTATGGGCAGGATGTGGGGCGCAGGCTTGGCGGTGTTTTTCGTGAAGCCGCCACGCTTGCACAAAAGTATGGCGATGAACGGGTGTTTAACACACCCATCCAGGAGGCCTATATTGTCGGTTCAACAGCCGGCATGTCGGCCGTGGGGGCAAAGCCAATTGTTGAAATTCAGTTTGCCGATTACATCTGGCCGGGTATCAACCAGTTGGTTGAAGAACTTTCAAAAAGTTGTTACCTGTCAAAAGGCAAGTTCCCGGTGCAGGCGTTGATACGGGTGCCCATTGGTGCCTACGGAGGCGGGGGGCCGTACCACTCCGGTAGTGTTGAATCTGCATTACTTACTATCCGTGGTATTAAGGTGGTATACCCAAGCAACGCGGCCGATATGAAAGGACTTCTAAAAGCCTCGTTTTATGACCCGAATCCGGTTGTATTGCTTGAACATAAGGGACTGTATTGGAGTAAGGTGGCCGGCACAGCCGATGCAAGAACGGTTGAGCCGGATGAAGACTACATTATTCCTCTTGGTAAAGCCAATTCCGTGCTAAAAGCCGATAATCAAAAAATCAAATCGGGCGAAACGGTTGTTGTTATTACCTATGGCATGGGCGTTTACTGGGCCGGGCAGGCTGCCAGGAATTTTGACGGGCAGGTTGAGATAATTGATTTACGGACCCTCAATCCACTTGATTGGCAAGCCGTTGTTTCATCGGTAAAAATACATGGTCGTGTTCTGGTGTTAACAGAAGAACCGCTATTAAATTCCTTTGCCGAATCGCTTGCCGGCAGAATTCAAAAGGAATGTTTTCAATACCTTGATGCCCCGGTATGGACGCTGGGTGCAGCAAACCTTCCTGCCGTGCCGCTTAATGTTGAACTGGAAAAGATGATGCTGCCCAGCGTAGATAAAGTACAGGCGGCCCTGCGCGATTTAATAGCCTATTGAAACCTAGAATGGAAAGCCGACCCCAATATTGTAAATGACGGGTTCGCGGTTAATACCAAACGGCCCGAGGAATTTGATTTTGTTGAGTACAAAACGGTCGCCTTCCGGGCGGGCCGGGTCATACACTTTCATCCCGACATCAAACCGAAGGATGAGGAATGAAAAGTTAAAGCGGAAACCAAAACCGGTACCTATGCCGAACTCTTTATAAAATTCAGTGAGTTTAAATTGTGAATTCCCGTTTTCAACTACGTTATCATTTTCATCAAGTTTAACGCGGGGTTTAAAAGTCCATACGTTGCCTATATCAAAAAATATGGCGCCTTCAAAAAATCCAAATAATTTCCTTCGCAACTCTACGCTGTTTTCCAGCAGGATTTCTCCGGGAACTTCAAACCGGTAACTATACAAGCCGTCTTTTTCCGGGTTGGTGCTTTCATCGGGCCGGTAGCTACCGGGCCCGAGCCTTCGTGGGCGCCAGGCCCGTACACTGTTACTTCCACCGGCAAAGAAATATTTTTCGTATGGCAATGCCTGATTATCTCCATATGAATAACCCACTCCGGCATTAAACCGGAAAGCCAGGGTTGTGTTTTTATTTATAATGGTAATCCGTCTGATGTCGGCATTAAACCGGAGGTATCGAAAAGTTTGAAGGTTACGGTTTTCAATAACCGGAAAGGTATAAAGGCCTTGAAAAGTACCACCGCTTTCAACGGCCCACCGGAAATAAATTGAATTTTCTTCCAGGTTGCCGTAGTTGTTGTGATTCCACGACATGGCAAATCCGGTACTGCTTACAAATGACGGATCAAAACTAAACTTTAGGGTGTTGCCCTGGTAGACGAACAGGCTGTCCAGCAGGTTGTCAAAATCGGGCCTTAGTTTTGAGTTGATGATGCTGAGGCTGGCAAAGGTGAAGTCGAACCTGCGGATGCGGGAATTGTCCCAACTATAGGTGTAGGTAAAAGAGGTGTTCGATCGCTGGTATTCAGGGCGGTCGGTATAATTAAAACCGAGTTGGGCCTTGGTGCGGGGGTTCAGTTTACCGAACCGGTACCGGGTTTCTTCCCGGAGCGGAATAAGAAATTGTGGAAAGGTAATGGAAGCATTAATGCCGGCATCAACGCTTTGATACACGCTGCCCAGTTCGGTGGCCGCAGCAACACCCTCATAGCCGATGCGGCCGTTCATTTCGAAATTTTCCAATCCCCTGAAAATGTTTCGCTTTTTGAAATTCAGGTTATAGTAAGGTCCCGGAAATCCTTGTGTAACACTAAGGCCTACCTCGTGCGACCACTGATACCTATCGAAGGTACTGGTAAAAATATTGGCGATAAACTGCCCGCCTGTAGTATCGAAATTTATATTAACAAATTTAAAGACATCCAGATTGGCCAGTTGTCGCTGTGTGTTGAAGGTATTGGTGCGGCTATAAGGTTTGCCTGGTTCAATGAAAATACGCTGACTGAGAATTTTAATGTTATAGGAATTTTCGTAGCTGTTAAATCGGATGTTGCGAAAGGTTAGTTGCTTGCGGTTCATGCCGGGCACGGTAATGCCTGCATCGGTTGTAAAGTTAATTTCGGTGATATAGAATTTGCGGTGGTAGCCTCGTTTGGCCGGATCTTTTATACTTATTTTAACAATTATCCTGCGGTCCGGTAAGGAGGCGGTATCTACTTCATAAAGAATATATTGCCTGCTGAAATCATAGTACCCCTGGTCCTTCATCAACAGGTCAATGCGTTCACGTTCTTTGGTAAAATTTTCCTGGTTGTAACGCTCGCCTTTAACCAGGTAACTGTTGATGGAGTGTTTTCTCAGTAACTCCAGGATGGCCGTATCCCGTGCATCAAATAAAATACTATCAATAACATAAGCTTTACCGGGGTTGGCGCGGTAGCGGATGTTGATACCGTTTTTTAACTGAAAGCCGAGCGGGGTTGCTTTTTCGGTTTCATACCGAACCACGTTATTAAAATAGCCGTTGGTAAACAGGTAGTCTTTAATCCGGTCTACGGCAAGATTTACTTTTGAAGTATCAAAAATGCTGAGTGGTTCGCCCCACTGCATAAACAGATTGCCGTTTTGCAGTCGGTCGTTGTATTTTTCAATTTTTTGCTGTTTGCGAAACTGCAGGTTGTTGATTCGTTTAAGCTTCGTTGTCCGGGCGATTTTAGTATCGAACTTTTTATTTTTTTTTTCTATTTTCTTTTCAAATTTTTCCGGTTTGAAATTACGCTTACCGGTGTAATACATCGACACCAGCAGGTGCATTGGCATAAAGAGAAGTTTCCGGTTGGTTTCAATGCCGGTAAGTTCTTCCAGCTTCGATCTGTTAATGTTTTTTGGTGCGGTTACCTTCTGTTTGTACAACAGCCGTTCGCCTTCTTTCAGATGCCGGGTACCCAAACAGCTTTGCAGCAGGATGGTGAAGAGAATAAAAAAATATTTACTTTTCTTGCGGTTCAAAATCATTAAACAATGCTTTCCAGGGCCCGGATTAAGTTCATCAAATCCTTGCAATTAAAGAAATACCGAAAACAGGAACAATGTTTTGTGGTAGAGGGGGCCAAGGGTGTGCAGGAAGTTTTGCTATCGGATTTTAAGGTAGAACTACTGTTGGCTACCCTGCAGTTTCTGGATGAAAACCGGAAGCTTACCGCGGGTTTTACGGGCGAACTGCTGGAGGTTTCGGTTGATGATTTACAAGGCTTGGGCGAGTATAAAACCAACCACTTGGCCCTGGCGGTGGTACGCATGCGCGAAATGAAGGCGCCAATCCTTAAACAAGGCCGGTTTTACCTTGTACTCGATGATATTCGCGACCCGGGTAATCTTGGCACTATCCTCCGCATAGCCGATTGGTACGGAATTACCGACATCATAGCTTCATCTGAAACGGCCGAGGTGTACAACAGTAAAGTTATTGCGGCCAGCATGGGTTCGTTTACACGGGTAACGGTGTTCTATACCAACCTGGTTGAGTACTTAAGGAAAGTGAATATGCCGGTGCTGGGTACTTTTTTAACTGGCGAAAATATACATCACATCAGTAAGCTAAATGGCGGTTTTATTGTTATCGGCAACGAAGCCAATGGTATTTCAAAAGAAGTAGAGACGCTGGTAACCAGACGGATTACCATACCCCGCTGCGGCAAGGCTGAATCGCTCAATGCGGCAGTGGCAACGGCTGTAGTGTGCGATAACCTTGTGCGCCTGTCAGGGTATTAAAAGAATCCTTCGCTTTTACTTGCAGCTTCTTCCGATATTTTTTCGGCTTCTTCTTTGCCAAGGTACCGGTCAATAAAAAAATGCCCCAGGTAAACCAAAGGCGTCATTGCGATGGCAGCAACAAATTTGAAGATGTAGTTGATTATGCCTACCGATAGCACCTGCAGAACCGACCACTTGCCAAAAATGTAAAATGCAATAAATAACACCACAAAGCTATCAATCAGTTGCGAGAAGAGAGTGGACCCGGTTGCCCGCAGCCAGATCATTTTGGAGCCGGTTAACCTGCGCAGGCGATGAAACACATACACATCCAAAAACTGCCCGATCAAAAAAGCAGTAAGCGACCCGATAATGATGCCAAGCCCCTGCCTGAAAATGGTGCCGAAGGCCAGGTTAATATCCAGTCCCTCTTCGGCATAGAGGTCGACCCAAAAAGTTGCAGGAGGCAACAGAGTGGCTGCGCCTATAATAAAAAAAGCAAAAGCAATAAAACCGGCTGTTAAAAAACTAATTCTGCGTACGCCTTCTTTTCCAAAATATTCGTTGATGATGTCGGTAGTGACAAACACAAACGGCCAGATAACCACCCCGGCTGTCAGGTTGAAATCCAGCGTATAACCGAACAGGTTCAGGTTGGCCGGTTCCATGCCCAATGTTCGTTCCAGTGAAAAGATTTTTGTTCCCACCATTTCGGCAACCAGGGCGCAGGTCAGGAAGTATCCGGACAGCATGATGAATAGTCTGTTTTTCTTTTCGTTTATAGAAGTATTCATTCAGGTATGGTAAAAATTTCGCCTTCGGTAGCGAGGTAAGTTTCAGGAAAAACGGCACGAGCCTCTGCCAGCAGGTGGTCCGGTTCACGGTACCGGGCTGAGAAGTGTCCTATCAGCAGCTTACCGGCATTTGCCTTCAATGCAATTTGCGCGGCCTCCAGCGAAGTGCTGTGCAGGGTTTCGGCTGCTTTGGATTTATCATCTTCAATAAATGTAGCTTCGTGATAGAGAACGTTTACTTTGCTGATTTGTTCAATAATGGATTCAGTATAGGCCGTGTCGGAACAATACGCATAGCTTCGCGATTGATGCGGTGGGAGTGTCAGGTCGGAATTTTTGTACAACACGTTTCCGGCTTCGTCTTTGAGATCAAAGCCTGCCTTCAGTTCATTCATCCGGTAATGGGGTAAGCCTTCGGGCAACCGGTCCTTATCAATTCTTCTTGGTTTTTCTTTTTCCCGGAATAGAAATCCTGTACAGGGTAATTTATGGTACAGCGGGATGGTTTCAACCGTGAGCCATTTGTTTTCAAAAATTGTTTCCCGGCTGTCGGGGGAGAGTGTATGCAACCGGATGTTGAAATTGGGCACCGACCTGGAGTAGCGCAACTGTACTGTCATAATTTCGTGCAGGCCGTGTTGACTGTAAATGTGGAGGTCTTTTTCGCGATGGTGCAGGTGCATGGTGAAGAGTAAACCCATCAGGCCGAGGTAATGATCGCCATGCAGGTGCGAGATGAAAATATGATCAATGCGGTGGATATTACCATTAAAGCGAGCCAGTTGCATTTGTGCGCCTTCTCCACAATCCACCAGGAAATGTTCGTTTTGGATTTCTACCAATTGTGCTGAGGGGTAACGCCCGTAAGCAGGCACGGCCCCGCTGGAACCGAGTATGGTGATTTTGAAGCTCACAGCCAAAAATAAAAAACCAAAACCGGTTTGGTTTTGGTTTGAACTACTTTATTTGGCGATGTTTTAGTTCCCGTCAGTTTTCTTAAGGTCGCGCTCAATTTCATGCATGAAAACGGCATCAATGGCTTCTTCCACGGTAGGCAGAATGTTCAGTACGCTGTCGAGTTGTGAAATCTTAATCAGTTTCATGGTGTGGTCGCTCAGGTGGGCGAGTATAAAAATTCCTCCGTCTTCCTGGACGATTCTATTACCAACCAGCAGTGCGCTAAGACCAGAAGAATCAGTGTATTTTACTTCAGCCAGATCTAAGATAATATTCCTTACACCTTCGGCATGCAGGGTGATCAATTCCGACTTCAGGCCGGGCGCCACGCTGCTGTCCATCTTCTCCTCGTGCAGGCGCAGCAAACTGTACTTTTCCTGTTTATCAATCGTGTATTTCATCTTCTTTATCGTATTAAACCTGTGCCTGCAAGTTAACGGAATTTAGCGAATTAAGGATATGCTGCTCAATCCGATCCGTGATGTTGTTGTAATTGATGGGTTCAAGATCTTCACCGGTTACCTGCCGGTACAATTCGCGGTATCGGTCGGAAATTGACTGCACAATCACAGGGGTCATTTCCGGAACGGTTTGCCCTTCTTTGCCCTGGAATCCGTTTTCGATAAGCCACTGCCGCACAAATTCTTTCGAAAGTTGTTTCTGTGGTTCGCCCTTTTGCTGGCGCCCCTCATACCCATCGGCATAAAAGTAGCGCGATGAATCGGGCGTATGCACTTCGTCAATCAGGTATATGGTGCCGTTATGTTTACCAAATTCGTATTTGGTGTCCACCAGTATAAGTCCGCGGGCGGCTGCCAGTTCGGTGCCTTTGCCGAACAGGGTAAGCGTGTATTCTTCAAGCTGCTGGTAATCGGATTCGGTTACCAGTTTTCTCTTAATAATTTCTTCCCTCGAAATATCTTCGTCATGCCCTACATGGGCTTTGGTGGTAGGCGTAATGATTGGGTTAGGAAGTTTGTCATTTTCCTTCAGGCCTTCCGGTAGCGGCACCCCACACAACGTGCGTTTACCGGCTTTGTATTCGCGCCAGGCGTGGCCGGCCAGATAACCGCGCACAACCATTTCTACCGGAAAGGTTTCGCATTTAAAACCAATGGTTACGTTGGGATCGGGCGTGCTGATTACCCAGTTCGGCACAAGTTTTTTGGTAGCCAGCAGATTTTTTGCGGCAATCTGATTTAAGATTCTGCCCTTATCGGGAATGGCTTTGGGCAGGATAACATCGAAAGCTGAGATGCGATCGGTGGCCACCATTACCATAATGTTGCCGAAGTAATACACATCGCGCACCTTGCCGCGGTAAAAGCCGGTTTGACCGGGAAAACTGAAGTGGGTTTCTTTAATGGCCTGCATGGGCCTGCAAAATAGCGCAGAAAGGGTAAAGCCTGAAATGAACGCAGGATAAAGTTTTACACTTCTGTCTGATATGAGGTCCTTCGCGTTGCTCAGGACATCAATATGTTATATTGAGCCAGGGCGAAGCATCTCCTGAGGCTAATCTAAGAAATAGCAAAGTTAATTTTCTTCAATCAGAATACCGGCTTTAAACACATAGGTTTTTACCAGGTTTCCTTTTTCGTCAAACTCCTTCCACTCTTTGTGTTTTTTGTCGGCAACGTATTCGCCCTGTTCTTTTACCTGGCCATTTTCGTAATAGGCTGTAAAGAGTCCGTGCTTACGATGTGATCGGCACTCTCCTTCGGATTGCAGTTTACCGGAGGGATAGTAAGTTTTAAACGGGCCATTCAGCAGATTGAATTTCCAGGTTTCTTCGCGGGCCGGTTTGCCATTGGAAAAGTATTCGTACCGCATGCCGTTCAGTTTTCCGGCTTCATAGGTCTCTTTCAGTTTTTCGGTTTTTCCGTCAGGGTAATAATACGTCCATTGCCCGTGTGGTTGCTGGTTGCGGTAGCGTTTCTCTGAAATGCGTTTGGCCGAATCGGTAAATTCTTCCGTTACCCAATCAATACCGTTAAGGGCAAATTGTTCTTTTCGGGCAAGCACGCCATTCGGGTGATACGTTAGCCCTGTTCCGGTTTTAAAACCTTCCTTGTATTTAAAGCGGTGTTTAACCGTGCCGCTGGCATAGTAACCTGTATTGTCGCCATGGAGCCGGCCGTTCATAAAGTTTCCTTCCAGCAGTAAATGCCCTTCCTCATCGTAGTTTTTATACTGACCATTTTTTGATCCATCCTTCATGGTGGAAACAGTTTCAAGTTGGCCGTTGGGATAGTAGGTTTTGTAAAAGCCGGTGAGGATGCCGTTTTTATAGTTTGCTTCAATGGCTACGATGCCATCTTCATAAAAACTGCGGGTAATGCCGTTGGGTTTACCGTGTGCATACTGGATTTCTTTTTTTAATACACCGTGCGGATAGTACTCGCGCACCACGCCATCGGGTTTGCCTTTTTTAAAAACGGTTTCGCTTTTAATTACCCCGTTGTCGTAAAACGACTGTACACTATCAACCAGAATATCGTTTTGATAGTAGGCCTTCTGAATTTTTTTACCCGATTCATCAAATACTTCTACAGGCCCGTGGCGCATGCCGTTAACATACACCAGTTTGCGGGCAGGCAGGCCGGTTTCGTGGTATTCGGTAAACACCCCCGACTTTTTCCCGTTTGAAAAGTTTCCTTCAACGGCCAGACGACCGTTGGGGTAGTAGCGCTGGTATTTGCCGATGATCTTTTCGTTATCGTCTTTGGCAACGGTATAAACTTCCTGCAGTTGGGTACGGCTGCCGTCATAATATGTGCGCACTTCGCGCTGGGCGGTGGCAGATGTACTAAGCAGAAGGAATGAGAAGATCAATCGGTTCATACCTATTGTAAAACTAAATCAGCCTTGCAAACAACGCAAGGCTGACTGGTTTGTTGTATGGGCTTTTGAGAGCTTTACATCTTCTCAATCACCATGGCTGATGCACCGCCACCACCGTTGCAAATTCCGGCAACGCCTATGGCCGAATTATTTTGCTTCAGCACATTAATTAAGGTAGTAACGATACGCGCACCCGATGCACCCAGCGGATGACCGAGGGCCACGGCTCCGCCATTTACATTGACCCGATCAGGATCCAGCCCGAGTTTAATGTTGTTGGCGATGGCTACGGCCGAAAAGGCTTCGTTGATTTCGTAGTAGCCCACATCTTTTTTATCAACACCTGCATGCTTTAACGCTTTTGGAATGGCCAGGGAAGGGGCAGTGGTAAACCACATCGGGTCCTGGGCGGCATCGCCAAAGCCAAGAATTTTGGCAATAGGTTTTAAGCCCAGTTCTTTTGCCTTTTCCTTACTTACCAAAAGCATAGCCGATGCGCCATCGTTAATGGTAGAGGCGTTTGCCGCAGTAACAGTACCGTCTTTCGTGAACACGGGTTTCAGGCCTGGTATCTTTTCAAAGTTTACATTTTTGTATTCTTCATCTTCTGAAAAGACAGTAACATTTCCTTTCCGGTCGGTAATTTCAACCCCTACAATTTCATCTTTAAATTTATCAGCGGCCCATGCGGCTGCCGAGCGCCTGTAGGAGTTGATGGCATAGTTATCCTGATCCTGCCGGGTGATGTTCATTTCTTTGGCGGTGTTATCGGCACACACGCCCATGGCGCAATGGTTGTACACATCGGTGAGGCCGTCATACGTTAGTCCGTCAATCACCTCACCGTTTCCATATTTGTAGCCGTACCGCGCTTTGAGCAGGTAGTACGGTATGTTGCTCATGCTCTCCATACCGCCTGCAATTATCACATCATTAACGCCCAGCATAATTGATTGTGCTCCGAGCATAACAGCTTTCATGCCTGAGGCGCATACTTTGTTAACCAGCGTACAGGGTATTTCGTAACCCAGGCCAGCGCCTACGGCCACCTGTGTTGCAGGGGCCTGCTTTAAGCCGGCCGAAATAACATTGCCGATGTACAGTTCCTGTATTTGTTTCGGGTCGATGCCTGCTTTTTGAATGGCTCCCTTAACGGCTATGGAACCAAGTTGTGTAGCAGGGATGGAGGCCAGGCTTCCGCCAAAACTTCCGATGGGGGTGCGTACGGCTGAGATGATGTAAACTTCTTTCATAATCGGGTTACGGGTTTCGTGTTACGGGTTACGGGTTAAAACAATAATAGCGGTAACGTGTACCCCGCATTTTGTTTACCAGTCTGGTTTTCCTTTATCTTTTGGTTTTGTTGGTTTGCGTTTGTTTTGCTGAAGATACTGCATTTCCTGGTTCTTCATGGCCTCTAAAAGCATTTTGGCTTTTTCTTCACTGATCTTTAACTGTTCCAGTTTTTCGCTAACCGAAGAAGGGGCTTCTTTCTTTTCATTATCCTTTTTCTCTTCGGCTGACTGCTCTTCCTGTTTTTGCTCGCCCTGCTTTTTCTGTTCATCTTTTTTTTGCTGATCGCTTTTCTGATGATCCTGCTTTTGCTGGTTATCCTGATCTTTCTTCTTGTCCTGTTTCTCCTGTTTTTTCTGATCCTGCTGCTGGTCTTTCTGCTGTTGATTCTGATTTTGCTGCTGCTGTTGTTCCTGTTTTTTCTGTTCGTCCAGTTTCTTTTTCAGTAGTTCGTAATTATAGCGTGCATCATTGTTGTCGGTATTGGCTTTGAGGGCTTCTTTAAAAAAATTCAACGCTTCTTCGGCTTTCCCTGCCCGGTTGGCCATCACACCCAATTGCTGCTGGGCGGTTGACCGGATGGAGGGTGTTGCACTGGCGGTTAATTGCTGATAGGTAGTCTTAGCGCGTGTAGTATCATTGAGTTGAAAGCGGGCATGGGCCAGATTTAAAAGCACTTCATCTTCCTGCACACCGAGCGAATCGGTAAGGTATTGGTACAGGGCGGCTGCAGTTTTATAATCGCCTGATAGATAGGCGCTCCGGGCCTTTTCTTTGGTGCGGTTGATTTTCCCGATTTTTGCCGGGTCGGTTATTACCACCGCCAGGAACAATAAAACTGCAACGGGCTTCATATCCGGATTGCTTTTACAGGTACTAACACATCAACGGCCAGTAAAATTACAGCCAGAGCCAGAAAGTAAAAATATTTATTGGCGGTTATATCAATAAAACGTGCATCCATCAATTCGCCTTCAATCCGGTCGATAGTATTGATAAGCCGGGCGATATCGTTACGGTTTTCATTAATTTCAAAATACTGGCCACCGGTTTTACCGGCCAATGTTTTTAATGCATCCGGGTTTAGCCGCGTTACAACCGTATTTCCACTCCGGTCAGTTTTAAAGCCTGTACCGGTTCTAATCTGGCCGCCTTGTTTGGTGCCCACGCCAAGGGTAAATAGTTTATAACCTTTTTTTTCGATGTCTGCCAGGGCTGCATCGGTCTCGTCTCCGAAGTCCTCGCCATCACTGATGAGCAGAATTACTTTTGAAGTAACTTCGCTGGCCCGGGTGTTATCTTTCTCCAGTTTATCCATGGCCATGCGCAGGGGAGGGCCAAAATCTGTTCCGCCTGATGGAACCAAGGCAGTATTCATTGCTTCAATAAAAAGATATAGCGCGGTTTGATCGTAAGTAAGCGGGCACTGCATAAAGGCTTCGGAAGAAAATATTATAATGCCCATGCGGTTTGAATTAAATGCCTGAACTACCTTCTTGAGTTCATTCTTTACTTTTTCCAGTCGGGTAGGGGCGATGTCCAGCCCGTCCATTGATTTAGACAAATCAACACAAATCATAATGTCTTTTCCGACTGATTTTACTTCGCGTTTATCCTCGCCAAAAGACGGGCCCAATAAGGCAGCTATGAGTAACGCAAAGATGAGACTGCGCAGGATAAATTTTAAAAAGATGATTCCGAATGGTGATCCTATAGCGCGGGCAATACGGATTACCCGAAGGATATACAGCAGGTAAAGCACACTAAATGCTGCAATGAAGATTATTTCCGTTAATCCGAATTCTCTGTACCAGCTCACATCCTTACCTTAGTCAGGTTGCAAATAACAATTAAGTAGGATTTCGGGCAAATACCTTTTTATCCGACCTTGAATGAGGTCATCGACACGGAACCCATAACCGTTTTATCGTTAAAGAAGGAAATGCTATCCGTTTCGTCCTTCAGGCCAAGGATATAAATCATGGGTAAATAATGATCGGGAGTAGGAATAGCAAGTTGGGCAGCCTTGCCCAGCGACTCGTACCGGAGCAGCGGCTGATGGCTGTTTCGTTGAATGAAGTCCTTAAATTTTTCATTGGCTTCAATGGCCCAGTCGAACCCCGCATCAGGCAGGTTCCAGTTCATGATGCGCAGGTTATGTACCATGTTGCCGCTACCAATGATGAGTACACCCTTTTTTCTGAGTTCACTTATTTCACGAGCCAGTTCGTAATGATATTCCGGTGGTTTGCTGGAATCAATACTCAACTGGAATACCGGTATTGTTGCTTCGGGGTACATCTGCCGCACCACCGACCAGGTGCCGTGGTCAAGTCCCCATTCATGATCAAGCCCAACGGTTGTTTTTGTTACCCGGTTTGCGGTATGCCTGGCCAGTTCCGGACTGCCCGGGGCAGGATACTGAACATCGAACAGGGCTTTCGGAAAACCATAAAAGTCATGGATTGTTTTTGGTTTTTCCATAGCCGTAACCCACGTACCCTTTGTGTACCAGTGTGCCGAAATGCAGAGCACGGCTTGTGGTGCAGGAATTTCTTTTCCGATAGCGGCCCAGCCCCGGCTGAACTCATTGTCTTCAATGCCGTTCATCGGTGAACCATGACCGATAAACAGCAGGGGCATGGTTGTGTTTTCTTTGTAAAGTTTGTCAGTATATTTTTTCAGATCGTTTAGTGTGGCCATGCCCAATAATGAGGTTAACAGGTTAAGAAACTCAATCCGGTTCATTTTCAGGTTAAACAGGCGCTGTCAGGCCAAAGTTCATGATGTCATTCGGTAGAATGTTGTTAACCCTTATATTTGCAATTCTTTAAGCGGTTTATTCATCCGGAGAGGTGGGTGAGAGGCTTAAACCAGCAGTTTGCTAAACTGTCGTACATGTAAAAGTGTACCGGGGGTTCGAATCCCCCCCTCTCCGCAGGGTTTTTTATGACCCTTTTTTCTTTGACATAATGGTCCCGTAGCTCAATGGATAGAGCAACTGCCTTTAAGGATGGAGCCTCTTGTCAGAAACAAAATGACGGGAGTGGATGGCGCTGTTTCGGTGAACCCTTCGCGGGCTGCATGGCAACACCGAGGAAATTTCTGGTTTTCTTTATTTTTAATTTATGAAGAATCATCATACCAAAAGTAAAGGAGACCTGGGAGTGTTAAAGGCGCAAGCTGATTTATGTGCCAAGGGATTTTTAGTGTGTCTTGCCACTATCGGAGCATGCACCTTTTGATCTGGTGGCATATAAACAGGGGGTTTTTAAACGAGTTCAGGTTAAAGCACGGACAATCAAGAAAGGAAGAATTGACGTTAGATTTGAACACTCATATGCTGACAGCCGGGGTGTTCATACGAAACGTGTAAATTTTAATGAATTTGATCTTTATTGTGTTTATTGTCTGGATAATGATACCTGTTATTATTTTAACCCCAGGTATTTCTCAAAAAATATCTTCCTCAGTTTGCGGGTAGATCCTCCCAAGAATAATCAGAACCGGTTAGTTAACTGGGCCGATGATTATCGGGAAGTTCCGTAGAGACTATACGCGTCACACCTGAAATGGTGAAGATATAGTCCAGACCCCAAATCCTTTATTTTTAAAAAAAGGAGCGATGAAAATCGTAGTTGGTATGCTAAGCAGTAGGTTGCTGGTTCGACCCCAGCCGGGATCGCATAAAGATTGAAATGGATTGGAGTGCAGGTTTATATTTCTAATTTTGCACTCCTTTATTTTCGGGGTGTAGCGAAGCCCGGTATCGCGCTTGGTTTGGGACCAAGAGATCGTCAGTTCGAATCTGGCCACCCCGACATTGTTAACCTTATTTTGTTTCGTTGAAACAGATTCTTGAGCGCTACACAAAAGACCAGGTAAAAAAGGCCGCGCAGGTTAAAGCAATTTTTTTTGATGTGGACGGTGTGCTTACCGATGGGAAAATCATTTACGATGACAGCGGCCGCGAAATCAAGGAATTCAATGTTAAAGATGGCCTTATCATCAGCCACCTGAAAAAAGCAGGCATTATTGCAGGGGCGATTTCGGGCAGGGAGAGTGCGGCTGTTTCTAAACGTTGTGCCGAATTAAATCTTGATTTCTGCCATCAGGGTATACTGGATAAAGGATCGGTCTGCGAAAAACTGATGGCGCATTTTAAACTCAAAGCAAAACAGGTTGCCTTTATTGGTGATGACATTAATGATCTGCCGGTTTTTAAGAAAGTAGGCTTTCCCGTTTGCCCGGCCGATGCCATGTTTTACCTTCATAACCGGGTCGCTTTGGTTACCTTTGCAAAAGGAGGCAAGGGTGTGCTGCGCGAAGTGGCTGATCTTGTACTGGCAGCCAAAGGTCAACTTAAAAGTTTGAACATAAAATGATGGAAAAGTTCAGGTCAGTTGTTTCGGTGACCGATAGCATAAGTCTTGGTTCTGATCGGCTTGTGCTTTTTGCAGGCCCGTGCGTTGCAGAGAGTTACGACATCTGTATGGAGACCGGTACACAGGTGAAGGCAAGCTGCGAAAAGCTGGGAATTGATTATGTGTTCAAAGCTTCGTTTGACAAGGCCAACCGGACTTCCGGTGGTTCATACCGGGGTCCTTCGGTTGATATGGGACTGGAGATCCTTGCTATGGTAAAAAAAGATTTGAAGGTCCCTATTGTAACGGATGTTCACGAATCCTATCAGTGTGCCGAAGTTGCATCGGTAGTTGATGTGCTTCAGATACCGGCATTTCTATGCCGCCAAACCGATTTACTGAAAGCCGCAGCCCGTACCGGCAAAGCTGTGAAGATTAAAAAAGGCCAGTTTATGGCGCCTGAAGACATGAAGTATGCAGTGGATAAAGTTCGCAGCGAAGGCAATGATAACGTTTTTCTTACCGAACGTGGGGCGAGTTTTGGGTACCATACCCTGGTTGTTGATATGCGATCGTTGCCCATTATGCGGCAGTTTACCCCGGTAGTTTTTGATGTGACACACTCGGTGCAGCAACCCGGGGGCAAAGGCGGCTCTTCGGGCGGACAGCGCGAGTTTGCTCCCTTTCTTGCCCGCGCGGCAGCAGCAGCCGGAGTAGATGGATTTTTTATTGAAACACACCCTAATCCCGAAAAGGCCCTCAGCGATGGCCCTAATATGATTCCACTAAGCGAAATGGAAGAATTTTTGACCGTGTTGAAGAAGTTCTGGGATTTGAATAGGTCACTCACTCATTAGAATTTCTTCTTACCTGTTGGCCATTGGGTACTTTTAGTATATTTGACTTTAAAATCTACCAATTTAGTGGAGTTCACAGTTCTTCAAGCCTATGTATTGGCCGTAGTGGTGCTGTTGATTGTGGCGCTGTACCGCGAATGGTTTAACCCGGCTCTTACCTTCTTCATTGCCATACTGGCATTTTTACTGGCCGGTGTTTTAACACCCCAGGAATTGCTTCGTGGACTAAGCAACCAGCAGATTATTTTGATATTTCTGCTTATTCTTATTACAGCCGGTATCCGATCGGTGTTTGGTGGTGCCTGGTTTGCAAACCTGTTCAGATCAAATCAAAGTCCGCGGAACTTTTTACTTAAGATGACGACCTTCTCGGCATCTGTTTCGGCATTCCTCAACAACACACCCATTGTTGCATTCCTGATTCCGTATGTTAAAGATTGGGCCGACCGTACCGGTACACCGGCTTCCAAGTTGCTGATTCCGTTATCGTATGCTACCATCCTTGGCGGGATGATTACCGTTATCGGTACATCAACCAACCTGGTATTACTCGGACTTATTTCGCAGTATAACCTGCCCTTGCTGTCGTACCGTGATTTTCTGTTCCTGGGCATTATCGTCACCCTTGTCGGGATAGCCTACCTGTATTTCATCGGTTACCGGCTCCTGCCTGATCACGGCAGTAAACTCAGTGCGGTCCGTCAAAATTTAAAAGAATACCTTGTTGAAGCAGAAGTACATCCGGGCTCCTCGCTGATTGGTAAATCGGTGAAGGAGGCCGGTTTGCGTAACCTGAAAGATCTTTTTCTGGTTGAGATCATCCGGCATGATGAAGTGATTTCACCGGTTTCGCCAGAAGAGGTGCTTGCGGCTGGCGACTCGCTTTATTTTTCCGGTAATACACAATCCATTTATAATCTTATCCGGCACGATAACGGTTTACGCATAGCCCAGGATGCCTCTGTTGAACAGTTCAATTTTGTAGAGGCCGTTATTCCGGCCAGTTCAACCCTGATCGGCATGCGAATTAAAGATTCCGATTTCCGGAAGAAGTTTAATGCTTCAATTGTTGCAATTCATCGCGATGGCAAGCGCATTTCGGGCCGGATAGGCGAGAGGCAATTGATGGGTGGTGATTTTCTGTTACTGCTATCGGGGAACCATCAGCACTCCGGTTTGCATGAGAAAGATTTGTTTTTTGTTTCGGCTCCAAAAAAAGTTGAGTCAAGTCGTTCCACACTACGCGTTGGAGTGGGTGTCGGAAGTGCCGCTTTATTGATAGCCGGTATTACCGGGCTTATTCCATTGTTTACCTCATGCCTGATTATTCTTACGGCTATGATACTGTTTAAAATTCTTAATCTCGAACAAATTACCCGCAACCTCGATTTTAGTTTGCTCATGGTATTGGTGTGTTCGCTGGCCATTGGTGTTGCTCTCGAAAAATCAGGAGCGGCAAATCTGGTTGCTGCGGGTTTAATTACTGTAAGCAAATCATTGGGTAGTGTGGGTGCGCTTACAGCATTGTTCCTTGTTACCACCCTGGTTACAGCGTTGGTTACCAATCCGGCAGCGGTATCCATTATGTTCCCTATAGCCATGGAGTTGTCAGGACAGTTGCAGGTATCATCCACACCTTTTTTTGTGGCTATTGCCTTTGCTGCATCAGGCGATTTTATGACGCCCATTGGCTACCAGACAAACCTGATGGTGTATGGCCCGGGGGGTTATTCGTTTAAGGATTTTACCCGGGTGGGAACTCCCTTAACTGTATTGTACGCCACCATCTGCATTGTCTTTATTACCTGGTACTACCACCTATAACCGCGAACAACTAAGAACCAAGAACCAAGAACTAAGAACTAAATGAACCTCCATCCCATTTCAACACGGGTCACCAAACCGGATCGCGAAAAGTTGCTGAATCAGCGGGCAAAAGTGATTTGGTTTACAGGCCTTTCCGGTTCGGGCAAATCCACGCTGGCCGTTCGGCTGGAAGCTCAGTTACATGAACGGGGATTTAAAACCTACCTTCTTGATGGGGACACTATCCGTAGCGGATTAAATAACGACCTGGCCTTTGATGAAGCCGGCCGAAGAGAAAATATCCGCAGGATTGGCGAAGTGTGCAAGCTGTTTATGGATGCCGGAGTGATTGTGTTATCGGCATTTATCTCACCATTTAAATCCGACCGGGAGAAAGTCAGGAAGATTGTGGGTAACGAAAATTACATCGAAGTTTTTGTAGATGCTCCGCTGGAGGTGTGCGAACAGCGCGATGTAAAAGGGTTGTACCGCAAAGCAAGAGCCGGGGAGATAAAGGAATTTACGGGTATTGATTCACCTTATGAGATCCCGGACAACCCCGACATTGTTTTGCAAACCCACAAGCTTACAGTTACCGATTCGCTGCAACAGCTTGAGCGCGTCATCCTTCCGAAAATCCGTCAATCATCAATCTAAAATCTTCAATCTAAAATCGAATGAACCAGTACTACCTTAGTCACCTGCAGGAACTTGAAGCCGAAGCCATTTTTGTTATCCGTGAAGTAGTTGCCCAGTTTGAGCGGCCGGCTTTATTGTTTTCGGGAGGGAAGGATTCGATTGTGCTGGCATATTTATCGCGCAAAGCATTTTACCCGGCACGCATACCATTTCCGCTGGTGCACATTGATACCGGTCATAATTTTCCTGAAACCATGGAGTATAGGGATTGGCTGGTGAAAGAGTTGGGTGTGCAGTTGGTTGTCGGGTTGGTTCAGGAAAGTATCGATACGGGGCGTGTAAAAGAGGAGACAGGTTATTATGCAAGCCGGAATGCACTGCAAACCGTTACGCTGCTCGATACAATTGAAAAATACAAGTTTGATGCGGCCATGGGCGGGGCGCGCAGAGATGAAGAAAAGGCCCGTGCCAAGGAGCGTTTCTTTTCGCATCGCGATGAGTTTGGCCAGTGGGATCCGAAAAATCAGCGCCCGGAACTTTGGAATTTATTTAACGGAAGGAAAAATATGGGTGAACATTTCCGGGTATTTCCGATTTCGAACTGGACGGAGATGGATGTTTGGCAGTACCTGTTTACGGAGAACATACCGATTCCGAAGTTATACTATGCCCATGAACGTGAAGTGATTGAACGCGATGGCGTGCTGCTTTCCACATCACCCTGGCTGAAACTGAAGCCGGATGAAAAACCTGTGATAAAGCGTGTCCGGTTCCGCACCTGTGGCGATATGCCGATAACCGGGGCGGTGGAATCGGAGGCCGACACCATTGAAAAGATTATTGCCGAAGTGGCCGCTTCGCGTAAAACCGAACGGGGAACACGGGCGGATGATAAACGCGGTGAAACGGCTATGGAGGACAGGAAAAGGTCGGGATATTTTTAGTCACCAGTTGCCGGTTACCGGCTCATAAAACAAAACATGGCTGTATGAAAAGCTTTAGAGATTTAGAAATTTATCGGGAGTCGAAGAGACTGGCTATTGAGGTACATAAACTTTCCATACAACTTCCAAAGTTTGAGTTATACGAAGAAGGGAGTCAAATAAGGAGGTCTTCAAAGGCTGTAACTTCAGCAATAGTCGAAGGATATGGAAGGAGACGATATAAGTCGGACTACATCAAGCATCTAATCTATGCTCAATCAGAGTGTGATGAAACAATCATTCATCTGGATTTTTTATTAGAAACCGAATCACTAAACGATCAGAAGTTATATAAAAAACTGACTGAGGAATACCAGGTTTTGAGTAAGAAGATAAATAAGTTTATTCAATGGGTTGAGAACAACATGGAATAGACTTAAAGTTTAATTTAAACAGGCAACCAGAAACCAGTAACCGGTAACCAATTAAGCATGAACCAACTCCTCCGTTTCACTACAGCCGGCAGCGTTGACGATGGTAAAAGCACATTGATCGGTCGGCTGCTGTACGACAGTAAATCTATTTTTGAGGATCAACTCGAGGCCGTGCAGGCTTCCAGTTCGAAGAAAGGCTTTGATTATGTGGATCTTTCATTGCTTACAGACGGCCTGCGTTCCGAACGCGAACAGGGTATCACCATTGATGTGGCGTACCGCTATTTTGCTACCCCCAAACGAAAATTTATTATTGCCGATACACCCGGGCACACTCAGTACACCCGCAACATGGTAACAGGCGCCTCAACGGCTAACCTGGCCCTTATACTAATTGATGCCCGCAAAGGATTGGTAGAACAAACCTACCGCCATTCGTTTATAGCTTCATTACTGAAAATACCGCACATCATTGTATGTGTAAATAAAATGGATCTGGTGAATTACGATGAGACGGTATTTGACAAAATTGTTCACGACTATAAAGCATTTTCTTCCAAGCTGGAAGTTTCCGATATCCAGTTTGTGCCCATCAGTGCCCTGCATGGCGATAACGTGGTGAACCGGTCGGAGAATATGCATTGGTACCAGGGGGCTACGTTGCTGCACATGCTGGAGACTGTGCACATCGAAAGTGACTATAACCATATTGATGCCCGCTTTCCGGTCCAACAGGTTATCAGGCCGCACACAACCGAACATCAGGATTTCCGCGGCTATGCCGGCCGGGTGGCCGGAGGCATTTTCAGAATTGGCGATGAGGTATTGATTTTGCCTTCGGGCTTTTCGTCACGCGTCAAATCCGTTCAACTGGGTGATCAGCAGCTATCTGAAGCTTTTGCACCGTTGTCGGTGGTAATCGCTCTGGAGGATGAACTGGATATCAGCCGGGGTGATCTCATCTGTAAGCCCAACAATCAACCGCAACTTACGCAGGATGTTGACCTGATGCTGTGTTGGATGAACCAGCGCCCGGTAAATCTTAATTCAAAATTTGTTGTTCGGCACACCACACTGGAGACCAGAGGTGTATTGAAGGAAATTCAGTATAAACTGGATATTAATACCTTGCAGCGGATGGAAGGGGTTGAGCAATTGGTGATGAACGATATAGCCCGGATTAAGATTCGTACAGCAAAAGCTATTGCCTGCGACAGTTACCGGAAAAACCGTATTACGGGAAGTGTTATTTTAGTGGATGAGGGAACCAATGAAACGGTGGCTGCAGGGATGATTGTGTGAGTTGCTTCAGGTTGCCGGTCGCCTGTCGCCTGTCGCTGGTAACCGGAGACCGGAAACATGCAACCTGGATTTACAAAATGAAAGGATTTGAATTATTAAAAGTTGGTATTCATGCAGCCGGATGTGCCTGCAAGGAAATTCTGGAGATATATCATTCAGAAAACTTTAATACCGAACTGAAAGCGGACCGCTCGCCATTAACTATGGCCGACAAGCGGGCGCACTCAACTATTCTTTCTGCGCTGGCCGAAGCCAACATACCGGTGTTGAGTGAGGAGGGAAAGGATGTTCCGTATGAGCTACGCAGAAACTGGGAATACCTTTGGCTGGTTGATCCACTTGATGGCACCAAAGAATTTTTAAAGCGCAATGGTGAGTTTACCGTAAACATTGCTCTTATACATAACCAGCGCCCGGTACTTGGTGTGGTGGCCGTTCCGGTAAGCGGAGATGTGTATTATGCAGCCGAAGGCAACGGAGCTTTTGTAAAGCGAAACGGAAAGGCCATTCAATTGCCAAAGAGGTCACCGGTTAACCTGATGCAACCCGGCATCCGGGTTGTGGCATCGCGGTCGCACCTGAATGATGAGACGAAAGCGTTTATTGATTCATTGAATAACCCCACGCTGGTATCAAAAGGCAGCAGCCTGAAGTTTATGCTGCTGGCCGAAGGCATAGCCGATGTTTATCCGCGGTTTGCCCCCACGATGGAGTGGGATACTGCCGCAGCGCATACTATTGTGCGGGAGGTGGGCCTCTGCGTTCTTCAGAGAGATGCTGAGACGGAACTGGTTTACAATAAACCGGATTTGATAAACCCGCATTTTATTTCTGCTTAGGATACAAACGCCTCACAGAATTTTTCGGGAGTATATACAGGAAGTTCAGTCGCAGCAAATTTTCTGTAATCCCGAATGTTGCGGGTCAGGAAGAAATCTGCTGAGGCTTGTAATGCGGTAAAATACTGTAAACCATCTTCTTTGTCTTTAAAAGAGGATTCTAACGCGCGCAAAATACATGATTTGCCACTCTGAACTATTCCAGTGGCCTGAACAAAATCGATAAGTCTGGATTTTCCATCCTTGAGTTTGTATATGTCGAACGTTAAGTAAATAAGATTAGCAATACTGATCTCAGAAATCAGTAGCTGTACCCGGTGCTGTGCGGCCAGTTTGAGTACATTGACAGATGACTCAAAAAAAGGTTCACGCTTCGAAATGATATCGAAGGCAACATCGGTATCAAGGAACACATCAGGAATACTTGCCGGCAACATGTTTTCTAAGAAGTTCTTTATCCTTCAAAGATTTTACCGGTTTGGCTGCCTTAAGTCTTCGAAGAAGTCGTTCGGCTGCCCGTTGCGGCTCCGATTTTACAGAAGCCTGTCCGGTATCAAAAAAATCTTCAAAAAGCTGGGAGATGGATTTTCCGGTACGCCTGGAATATCGCTTAGCTTGGTCAATAACACTTTTACGAACCGTTAAAGTTAATTTTGTTTTCATACAACACGTGTGGTAATCAAATATACGTGTACCCATAACAAGGAGCAAGACTGGCCGGGTTTTTCGTTCTGAGAATAACCCAAAACATGTACATTTGTGGGGTTTACTGCAAGAATATGGGTAAGAAGCAACGCGTTTTGATTACCGGTGGTGCCGGTTTCCTCGGCTCCCACTTGTGCGACCGGTTTATAAAGGAAGGTTTTCATGTCATCGCTATGGATAACCTGATTACCGGTGACCTGCGAAATATTGAACACCTCTTTAAACATCCCGACTTTGAATTTTACCACCACGATGTCTCCACCTTTGTACACGTGCCGGGCGAACTGCACTACATCCTGCACTTTGCCTCACCGGCCAGCCCCATTGACTACCTGAAAATTCCTATCCAGACGTTAAAAGTGGGTTCGCTCGGAATCCACAACCTGCTGGGTCTGGCGCGGGTAAAAAAATCACGGATACTGATTGCTTCTACCTCCGAAGTGTATGGCGATCCGCTGGTACATCCGCAACCCGAAGAGTACTATGGCAACGTAAACCCGGTTGGCCCCCGCGGGGTGTATGACGAAGCCAAGCGTTTTCAGGAGGCGATGACGATGGCGTACCACACCTTCCACGGATTGGATACCCGCATCGCGCGAATCTTTAATACCTACGGTCCGCGTATGCGATTAAATGATGGCCGGGTATTGCCGGCATTTATAGGGCAGGCCCTGCGGGGAGAAGATCTGACTGTATTTGGCGATGGCTCGCAGACCCGATCGTTCTGTTTTATCGATGACCAGGTTGAAGGATTGTTCCGTCTGCTTATGTCGGACTACCACCTGCCGGTGAACATCGGCAATCCGGAGGAGATCACAATTATGGATTTTGCAACGGAAATTATAAAGCTAACGGGTACACCCCAGAAAATTATCACCAAACCCCTCCCGGTTGACGACCCTAAGCAACGCCAGCCCGATATCAGCAAGGCAAAGGAAATTCTTGGTTGGGAACCCAAAGTATCGCGGGCCGATGGGTTGAGGATTACCTACGAGTTTTTCAAGTCGCTGCCCAAGGAGATTTTGTTTGAGCGGGAGAATAAGAGTTTTGAAAAGTATATAAGGTAATATTTCTCTGCACATCAAATCATTGATTACCTCTCTTTGATGCCCCGAATTAAGGTATATTCCTATATTTGTAGCTCAATTTTTAATAAGACCCTGATGATGAGGATTTTTTGGTGGTTGTTTTGTTCCTCCCTGCTGTTCAGTTCCTGCGTTACCAACAAGAAGTACGTACTCCTGCAAAAAGATGATGTGAATAAAAAGGATTTACCCAAGGATACTGTGGTAAGGACATATGATTTAAAAATGTACGAATACCGTATTCAACCCGAGGACAATCTTTCAGTGAGGTTTGAGAGCCTGACGCCTGAAGAGTTCGATATTTTTAATCGGAGCATTCAAGGTAACACGAATTTCAATCTTACTCAGGGTAATGCCCTCCTGATAGGTGAATTGGTTGACCCGAATGGGGAGATCAGTTATCCGGTTATAGGTAAAGTAAAAGTTGCAGGGTTAACCGTATATGAGGCACAGGATAAATTACAGAAACTGGCCGATGAATATCTCAAGTCTCCCGTTGTAAAAGTGCGACTGATAAATTTTCGTTTTACCATTCTGGGCGAGGTAAAACAGGAGGGTACTGTTACCCTTCCAAATAACCGCGTTAATTATATAGAAGCAATTGGATTGGCTGGGGGGCTTACCGACCTGGCGGATAAACGAAACATTAAACTTATCAGGCAGGTAAATGGAAAAGCAGAAGTACGCTATATTGACCTACTGGATGAAGATTTTGTAAATAGACCGGAGTATTTCGTTTATCAAAATGACATACTTATTGTGCCCTCCCTGAGGCAGCGACCGTACCAGACTTACTTTGGTAAGAATCTTTCATTATTCATATCCTCACTCTCATTGTTTCTTATCACTATAACATTAATTAACTCGATTGATTAATGGCTGAGTCATTTTTAGAACAGGATATCCGTCAGTCCCCTCAAAGCACTACACTTGATTATAAGCGGGTGCTTTACCGGGCACTACAGTTTTGGTACCTAATTGTTTTATCTATTGTAGTAGCTGTTAGTATAGCTTTTTTATACAATCGTTACTCAGTACCTGTTTTTGAGATTAACGCGTCTATTATAATCCGAGAAACTCAGGAGCCCAGTGAAGGTAAATTTCTTTACAACAATCCAATTGTAAGTCCATACAGGAATTACTACAATGAGATTTATATCATTCGTTCTATTCCATTGATTGAACGGGTTATTGATAGTCTTAATTTCGGGGTTCTCTTTTACCGTCAAGGTAAAGTTCTTACCATTGATGCCTATCACCATGTGCCCGTTGAAGCTAAAGTGATTGCAGGTGCAGAAAACGGATCGCACGCTTTTGATCTTACAATTATTAATGAAAGCCAATTTATTCTGTCCGTTGATAATCAGGTTACATATCAATTTGGTGATACAATAACTATTGATAATTTGAAATTTATCATTGTTCGCAAAAATGGCCGTAAACTTGAAACCTATTATAACGATCCCTTTTTGTTAACTATCCACAGTACGTTGGCTGTTTCACGAAGCTATGCATCAAGGCTCGAAGCAAAATGGGCTGAACAAGGTGCTTCTGTAGTAAATCTGCGCATCCTGGGTCAGAACCAACAACGGGAACTTGATTTTATGCGCGAACTTATTTCTGCCTATCAGTACTATGACCTTGAAAAGAAAAATCAAACAGCTACCCGAGCTATACGATTTATTGATCATCAATTATCATCAATTCGCGATTCTTTGCGTTTTTTTGAGATACAGCTCGAAAAGTTTAAAGACAAAAATGTGGTTACTGACCTGGGCACGGAAGCCCTCAGGGTTTTTCAAAAACTTGAACAACTTGAAACCCAAAAAACAGCCATTTTGATAAATGAGAATTACTATAAATACCTTCGTGATTACCTAAGTAAGAGCACAAATCATGATCAAGTAATTCTGCCAACTTCTGTTGGTATACAAGATCCAGTACTTACCAACCTGGTAGCCAGTATGGTTGAATTGCAACTCGAAGTTAAACTTTATGGTGATGTTGACCGTATGCGTAATCCATTTATTGCGGACAAACAGTCCCGGTTGAGCGCCATTAAAAGAGACATTCTGGAATCACTTGCCTCACTAGAGGCAACAGATAAAATCAAATCCGACCAGTTAAACAAGCAGATAAGTGATGCCGAGAAACAACTGGCCTACCTTCCCGCTGCCGAGCGGCAACTGGTTACCATCCAGCGCAACTACACATTGCTTGAAAACCTATATGTTTTTCTGATGCAAAGAAAATCTGAGGCTGAAATATCCAAAGAATCTAACGTGACAGATATTCAGGTAGTAAATGACCCTCAGGTTAGCGGCCCTATTTCGCCTAAAAAAGTTCAGAATTATACAATTGCTTTTGCTGGCGGATTAATTTTGCCGTTTGCATTATTCATACTGTTTGAAATTATGAATACTCGGGTTCAATCGAAAGAAGATATTGAGAAGATTACACACATGCCGTTTATAGGCGGAGTTGGCCATAATACCACTGAAGGTAACCTGATTGTCTACGAGAAGCCAAAGTCTGCTGTGGCCGAATCATTCCGTGCACTCAGGTCCAACATTGGTTATTTTACAGGATACCAGGATAAAAAGATAATCCTCATCACCAGTTCTATCAGTGGTGAAGGCAAAACCTTTACATCCGTTAACCTGGCTACTGTGCTTTCACTTTCCGGAAAAAAAACCGTTATTATAGGTGCCGATATGCGAAAGCCTAGGCTTTATACTGATTTTAAACTAGAGAACAATATCGGTTTAAGCAATTACCTTGCTGGTATAGCCAATTTAAAAGAAATTGTTCAGCCAACACCTATTGAAAACCTGTACTTACTCAGCAGTGGCCCCGTGCCTCCCAATCCGAGTGAATTATTAATGCGCCCTAAACTTGCTGATCTTTTCGGAGGACTTTTAAAGGAGTATGATTATGTGATTATTGATTCCCCTCCCATTAACCTGATTGCCGATGCTTTTGAATTGGCTAAGTATGCGCACCATACTCTCTATGTAGTGCGTCAGAATTACACACCAAAGGAAGCACTAAGGATGGTTGCCGACTATTACGGAGATGGCCGGTTGAGAAATATCAGTGTCGTATTGAATGATATTTTTAAATCAGGGCTAGGATACGGTTACGGATACGGTTATGGTTACGGCTATAGCTATAATTACTATGGATATGGTTATCACAGTAAAGTCCAAGATAATTATTACGAAGATTAAGTGCCCATTGTAAATGGTTACGACCCTGATAAAGCGTCATAAGGAATTTATAAAATTGGTTTATGTCCGTTACCGTAAACCAATTCTGGCCGTTTACCAGACACTTCACCGGTTTGGCAAAAGCCGAAAATGTTATGTTTGCGGAGAGACATTCGGGCGGTTTACCCGATATAAAGGCGGTTCCGCTTTTTTTCCGGAATGGATATCCATGTTGCAAATGGTAGGTAGCGATGTAGATAATTTCGGCTGCCCGTATTGTAATTCTTTTGATCGGGAACGACATTTATTCATGTATTTCGATAATCTTAATTTGTGGCTTCAGATTAAGAACTGCAACGTACTACATTTTGCACCTGAAGCCCATCTTTCTAAACGAATTGAAAGAGAAGGCCCTGCCATGTACATTAAAGCTGATTTGTTTCCTGCAAACGAGTCTATTAGCAAAGAAGATGCTACCGACATTTCGTTTTCAGACAATACGTTTGATATAGTAATTGCCAACCACGTTTTAGAACATATTCCTGATTATGAGAAGGCGTTAAGGGAAATTTGGAGAGTGCTTAAACCGGGAGGTACTGCGATTTTGCAGACCCCTTTTTCAAATGTGCTAAAGAATAATTTTGAAGACGCGGGTATTAATACCCCGACCTTGCGGTCGTATTTTTATGCCCAGCATGATCACGTACGTGTATTTGGTAAAGTTCAGTTATTCAGGTCGATGAAAAAAGCTGGATTCATTTTTCGGATTGCCCACCATAATGACCTGTTTCGTAGTGAAGAGGCCTATTACTATGGGGTAAATGCCTTCGAAGACTTACTGAGGCTTGTAAAGCCGGAAAAATAATTCAGCTACATTCTGATTGTAACTTGGAATTATGAATATTGATCAGTTTCTTGTTAAAGTTAAATCAGCAATTCAGAAAAATCTGGAAGGTGTAATTGCGCTAAGAGACCGAAGATCGCTTAAAGATGATTTAAGTTATGTTACCGATGGCGATTTATTTGTTCAATCTCTTATTCTAGATATTCTAAAGGAGGAATCAAAGGTAACGATTGTAACAGAGGAAAGTCAAGCAGAGGTAAGCCACAAAGAGGAGGAGGGGTTTATTGTTGTAATTGATCCAATTGATGGAACAGAAAATTTTACCTCAGGATTAGCCGAATGGGGGGTTTCGATTGCCTGCTTTTTGGATTACCAGCATGTCGGCTCACTTCTTGGTTGCCCTGAGTTGAACCTTTGGCTTAAGACGGGTGATAACGTTGAAAGGTTTAACTCCAGAATCCGGGGTTTATCTAGCTCCTTAACATTGGACGAACTTGTTAAAGCAACACAGGGTCACGAGTACAGAATCTTGGGTTGTTGCGTTTACAACATGATCAATGTAATTCGCGGATCGTTTTTATCTTTCGAAAATCCAAAAGGCGCAAATAGCTGGGATATCTTGGCAGGACTTAATTTAGCGTTAGAGAATAATTTAATAGTAGAAGTTGATGACAAGCCGTATACTGGAGAATATCTTCAGGCAAATAGAAAGTACCGATTCCGCGTGGAGCACCGATAATGTATTCATTATCGGTAAAGGCCCAAGCATAGATGAACTGGAAGGTTTTGAACTACCACCCGGTTTAGTTATTAATATTAACGATTCTGAAAAGATCATTCAGGGGCATATTGGAGTTTTTAGCGCTAACTGGGTTCGTCACAGCCTAAAAGAACACGGGTTTAAATGTTGTTATTACCTTGCAGGAAAACCACTACCTGTTCAGGTTCCGCATGATTTGGTTTTACCTATCCCGCTTGAAATTGATTCGGAAGAATTGATTCTTTATCGTTTTGGAATGGAGGAGTATTATGATGAAGGATTTGTTTTGCTTAATGCCCTTAAAATATGCCGGCAACTCTCCAGTCACTTTAAGAAGAAATTGAATATTTACCTGCTAGGATTTGATTTCTCAACAGCTAAAGGTGAAGTTAGTAAAAACCTTGGAGTTGATTATGCGAAAGAATCAGAGCCCGACAGGGAATTGGTAGTTCATTCGCAAGAATATGATTACCTGCAATTGGTGAAGTTCTTTCAGGATAATCCGGTACTTCATCTTTTACATGTGGGCAATAAGGAATATAGTAAATTGACAACTTCCCAGTTCAAAGAAAAATTCTCCTCGAGAATTGCAATACCTGCAAAAGCAGAAACTGAGCCGAAGCGAGTACCCGAGAATACCGTATTGATTGTGGCTGAACTAACCAATAATCACCTAGGTGATACCCAGCGATTAGTGGAAATGGTTGAACGGGCAAAGGAGGCCGGGGCCGACTTGATAAAAATTCAGAAACGTGATGTGGATACATTTTATTCGGCTGAGAAATTAAGCAGTTATTATTGGTCTCCTTTTGGTAAAACTCTGGGCGATTATCGGAAAGGAGTTGAACTGGATGAAGAAAAATTAGAAATTCTAGATAAGACCTGTCGGTCATTGAAGATTGACTGGTTCTGTTCGGTACTCGATTTTCCTTCATTTGAAATAATCAGGAAGTTTAACCCTAAGTTGATAAAAATACCCTCAACAATATCCAATCATCATGAATTTCACCAACAAGTTGCCCGTGCTTATAATGGACCCATCGTAATATCGACAGGGTATACCGATCAGCGGTATGAGGATTATGTGCTAGAAACTTTTGCAGGTAATGAAAAAATTTACTTGCTTCATTGCGTTTCAGCATACCCAACCCCTCTTCACGATTGTAACGTTTCAGTTGTTAGGCACTATGCGGAGCTGGCCAAAAAGTACCCATCACTTATTCCTGGGTATTCAAGTCACGATATTGGATCGTTTGGTTCTATGCTCGCTGTGGCCAGTGGAGCAAAAATGATTGAAAAGCACGTAAAACTGGGAGATGTGAACTGGGTGCACTTTGATAAAGTAGCCCTTGATTTGAAAACGGATACCTTTAAAAAGTTTGTTAAAGACATCCGAAGCACTGAACTGGCGCTTGGCTCACCTGTTAAGAGGGTGCTTCCTTCCGAACATCATAAATATGAGGTGGTAAATCCTAAAAGGGTTTAAAATGAAACGAAAAATTAAGGCATTGATTCCGGTGCGTTCAGGCTCGTTGCGTGTTGAAAATAAAAATATCAGGCCTTTTTGCGGAAGTACCTTGCTTGAAATCAGGGTAAGGCAATTGCTGTCTTTATCGTTTTTGGATGGCGTTGTTGTAAGTTCAAACGATTCAGAAATGCTCCGAATTGCCCGCTCAATGGGGGCAGAAACGCATCAACGTGATCCCTATTTCGCATCGAATACGGTGTCAATGAGTGAAGTGTACGAGAACATGGCATCAGCCATGCAGTGCGATGATATACTTTACGCACTGGTTACTACACCACTGGTTAGATCCGAATCTTTTAATAAGGCGTTTGAGCTGTACCATACATTGCCGAAAGAGTATGATTCAATTACCACCGTAGCTGATGTGAAGGAGTTCCTTATATTGAACGGTAAACCCTTTAATTATGATGGAAAAAAAATACCTCGTTCTCAGGACTTGCCTGATATTATGAAGCTTACATTTTGTATTTCTATCTTGCCCAGGGATATAATGATTGAGAAAAAAAGTTGTTTAGGCAAAAGTCCGTATTTCTTCCGTTTGCCGCAGGAAGAATCCATTGATATTGACACGCCTTTTGATTTTAAAGTGGCCGAATTACTTTACGGCCATTTTTTCATTAATAATCAGTGAATAGATCGAATATGCTGAAGCAATTCGTTAACAGTTTGTTTGGTTTTTTCGGATTGAAACTTTCCCGGCTTAATCGTGCACGCAAGTATCTGCCTAAACCAACAATTGACAATGTGGAGATTGTAGCCTGCTTATTGGCACTTACTGATAAAGAGATCACCCTTGTTCAGGTAGGTGCTTGTGATGGTGTTACCAGCGATTCTGTTTATCCTTATTTAAAATCAGGGAGAATTCGTGGATACCTCATAGAACCGTCAACTGTGAATTTCGAAAAACTTGAGATATTTTATAAGGGCATAAAGAATGTAACATTGATAAAGGCGGCTGTAGCCGAAAGTAACGAAAACAGGTTACTTTATACCATTAAAGATGAAGGGCGATGGCAAAACAATGGATGGGCCCGTCAGTTAGCATCCTTTTATAAGGACCATCTCTTAAAACATGGTATTCATGAGAATGAAATTCAGGCTGAAAGTACCACTTGTCTCACATTGAAATCAGTTATCGAGATTTATGGAATTGACACTTTAGATATTTTGCTTATTGATACTGAAGGATATGATGGCGAGATTGTTAAAATGGCCCTGGAGAGTGGATTAAATCCGCCCTTCATTGCATTTGAAAATGCACAACTTGTGCAAAATTATTCGCAGGAACAATTAGACTCATTGTATAACATACTTGCATCATGCAAGTATGTTTGGACGCATGATCGCATTAATACTCTGGCCATCCGGAAAGATTTTTTAAAGGGGTAAATGTGAAAAGTTGTATAATGGATTTTATTATTAAACTTTTCCGTTTTGTTTATGGCCTTTTGCTTTTTTCTATTTTTAGGCGCACAATTAACCTGGAAAGGCTGTTACTTGGTAAGCGAGTTGCCATTATTGGAGCTGCAAACTCAGCCTTCCACACAGGTAAAGGTGAATACATTGATGGTTTTGATGTAGTAATCAGAGTGAATAAGGCTCCCTTATTGTTAAAACAAGGTGAATGGAAAGAGGATATCGGCACAAAAGCGGACATTTTGTTCCATAGCTTTTACGAAAATGAGAGAAGCGGTGGCGGGCCGTTAAACCTTGCGCTTTATGATTCACTAAATATCCGATACTTGATAAATCCAATTTCAGAATTCAGTGGTTATCGGGTGATCTTTAATTTTTATAAAAAGTATTTATTGACCAGAACTGTTTTCACATTGCCCAGGAAACTATTTAAGAAAATAAAATCTGATTTGGGTACATATAAGCCTACTATTGGGTTTTGCGCCCTTTACGCGGTACTTCATACCAATTTTTCCGAATTGTATATTACAGGCTTTACATTCTTTAGAACTGCTTTCGGAGAAGGATATAGAAATGAAATGAGAGAGCCTGGCCAGGTCAGAGAATTTATAAAATCAGCAGGTTTACATGATCCCGAACTTGAACTTGCGGTATTCAGCGCGCTTTTGCATAAAAATAGAAAAAAGCGAATTGTGCTTGATAGTAGTCTATCTGAAATCGTGAAATCAGCAGAATAATTTTGTGATTAAAACTTCAATTTTTATAGTTCCACGTCTAAGCACAGCATGGCAGGGTAACGAAGCCGGCTGGATTACTTCATCAGGTTGGGCAAGTGCCGGTGAACAGTTATGGGGAGAGGCTTTGGTTGCTACGGTAGATGGAATTTTTAATCCTGCTGAAGCAAGACTGTTTCCCAGGCCCGTTAGCTCCTCATTGAACAAGGAGAATTATTCATTAATCAGAAAGTCCATTCCTGAATTTCTCATTACTGCATACAAGGACTGGCGTCTTTATCAATCCAAAAAAGGAGCTTGGCCAATTGAGAACGGAACAGTTTTATACAATAAGAAGGTTGTTTTGGTTTGGGAGCGCCATGATTTATTCCATGGGCCTGGAAGAAGTTTAGCTGATAAATTTAAGGCTCCTTTAGTTGTATCGGTTGAGGCACCTGTGGTTTGGGAGGCTGAAAAATGGGGTGTTAACAGACCGGGCTGGGGTAAGTGGCTGGAAACCAAGTTTGAGGCAAAATCATTAAAGAATGCTGACTTGGTTTCCTGTGTTTCGGATGAGGTAAAGCAAAAAGTAATTCAACTTGGCGTTTCTTCTAATAAAGTTATTGTATCTCCCAATCGGGTAGATGGCAGTCTGTTTCATCCACAGGTGGATGGCAGTTTAATTGCTCAAAAGTTTAACCTCACAAACAAGCGTGTAATCGGGTGGACCGGAAGTTTCCGACCTTTTCATGGATTAGACACAGTAGTTAAGGCTTTTAAAATGGTTAATAACCGCTATAACGACACTGTGTTGATTCTTGTTGGTTCAGGGCAGGAGCATTCACGAGTTCAAAAATTGGTGTGTCGGCTGGGATTAGTTGACTCTGTAATCTTTACAGGTAGACAACCTTTTACGGTTATCCCTCAAATAGTAAGTAATTTTTATATCTCCATCGTTAGTGCGTCTTCTGCTGAAGGATTTCATTACTCCCCTTTAAAATTAAGAGAGTACCAGGCGGTAGGCAGTGCTGTTATTGCTCCGAAGGCTGGAAACCTTACCGAGTTATTTAGCGAGGGTCGTGATTTGCTTTTTTATAATGCCGGAGATGAGAATGACCTTGCTGAAAAGATTTTTTTGTTATTAGAGAACAAGACACTTCACAATTCGCTTGTTAAGAGAGGCACCCAGTTGATTGAAGAAGACGGTACTTGGTTGCATGAATTAAAAAGAGTAGCAAAATTACTCAACATTGAACAATGAGTCAGTTGAGGCAGAAAGCAACACAGTCTTTCCTTTGGGATATGCTCTCTATTTTTGCAAAACAGGGGGTTTCCTTCATAGTTTCTGTTTTTCTTGCCAGACTTCTGCTTCCGGCTGAGTTTGGGTTGGCAGCCATGGCGCTTGTGTTCATAACCATCTCCCAGGTTTTTGCTGATTTTGGCCTGGCTTCTGCGCTTGTTCAGAATAAGGAAAACACCTCTCTAACTTATTCTTCAGTGTTTTACTTTAATCTGATTATTGGTCTTCTTCTGTTTGTATTTTTTTGGTTGCTGGCACCCTTCATCGCTGCATTTTATGATGATGCCCGAATCACCATGCTGGTTAGGTACCTGTCGCTCGGATTTATAATTAATGGTTTTAACTTGGTGCAGCAAACCATTCTGCGTAGAAACCTGGAGTTTAAAAAAATTACTTTACGAGCATTTGTAGCTCAATTTATTAGTGGAAGTCTCGCAATAGTTCTTGCTTACCGGGGTTGGGGCGTGTATGCACTGGTGGTACAAAATTTAACGGGGGCGGCAATTGGTACAGCCCTGCTTTGGCAGGTTACCGAATGGAAACCAAAATTAGAGTTTTCATGGCCCGAAATAAAAAAGCTAAGTGGCTTCAGTACATATGTTTTTCTTAACCATGTAACCACTAAGCTTGCATCGCAACTTGATACGCTTGTAGTGGGTAAAGTATTTAGTGCAGCTACTCTGGGTTTTTACAGCCGGGCCACTTCACTTAATTCGTTGGTTACCACGTTTTCTTCAACCAGCATCAGTCGGGTGTCATTTCCGGTATTAAGCAGGCTTCAGGATGATCCGCTGCGGTTTACCGGTGTTTATTTTAAACTATTAGAGTTTGTTGCGTTCGTATCGTTTGGGCTGAGTGGTGCCCTTATTTTTGCCGGTGGTGATCTGATAACCATATTGTTTGGTCGTAATTGGGAACCTTCCGTTATTATCTTCCAGGTATTGGTGTTAAAGTCCTTTACCTATCCTGTCAGTTTATTGATAGTAAGCGCATTTTGGGCCGCTGGCAAAGCAAAAGAAAGTTTTTGGTTTGGTAATGCAGGCAAAACCATCGGTTTACTACCTCTGGTGGTGGCGATTGTATGGGGCTTTACACCATTTTTGTACTCGGTAGTTGTGGCGTCCATTTTAAGTTGGCTATTTTCCAACTGGTCGGTTACGTACTCTTTCCGAATATCCTTTATCCGGCAGTGTAAAATTATCGGTTTATATTTCCTGCTGTTTGCTAGTATCAGTCTTTTCATCTTTATGATTGTGGATTACGTTTTATCTCCGTTTGCGTTTCCGCTTTCTGGTATTCTTACAGGCGGTATATTTGCCGCTATTTATATTAGTGTAAATTTTGCCCTCAAAACCGCGGGTCACCAAACAACAATGGAGTATTTATTACCGGTTTTAAAGCAGGCAGGTAATCGGTTATTTTTTATTAACAAACGGTAAGTATTATGATTCAGGTAACCAAACCTTTTTTACCGCCCCGCGAAGAGTATGAGCGACTGTTGGAAGGCATCTGGCAGCGCAACATCCTTACCAACAACGGCCCGCTGGTGGTTGAACTGGAGCAAAAATTAAAAGAGTACCTCGGTGTACCCTACTTATTATATGTAACCAACGGGACAATAGCATTGCAACTTGCTATTAAAGCCCTGGGCCTGAAAGGCGAAATTATTACCACACCGTTTAGTTATGTAGCCACTACCAGTAGTATTGTGTGGGAAGGATGCCAACCGGTGTTTGTGGATATTGATGAACGTACATTAAATATTAATCCGGCTTTGATCGAGCAGGCCATTACCGAAAAAACATCAGCCATTCTGGCAACACATGTTTATGGTAATCCTTGCGACATTGATACCATTGAGCAGGTGGCCAGGAAGCACAATCTGAAAGTAATTTATGATGCAGCTCATTGTTTTGGCACAAGTTATAAAGGTGAATCAGTCTTTGCTTATGGAGATATAAGCACTACCAGTTTCCATGCCACTAAACTATTTCATACCGTTGAAGGTGGAGCTGTTTTCAGTCGGGATGAGAAGTTGATTAAAAAACTTGATTTCATGCGAAACTTTGGACACAATGGACCAGAAGATTTTGCTGAAGTTGGGATCAACGGTAAAAACTCAGAGTTCCATGCCGCCATGGGATTGGTTAACCTGAATTTCATGCCTTTCGTCTTAAAAAAAAGGAAGCTCCAGTGGGTAATGTATGACAACCTTCTCAACCATGTAAAAGTTCAGGCGTTATCAATAAATAAACTTGCCATATTCAATTATGCCTACTACCCGCTTATCTTGGAGAGTGAAGAGGTAACCCTCAGGATTTTAAACAGGCTGCAGGCCAATCAAATTTTCCCGCGGAGGTATTTTTATCCAGCTTTAAATACAGTAAGACTTTATGCTTCGGGTACTTTGCCGGTTAGTGAATCTGTAAGCAGGCGGATACTTTGCCTTCCAATATTCCATGAGCTTGCAGATGCTGATATTGAACGGATTTGCAAGATGATTTGTAATGCGATTTAACGGATACTATGAAGTTGGCCATTATGCAGCCTTACTTTTTCCCCTACATTGGGTATTTTCAGTTAATGAATGCTGTTGATCAATTTATTATTTATGACAATATTGAGTTCAGTCGCAAGGGATGGATCCATAGAAACAGGATTCTTATAAACAATAGTCCATCTTATATCAGCCTTCCTATTAAAAATGATTCGGATTACCTTTCCGTATGTGACCGCTACCTGGCTGAAAGCTGGCCTGTTGAGAAGAGTAAACTTATTAACCGAATTACAGAGGCTTATAGAAAAGCACCTTACTTTAAACCAGTAATGTCTGTAGTTGAGAGCAGCCTTGATTTTGATGATCACAATCTGTTCCGATTCATTTATCATTCTTTACAACAAATTAGGGCTTATTTGAATATTGTTACCCCAATGCAAATCTCCTCACAAATGGACATTGATCATTCGTTGAAGGCGCAAGATAAGGTCTTAGCATTGTGTAAAGCCAGTAGTACATCGGTTTACATAAATCCTATAGGAGGAGTAGATTTATATAGTCGCAGTCGTTTTGCAGAAGAGGGGATTGAACTTTTATTTCTTAAGGCTGATCCAATAACTTACAAACAGTTTAGCGGTGACTTTATTCCATCCTTGTCTATTATTGATGTGATGATGTTTAACTCTGTTGATGAGGTGCGTAATTTTTTGATGCGGTTTTCTCTAAATTGATTTATGTTTCGTTGGATAAAATTGGGAAGAATTTTTAATCCGCAGGAAGTTAAAGGTATAAATTGGTTGGCCGAGTTTGCCCAGGCGCCAAGTGTGTTGTTGTTTGATGACTTTGTGCGGGTGTATTTCTCGTGCCGGCCACCGGCAGATGAACTGGGAAGGTATGTAAGTTACACCGCCTACGTTGATTTAAAGAGGACTGACTTTTTCAAAGTTGTTGAACTTGCTAAACAGCCAGTAATGTCATTGGGTGAGCGGGGCACGTTTGATGAATTCGGTACTTACCCGTTTTCTGTAATTCGAAATGCAGATGAACTTTGGGGCTATTACGGGGGCTGGACACGTTGCGAATCGGTTCCGTTTAATGTGGCAATTGGGGTTGCCTGTAGTCGCGACAACGGGAAAACTTTTATTCGGCTTGGGAAGGGGCCTGTATTGTCCTATTCTCCAGATGAACCTTTTATTCTCAGCGGGCCAAAAATAAGGCGCTTTAATAATTATTTTGTGCTCTATTATATTGCCGGAAAAAAATGGATTTCTACTGAAAACAGGCCGGAACCTGTTTATAGGATAAGGATGGCAATATCTGATGATGGAATTAACTGGAAAAAACAAAATAGAGATTTAATTGATGTTCGCCTCGAAGAAAACGAGTGCCAGGCAAGTCCGGATGTATTCTATTCAAATGGTAGGTACCACATGTTTTTTTGTTATCGGTACAGTTTGAATTATCGCTCAAAGACCGGAGGTTACCGGATAGGGTATGCCGTTTCAGATGACGGCTTTAACTGGACGCGCGATGATAATAAAGCCGGTATTGCTGTTTCCGAGGAGGGTTGGGACTCTGAAATGATCAGTTACCCACATGTTTTTGAATTAGACGGATCTATTTACATGCTGTACCTCGGTAATCAGGTGGGTCGATATGGTTTTGGTTTGGCCCTGTTGGATGGATGTTTATAGCTATGAAATGGAAGAAAATCGGTAGAATTTTTAATCCCTTTGATCATCCTAGTTTGAACGACTATGCAGGATATGCTCAATCGCCTCAGGCACTTCCGCTCGTTGACCGGGTGAGGATCTATTTTTCTATTCGAAAGAAGGATCAACAAGGCAAATTTACCAGCCACATTCTGTTTGCTGACTTTGATAAAGAGTTTAAAAAGATTTTGCAGATAAGTTCTGAACCCGTACTTGAACCAGGTAAACTCGGTGCCTTTGATGAACACGGAATTTTTCCGTTTAGCCCATTACATGATGGTCAGCGAATTTTAGCCTATACTTGTGGCTGGAGTAGACGGGTATCGGTGTCTGTTGAAACATCAACCGGATTGGCAATAAGTACGGACGGTGGCATTACTTTCAATCGATTGGGTGATGGTCCTATAATGAGTTCATCTTTACATGAACCTTTTCTTGTTGGCGATTCGTTCGTTAGGAAGTACAGTAACCGATACCATATGTGGTATATATTTGGCACTAAATGGGTGCAGTTTGATGCAGGTGAATCCGCTGAAAGAGTTTATAAAATTGGGTATGCAGTATCAGATGATGGTATTAATTTTATGAGGGAGGGAAGAGCAATAATTAAGGATGTGATTAATGCAGATGAGTGCCAGGCACTACCCACGGTTATTCGGCAAAATGGAAATTATCACATGGTATTTTGTTTCAGGCATGTTAGGGGTTTTAGAACAGATAAGACAAAATCTTACCGATTGGGTTATGCAATGTCTACCGATTTAATTAACTGGGATCGAAATGATGATTTGTTGAACTTGCCGGTTACTGAAAACAGTTGGGATTCGGATATGATGTGTTATCCTAATTTGTTTGAATGGCAAGGTAGAACTTACCTCCTCTACAATGGAAACGAATTTGGTAAGTACGGTTTTGGATTGGCTGTGTTGGACGAGAATTGACTAAAATGGATTACGAGTTTACTGAAAATCGTGCAGGCAAAGATGAAGTGTATGAACATTTAGTAAAATGTAACAGATCATTTATCCCTGCTTTGAATTCGCGGGTAGATATTAAGCTTTATACCGAAAAGATTATGAATGGAGCCGTACGGTTTGAGGCGTGGTTTAATGACAGACTGATTGGGCTTGTAGCTGTTTATTTAAATGACAATACCCGTAAAGTTGCTTATGTGACCAATGTTAGCGTTGAGCCTGTCCATACAGGCAAAGGATTAGCAAAGAAACTAGTTATGAGGAGCATTAAAAGGGCTAGCCAAATGTCTTTTGAACAGCTGCAACTTGAAGTAAGTGTAAACAACCAACCCGCGGTTAACTTATATAAAGACCTTGGCTTTAAAAAGATAGAGGATACAACGGATGAATCTTATAAATTGGCGCTTAAACTAAACTGACATTGCAAAATGCCGCAAATAGAACGGGATTACGATAAGGAAATAAAAGACACGAAGGATCACCGGTATGCCTATAACTTTGATTTTGACGTTATGCATCCGTTTATGGTGCGTTCATTTGAGCCTTTTTTTAAGCCTGGTAATGTTTTGGAATTAGGCAGTTTTAAAGGTGACTTTACGCGGAGATTACTTCCATATTTTTCCGATATAACGTGTGTTGAGGCTTCCGGTGAGGCTATTAGTCAGGCAAAAGCCGAATTTGGCGATCACCTTAAGTTTGTACACGCTTTATTCGAAGAGGTAAGGCTTCCTGTAAAATATGAGAATATAATTTTAACCCATGTTCTTGAACACCTTGATGACCCGGTGAGGGTGATGAAGCGTGTTAACAATGAATGGTTAACAGATACCGGTAGGTTATTTTTGGTTTGCCCTAATGCAAATGCGCCCTCAAGACAGATAGCGGTAAAAATGGGATTGATTTCGCATAATAGTGCCATAACACCAGCTGAAAAGGAACATGGACACCGTATTACCTATACGCTTGATACGTTAGAGCGGGATGCCAGGGCAGCTGGCTTAAAAGTTGTGCAAAGGTCCGGTATTTTCTTTAAAGCCCTTGCCAACTTTCAATGGGATCGATTGCTGAATACGGATATTATTTCAAAGGAGTACCTGGAGGGTTGCTATCAGCTCGGGCAAATTTACCCAGATTTGTGTTCTAGTATATTTTTGCTTTGTGAGAAAGGAGATAATAGATGAATGAACCATTGGTTTCTGCATGCTTGATAACCTATAATCAGATAAGGTACATTCGTCAATCCATTGAAGGCATTCTGATGCAGCAAACAAATTTTCCATGGGAGTTAATTATTGCTGATGATTGTTCAACAGACGGAACTCAGGAAATATTGAAGGAATATAAAAATCGCCATTCTGACAAAATTAAATTACTTCTGCAATCAAAGAATAAAGGAGCCATGTTAAACTGGATAGATTTGGTAACTACTCCACGATCCAGATATATTACATTATGCGAAGGAGACGACTATTGGACTGATCCACTTAAGTTGCAGAAGCAGGTTGATTTTCTAGAATCCAACCCGGATTATGTTGCGTGCTTCCACTCGGTTATGGTTGTAGATGCCAATGGAAACGAAGTGCGGAAGTCAAAAAATTCATTTGTGCATAACCGTGATTTAACCAGGGAGGAACTTATCATGGGCAGAGTAATGTCAACTCTTTCGTTGTGCTACCGTAATGTAATTACAGAGTTTCCAGAGGAATTTTACAAGTCTCCAACGGGTGATAACTTTCTTTGTTCGCTGTTGGGTAATTATGGCAAGGCGAAATTTCTGAAGGACATTAAGCCCTCGGCTTATCGTATGCATGCAGGTGGTTCGTGGTCTCTTCAGAATGAGGATAAAAAGAAGATGACTTTGTTGTTATCTTATTTTTGGCTTTGGCAATACTATGCACGTATTGGCAGACCCGAATATGCACAAGGGTACTATCGTAAAATTCTTTTGGAAGGGTTTTACTCAAATCCATTCAAGGTACTGGTACCCGCTTGGCTGGGTCGTGCGGAGTGGCTTACTATCAAAACCATTCGAAGAGTATTCAGATTAGTCAGAAACTTGTTTGGTATGAAGGCTCCCCTGGTGCCGAAGTGAGCCTTATTTCTTGTTCAGACGACAGATGAAAGTAGCGTTTTCATTGCTTAATTTTAACTGATTCATTTTTTTATGCCAACCTCGTTTCTTCAGCCAAGTTGGGTTAAGAGTACAAAGTCTACTCGTTTTCAGCAACTTAAAAAGTTTTTTAATGGAAAAGATGTGCTGGATATTGGGTGTGCCGTAGGCTACCAAAAGGATGACTGGATGCATAAAAATATTGTATCTGTAGCCCGGTCGGTTTATGGTCTTGATTTAGATAATGACAGTGTTGAGGAAATCCGTAGGATGGGGTATGCTGTATGCCAGGGTAATGCCCAAAACTTTAGTTTGGATAGAAAGTTTAACTTGATACATGCTGGAGAGTTGATTGAACATCTGGATAACCCGGGTGGGTTTTTAGAATCTGTAAAGGAACACCTGACTGAGGATGGGGTACTGCTGATTACTACACCCAATGCCCTGCGAGTAAGCAATTTTATTTATGCCGCCACCGGAGGGCTTAAGGTAAACGTGGAGCATACTTGTTGGTTTTGCGAAACAACCATCGCTACGTTACTTGAGCGCAAAGGATTTGAAGTTGTTGAGGTTGGATACCTGAAGCATGAGACATTCAATTGGCTTAGGAGAATGTTGCTTTCATTGCGTGCGTTACTGTTGCCCGATCGGGTAGCCTGGAATACATTGTATGTGGTGGCTAAGATTAAAGCATTTTGAAAATCATCCAGCTAATTCAAAAAAAACAACTCCGCGGAGCTGAGATTTTTGCCAGCCAATTGAGCAATCACCTGACCGCAACCGGACATGACGTATTGCTGGTCAGTCTTTTTCCGGGCGATGCTGAATTGCCGTTTACCGGTAAACATTTTTCACTGAACAGGCCATTGAGTAAACGATTTTGGGATTTTTTTGGATGGAGGTTATTATCTGAACAAGTCTGTAACTTTCAACCCGATGTTGTGCAAGCTAATGCCGGAGATACGTTAAAGTTTGCCGTGATCTCAAAATTATTTTTTGGGTGGAAGGCAAAAATCATTTTTCGTAATGCTAACAAAGTCAGTGATTTTGTTACGTCCGTACCTAAGGTTTTGTTTAACAGGTTTTTGGTAAGGCAGGTTGATCAGGTTATATCGGTGAGCGAATTATGCCGAATGGATTTTATAAAAACCTATGGTTACCCATCACGCAAGGTAACCACAGTTCCTATCGGGTTAAACCTGGAGCCGGTAAGTCAATCTTTACCTCATGATTTGGTTCAGTTCCTTTCATCCGGCAAGGTATTGGTCCACGTAGCCAGTTTTGTTCCTGAGAAGAATCATAAGGGACTTTTACGGGTTATACAAAAGCTTGTTGCTCAGGGAAAAGATGTAAAAGTTATTCTTATAGGTGATGGCAAACTCCGGCCTGAAGTTGAAGAGCAGATCAAAAATATGGCATTAACAGACCGTGTTTTGGTAGCAGGCTATCGCAGCGAGGTGCTTTCAATTATGGCTACTGCGCATATGCTTGTGTTGCCAAGTTTAATTGAAGGTTTGCCCGGGGTAGTCCTTGAAGCCATGTATTGCAGAATTCCCGTAGTGGCTTATAATGTTGGCGGTATCAGCGAGGTGGTGAAGCCGCAGGAAACCGGCTGGTTGGTAGAGAAAAACGATGAGGCCGGTTTTATTGAAGCCGTAGTGGAAGTCTTGGAAGGAAGTAACGTTGAACGGATAACAGATAATGCATTTAATATGGTTGTTAATGATTTTGATAACCGGGTGATCGCAAAACGATTTGAGAAAGTTTATAAGGAAGTGGTGGAGAGGATGTAGCAGACTGCAGATTTGGGCTAACTGCTATTTGAAATAATTTATGAGGAAGTGATCTGGGAAATCAGAAAAAATTTATTCTTGTATAAAGGCTGAAAACTTTTCTGTGCAACAAAAAATTAAAGTCCTTCATCTCATCAAATCCCTGGGCAGGGGCGGAGCAGAGATGCTGTTGCAGGAAACCCTGAAACTGCATGATCAGAATATATTTGAATTTCATTATATCTACTTTTTACCCTGGAAAAACCAGATGGTGGATGCGCTTAAGCAGGCAGGTGGAAAAGTAACTTGCCTCGATGCCGCTAACAATATTCAGATCATCAGAAATGTTAACCAGGTTAAAAAGTACATTGTGCAACACAATATCGTACTGATACATTGCCATCTGCCGTGGGCAGGCTTTGTAGGAAGAATCATTCACCGTCAAATAGGAATACCGGTTGTATATACAGAGCATAATAAGCAGGAACGATATCACTTTGTTACACGCTGCATGAACAGGTTAACCTTCAACTGGCAAACAATGGCTGTGGGCGTCTCGGGCGATGTAACGGAATCGATTCAAAGGAATATTAAACCGCACATCCGGGTTGCAGAAATTCCCAATGGCGTCAATACGGAATTTTTTCAGCGGGATGAAACAGCAAGACGGTTGACGCGGGAGCGCTTAGGCATACCTAACAATGCTATTGTAATAGGAACCCTGGCAGTATTCCGTTTTCAAAAGCGGTTAAAAGAGTGGCTTGATGTTTTTTACCAGGTTTCACAGGATAATCCTAACCTGTATGGGATCATGGTTGGAGACGGCCCATTGAAAGAAGAGTTGTTGGAGCATCGCAGGCGGCTGAACCTTGATAAGAAAGTTGTGATGCCCGGTTTGCAAACAGATGTTAAGCCGTGGTATTCAGCAATGGATATTTTTATGATGACCTCGGTATTTGAAGGTTTGCCTGTTGCCTTACTGGAAGCCATGAGCATGCAATGTGCTATTGCCACCACGAATGCCGGAGGAGTTAAACAGATTGTTTGTAACCACAAAGATGGTATTGTAGTACCTGTGGAGGACTGGAAAGACCTCATAGAAGTGATTGAGCAGTTAGCTGCTAATGACGAAAAACGAATAGCATTAAGTAAAGCTGCCCGAGCACGAGTAACAGAAGCCTTTAATTTAAAACGAATGGTGTGGGAATTGGAAGATTTATACAGGTCGTTAACTTAGTGGTTTTAAGGTTAAGAGTTAATTACATAGGTAATTCAGAAATGGAAATCCGGCCAGCACAGGAGGGTGACATTCCCGCGATAGTTGAGTTACTAAAACTCAGCCTTGGTGAATCACGGATGCCTAAATCCGAGGCATTCTGGCGTTGGAAGCATCTTGAGAATCCTTTTGGTAAATCGCCTGTCTTACTGGCCATAGAGGGTGATAAGTTGATTGGAGTGCGAGCTTTTATTCGCTGGGAATGGAAACAGGGCGACAAAATTTACAAGACTGTACGGGCAGTTGATACAGCAACACATCCAGAACATCAGGGCAAGGGTATATTTAAGAAACTTACGCTTGACTTGGTGCATCAATGTCGTGAGGAAGGTATTGATTTTATTTTCAACACACCCAATACAAACAGTAAACCCGGTTATTTAAAGATGGGCTGGAGTGCATTAGGGCGACTAAACATTAATTTCCGACCTGTGTTCAGATTGTTAACCAGGACAGCGTCAGATTTTGAAGAACAGTTTAGATGGAACGAAGAGGCAGTAAATCGGTTACAGTACTTGTCATCAAGCAATGTTATGGTAACCCATCATAAACCTGGATTTTTTCATTGGCGTTATGGGTCTAATCCGAATGTGCGGTACTACATGGCTGGTAACGAGAAGGTCGGCTTGTATATTATATTCAGGATAAAACCAATCAGGTTAGGTACAGAGTTTAGGGTAGTTAATATGATAACGCCAAATGCAATAACAAAAAAACAGTTTGATGCAGTTCTGATGCCTGCTGTAAAACAAGTCGGCCCCTGTCTGATAACCTATGCAGGTGAGCAAATATTGCCAGGCTTTATTTCAATGAAAGTCGGTCCTGTGGTAACTATACATTCATTAAACATAGATAAACCATTATCTTTCGGTGTTTGGAAACCTTCGCTTGGGGACATGGAGGTGTTTTAATGCTACTAGGAATTATTATCTGGCTCTTGACACTGCTGCTTACCTATTTGTTTTTGGGGGCCAGCAGTCAGCAGCATCCTTCATTAAATAAACGTTTCCTGCTTATTCTGTTTCTCTATCATTCTCTGCTTGCCATTGCTTATTACGCATATGCCTTAGGGAATCCATCCGATTCAAAGGGGTATTATTTTAAGGCAAATACGAAGTTTCTGGGAGACGTCTGGTTCGATTACTTCGGAGTGAGCACATCCTTTATTGATTTTATAGCCTTCTTCCTTGTTAATCGGCTTGGCCTTAACTATGAGGGCAGCATGGTATTGTTTTCATGGTTTGGATATCTGGGCTTTGTTTTTTTCTATATTTTCTTTTCCGAAAGGATTAAAACCCGTCCTCGACTTTTTGGATTTAACGGAATACTAATTCTTTTGCTGCTACCCAATCTGCACTTCTGGTCTTCTTCACTTGGCAAAGGATCATTAATCTTCTTGGGATTTGGAATGTTTTTTTACGGATTGAACAGACCCGGCATGCGTTTTTGGGCTTTGCTATTGGGCGGTTGGATTATCTTTCAAATCAGACCCCACATTTTTTATGTTGTGCTAATTGCGCTGGGCTTGGGTTACACCTTTTCGACTCGGGGGGTAGCTTTTGGTTATCGGGTAATTATACTGATCATAGCAGGATTTCTCTTAAATGCCATTTACCTTGATGTGATTAAACTAACCGGTCTTGAAGATGACTCTATGCTTGATCCGCTAATATCTCACCGGGCCCGGGAACTTACCAAAGCAACTTCCGGTATTGATATTACCAACTATTCATTTCCGGAAAAACTTTTTGCATTTTGGTTCAGACCCCTCTTTTTTGATGCACCGGGAGCACTAGGATGGATAGTGAGTTTTGAAAACCTGTTTTACCTGGTTTTCTTTATGCGATTACTACAGCCCAAAGCACTTGCTTACCTGTTCAGAGCGGATGCCTTTGTAAAAACCTGTCTGTTAACTTTTGCAGGTGTGTCGGCCGCATTGGCTCAAATCAGCGGCAACCTCGGCCTTGCCATGCGGCAAAAAAGCCAGGTTATGATACTTATGCTATTTGTTATTCTGAAATACATGGATGAACGAAAAATAGTTGAGATGAAACTGATAACTCAACGTAAAAAATTGATAGCTAGCAGGAAGCAAAAACTTGAGTTGACTCAGACGTTAGACATAAGGCTTAAGACTTAAGACATCAGACGTATGATGTAAGACGAGAGGCATAAGGCTCGGGACATCGGAGGATACGTACATCTTACTATTAGGAATGAAGGGGATATTCACCATATCACTTGACTTTGAACTACATTGGGGTGGCTTTGAGAAATGGCCCTTGCGGGGTCGTCAGTTATCGGTTGCTGGTAACCGGCTACCGACCACTGGTAGCTATGAGAAATATTTTCTCAATACCCGAAACGTAATACCCCGTATGCTTGAATTGTTTGAAAAATATGGAGTGCATGTTACATGGGCCGGAGTAGGAATGTTAATGCATACGAATCGGCAGCAACTCGAAGGAAATTTTCCTGCACTAAAACCAGGGTACAGTCTTAATACGTTGTCAGCCTATCATTACATTGACCACGTGGGGATAGGTAACAATGAAGAAGAGGATCCGTTTCATTATGCACATTCACTTGTTCTGCAAATTCTCAAAACGCCACACCAGGAGTTAGGGTCACATACATTTGCTCATTTTTATTGTAATGAAGAAGGTCAGACACTGGCTCAATTCCGTGAAGATTTGATGTCTGCCCAAAAAGCTGCTTCGGCTTATGGAGTTAAACTACGTTCACTGGTATTTCCCCGGAACCAATTCAATGATGCATACCTGAAGATATGTTTTGAAGCAGGATTTAACAGCGTGAGGTCAAATCCATCTGATTGGTTCTGGAAAATTGACAGTACACTGGATGAGGGTAAATGGAAACGGTTAACGAGGGGTATGGATGCTTATTTTCCAATTGGGAACAAGAACACCTATCCGATCTCTGCGCTCAAGGTTCGTTTCGGTTTTCCTATCTGTATTCCGGCCAGCAGGCTATTACGGCCCTACCGTCCAGAAGAATTATTTCTTAATGAAATGAAAATAAATCGAGTGTTGACTGAGTTGAAGTACGCTGCCCGGAAAAATGAGATATATCATTTATGGTGGCATCCACATAATTTTGGCAATTATCCGGAAGAGAGTTTAAGGGGATTAGAAAAAATTCTTGCCGGATATGATTATTGCAGGCGTGAATTTGGTATGGCTTCCATGACAATGGGTGAGTTGACAGAGATGGTAATGGCATTACATGCGAATCAAATTGCTTAGAATAACTACCGTTCCTGAGTCCCTTCATGTGTTACTGAAGGGTCAGCTTGAATACATGCAACACCATGGGTTTGACGTGCTCGCTGTGAGTAGTAAGGGCATACAGGTTGAAAATATTATAAAAGCAGGCATTAACCATCGTTCTGTTTTATTTACACGCAGAATAACTCCTTTTACCGATCTTATTGCGCTTCTACAACTTGTCTGGATTATTATCCGTTTTAATCCGACAATCGTTCATACCCACACGCCCAAAGCCGGATTGTTGGGTATGATGGCCGCCTTGATTTGTCGCGTGCCCGTTCGCATGCACACGGTTGCCGGGTTGCCGTTGATGGAGGCTAAGGGAGCAAAACGATGGTTATTATACTTGTCAGAGAGAGTAACCTATTGTTGTGCGCACAAAATCTATCCTAATTCTAAAGGATTGATGGATTACATCAACTTGCAATTCAAAGTTCAAGATTCAAAAATGAAAATCATCGGCCATGGCAGCAGCAACGGCATTGATGCACGGTACTTCAGTAAAACACCGGAATTAGAAAGGGAAGCAAAAAAGATCAGGGAGCAGTTGAATGTTGATCCTAATGGAATGGTTTTCGGATTTGTGGGAAGGATTGTAAGAGATAAAGGATTGAAAGAATTAATAGCTGCTTTTCGGAATTTAAATAACAACCGGAATAAGCTCTATCTTCTTTTAGTTGGGCAGATGGAGGTTGACTTGGATCCGTTAGACGAAGTTGACAGGAGATACATTGATTCGGCTAACAATGTTTTTTTAGTTGGTTATCAAACAGATGTACGGCCTTGGATGATTGCCATGGATGTATTTGTATTTCCAAGCTACAGAGAAGGATTTCCCAACGTGGTAATGCAGGCAGCCTGTCTGGAGTTGCCCTGCATTGTTTCGGATATCAATGGTTGTAACGAAATCATTCAGCATCAGGTAACCGGCATTGTTGTTCCAGTAAAGAATGTGGATGCACTGATTAAGCGGATGACAGACTTTATAAACTCCTCAGGCCTCTGGCATCAATTTGGCGTAAGGGCAAGGGAATTTGTAGTCCAACACTTTGAACAAAGGTTGGTCTGGGATAATTTGTTGAAAGAATACAAATATCTGCTGGGCAATAAGTGAACTTTTTATGATGTATGTCATTTTTGTAAAGCCATTTTTCGACAAAATAGCCGCTTTAATTATCTTATTAATAACAAGCCCTGTTATGTTGGTTGTTATTTCGGCATTAGCAATTGCCAACAAAGGGAAAGTGTGGTTTGTGCAGGAACGACCCGGAAAGGATGAGCGAATATTCAAGCTGATTAAATTCAAAACGATGCACGATGCCGTGGATGCTTCGGGTGTTCCATTGCCTGATGAATATCGGCTGACTTCACTCGGTAAATGGGTAAGGAAAACCTCCATTGATGAGTTACCTCAATTAGTTAATGTCCTTTTGGGCGATATGTCAATTGTCGGGCCACGTCCTTTACTGACAGAATATTTGCCCTTGTATAATGCTTCGCAACGAAGGCGGCATAAAGTTAAACCCGGTATAACCGGCTGGGCACAGGTGCATGGGAGAAACAGAGTGGTATGGCCCGACCGATTCAACTACGATGTTTGGTATGTCGATCATCAATCCTTTTGGTTAGATTTGAAAATCCTGGCAATGACAATTATCAAAGTTTTAAAATCGGAAGGTATTGGAAGTGGTACATCCGACACAATGGAGAAATTCAAGGGTAACAATTGAATCAGACTGCTATGGCCGAGAAGAAAATAATTTTACAAGGCGGAGGCGAACATGCTAGAGTTGTGCTGGATGCTTTGTTATCGGATAAATCAGAGGTTCTTGCGTTGTTTGACCCTAAGTACAATGGCCATTTGTTTGGCATACCACAGTTGGGCAAATATGATCCTGGTTTTGAAACGGATGCCTTGGTAATAGTGGCTATAGGTAATAATAAAATCAGGAAGGAAGTTGCAGCTAAAACAAAACATAATTTTGCCAGGCTTATTCACTCGACCGCGATAGTTTCTCCGTTTGCAGAAATTGGTAATGGTTCAATGGTTTTACATGGTGTTATCATACAAGCACAAACCCGTATAGGGAACCATGTTATTGTTAATACAGGTGCCCGGGTTGACCATGATTGCTTGATTGATAACTACGTGCATCTTGCTCCGGGTTGTGTGCTTTGTGGCACTGTTCAGGTAGGTGAAGGAACATTGGTCGGAGCAGGCAGCACCGTCTTACCTGGAATCAAAATTGGTTCGTGGTCGGTTATTGGAGCAGGCTCGGTGGTGACCAAAAATATACCCGATGGTGTTGTTGTTGCCGGAAATCCAGCAAAAATTCTTAACTGTATTAATGAATAACCTGGTCTTATATGGCGCGGGTGGTCTTGGGCGGGAGATTAAATCGCTGGTTGATGCTTTGCCGGAATGGCAGGTGATGGGTTTTTTCGATGATGGGGTGCCAGGGAGCACCGTGATTAATGGAGTACCCGTACTGGGCGGGTTTGATAGATTAAAGAAGATTAAAGACCTGAATCTTGTTCTTGCTATAGGCTCTCCAAAACTTAAATCAACTATACTGGTTCGCCTGGCTGGCTTAGATGTAACCTTTCCCATCCTTAAACATCCCTCTGTAATTATTCAGGATGTTGACCGGGTTAAAATCGGGACGGGCTGTGTTCTTACAGCGGGAGTTGTAGTAACTACGGATGTCGAAATTGGCCGGCATGTTCTGCTTAATCTAAATTGTACAATAGGTCATGATGTAAGAATTGGCGACTGCTCATCTATTATGCCGGGTGTAAATATTGCTGGCAATGTTGTAATTGGTAATAATGTACTGATTGGTTCAGGGGCAAATATTCTGAACGGTGTTCAGATAGACGATAATGCAACTGTTGGTGCCGGGGCAGTTGTTACACAAAATGTACCTGCGGGTAAAACAGTGGTTGGAGTGCCGGCCAAACCAATTAATTAAACAGTTTGTGCATAGAATCAAAGAAATGGTGAATGAATTCAAACCCGCAATTCTGTTTCTGGCAAAATTTGTCGGTATTTATCTGCTAGGTAATCTGCTTTACGGTTGGTACATAACTTCGTGGTATCCTGCACCTGACCCGGTGACCAGTTGGGTCACCCATCAGAGTGCAGATATTTTGAAACTTTTCGGCTGGGATACATCCACTTACAACCATATTGTTAAACCGACAACCTACATCGTGTATGATCAAAAATCAATCATTGCTGTATATGAGGGGTGTAATGGATTGAACGTGGTCATTATTTTTCTTGCTTTTCTGATTGCTTTCGGCCCAATATCGAAGAAGCTCATTTGGTTTGTTCCACTTGGTATATTTATCATTCATATCAGCAACCTTGCAAGAATCATTTTGCTTTTCCTGGTCTCCCTTAAACTCCCTGATTTCCTCTATTTTACCCATAAATATTTGTTCACTGCATTTATTTTTCTGTTTGTTTTCCTTCTCTGGTTGTGGTGGATTTTTAAACTGAGCAAAAGCCGTGAACAAGTCTAAGTCAATCCGCATACTTAAGATTGCAATGGCGCTGTTAGGTTTACTCGTTGTTTTCCTTTTTCAACGTATTGAAATTGCCGGTGCTTTGGGTGTCCATGATAAGATGTGGCAATTCATCACCAACCGGTCCATTCGGTTCGTACTAAATGATTTGCTTTCATTGTTGCTGATTTACGCCTTATTTCCGAAAAGAAAATATGTTTTGTTTGCTTTGGCTGTACAGTTATTCGGAGTAATATTCATATTGCTGCCATACTTCTTCCTTAAACTTCAACATCCCTCCTATAACGGACCGCTGATTTCTTTTCTGCACAGATTAGTATTGAACCCATTGCTTATGCTGTTGCTCATACCTGCATTTTATTTGCAGGAAGAAAATAACCGGAGAGTCCGGTGATGTTTTGCTCTGGAATTCTATCTTTGAATGGGTATGGATAAATCGAAAATCTGGCTGTCACCACCTCACATGGGCGGGGAGGAAATTAAGTTTGTTCAGGAAGCCTTTGATACAAACTGGGTCTCACCGGTAGGTCCGCATATCACCGCCTTCGAATCGGAGTTAAGTTCATACCTTGGTATTGCTGATTGTGCTGCCTTGAGTTCAGGAACAGCGGCTATTCATCTGGCACTGATTATTCTTGGTATACAGCGTGATGATGAAGTTATTTGCTCAACTTTTACTTTTTCGGGAAGTTGTAATCCGGTGGTTTACCTTGGTGCAAAACCTGTGTTTGTTGATTCGGAATCCTTGACATGGAACATGGATCCGGATCTACTGGAAGAAGCCATCAGGCATCGGATAAGTAAAACCGGTAAAAAACCTAAGGCAATTATCCTGGTTCACCTCTATGGAATGCCGGCACAGCTTGATCGGATTATGAACATTGCAAAACAGTATGAAATCCCAGTAATTGAAGATGCGGCCGAAGCGTTGGGTGCGGAGTACAAGGGTAAGAAAGTCGGCACTTTTGGCGACATCGGCATCCTGTCATTTAACGGAAACAAGATCATCACAACTTCAGGAGGGGGAGCATTGGTGTCTGATAATATTGGCTATGTAAAACGCGCCCGCTTTCTGGCAACCCAGGCCCGAGAACCGGTATTACATTACGAGCACAAGGAAATCGGGTATAACTACCGGCTGAGTAACATCTCTGCTGGAATCGGCCGCGGTCAGCTAAAGTTTTTAGATCAACGGGTTAGAAGACGCAGGGAAATCTTTGAATTTTATTCTGATAAGCTGTCACCCTATTTTGATTTTATACCGGAGCCAGCCGGACATTATTCCAACCGGTGGCTAACCACGGCAGTTCTGAAAGAGGTGCGGTTAAAATCAGTGGTACAATTGCAGCGGGCATTGGAAATTGAACAAATCGAGTGTAGGCCGTTATGGAAGCCGATGCATTTGCAGCCTGTTTATGCGCAAACTGCACACTATAGCAATGGTACGGCAGAATCATTATTCAACAAAGGAATCTGTCTTCCGTCCGGAAGTAACCTGATAATCAATGACTTAAATAGAATTTGTGAAGTATTGTCCGTTTTTTTGATCAAACAAATCGGCAGTTTCTGAGTAATCTGTCAATCCGCTTTTTCAAATCCTTGCCGGCTTAAATTTTTAAGTTGGAATACTGAAATCCTACAAGGTTACAAATGGATGATTTTAGTGATAAAATGCTGGGAATGCCATAAAACCATTGAAAATTTAATAAATTTGAGTTTTGCTATGAGAATTAAACGGTTGTTAATTATAACAGTTCTAGTGCACGGTGCGGTGTGTTTTGCTTTGGCTCAAAATGATTTCCGTTCAAGGCAATCAGGTGACTGGAATCAGGCTTCAACTTGGGAAGAATTTATTGGTGGAACCTGGCAGCTTACAAGTAACACCCCAACCTCCGCTGCTGGAGCAATTACAATTCAAAGCCCACATATCGTTACTGTAACAGCAGGGGTAACAATCGACCAAACCGTTATTAACAGCGGAAGTACCCTTGTTGTAAATGATGGTATTGACCTGGTAATTAATAACGGTGCAGGTAATGACCTGACCATTAATGGCACTGTTGACTTGCTGGGTGAATCATTTTTGTCAGGTGCTGGCAATATGGTTTTAAACGGCATATTAGGCACAGGTTCCCTTAATTCAACCGGGGCTTTGGTTACCGGTACATCAGTTGGTAATTTGCGTATTACCGGAACGCGCACATTTGCATCTGGTTCCCGCGTAGTATATGAAGGAACTGGTCCGCAGTTTATCGGCAGTGGTCACCCTGGTAATTTTACTTCAGGGGTTATTACTGAAGTGGATAATACTAATGGGATTACATTTAACCCATTTTGTGGTTCGAACTTCTCCGGAGGAGGGTCTTTGTATATCCCTGGTGATTTAATTCTTACCGCAGGCAATCTGAGCATTGTAAGTGATGCAGTAACTGTAAGGACCTTAATTTTAACAGGTAATATAACATCAGGCTCAAATTTTATTTCTCTTGTCGGTCCTAATGTGAATATTACCCTCAGTGGTAGTGGTGATTACACCTTTCCATCACCAACTGGTACTCAAACAGTAGGAAACTTAACCATAAACAAGCCTTCAAATACTGTGACGTTTCCTAGCCCATTTAATATTATCACCCGTTTAACAGTATCGGGAAATGTTGTGTTTAATAATACAGGAAATACGGTTAGGGATCTTGTTTTGAATTCGGGTTCGATTGATTTTAATGGGTCGGTTTCCATCACAGGTCCGATTACACAGCAAAACGCTACCATTATCTTTTTTGAAGGGAACTCATTAACAATGGCGGCCAACTATACCTCTGCAGGAGGTGTTTTGTCCTCCAATGCTTCGTCTGTCCTTAACCTGACCGGTTCAGTTGCCCATACTTCACCTTTAACATTTGAAGTTGGTAGCCAGTTGAACACACTTACTTTGAATAAATCAAGTGTTGGAATCTCAGCCACAATTAATTCAGCTGTTACAGTAACAAATGCATTGAATCTTACAGCAGGTACTTTAAGTATAGTTGCCGGGAATCTTGCAATGAGCAGCGGTTCAACCATTACAAAATCCAATTCAGCCTCCATAAGCACTTCAAGTCCGTCTGGAGGGCCGTGGAACCTTATTTATACCGGTACCTCCCAATCAACCGGACTTGAAATCCCGGCATCAGGAATACTGAATGCGCTTACAGTTAATACTAACTCAAGTACAACTGTTACACTTAATCAGGATATTACCGTTTTGAACGCCTTTTCAATTCCTAATAATGCACGTACATTTTTAAGTGGCAGTAATAATGTTACAGTGGGCTCCTTTTCCTGCACGGGAATTTTTAGTGCTCCAACTTCGGCAGCTACATCCGGCTTAACGGTAGGCGGTAATTTTTCTTTGGATGGAACATTTAACCATAATAACGGTACAACAATTTTTAGCGGTTCTTCATTGCTAACCGGTAGCGCAATAAATACAGCTATATTTAATAATGTAGTAATTAATTCTAGTGGGTTAGTTACCGCCCCGGCAACGCTTAATATAAACGGGAACTTTACAAATAACGGATCTTTTACTGCGGGCTCGGGTACAGTTGTATTCAGAGGACCATCTTGCACGTTATCCGGAACAACAATGGATGCTACAAGTTTCAATCACGTAACAATAAATTCGGGCACTACGCTTGTACCATCAGCTACCTTTATTTTGACAGGCAACCTGACTGTTAATGGAACATTTAATGCAGGAAGTGGCACAATAATCTTTAATGGCACCACTTCATTAAGTGGCACAAATATCAATACAACGGTATTTAATCACATCCGGATAAATGCTGCACGAACGCTTACAGCCAGCAATATTAATTTGGGTGTTTCGGGTAATTTCATAAATAATGGCAGTTTCTTTCCGGGCACCACCGGAACCATGAATTTTGTTGGTAATACTGTGCTCTCCGGCACAGCCATTAACACTACGGATTTTGTAAATATTGTTATTAACGGAGGTGCATCCCTGACGGGGTCCGCGGTTTTGCGAGTACAGGGTAATTATACAAACAACGGCACTTTTAATGCTGGTTCAGGGGTGGTTTACTTTTCTGGTAACACAGGATCACGCGTGCTTACAGGAACTACTAATACGTTGTTTTATGACATAACTTTAGATAAGACCAATGGTGGTACTTCTCTTACGGTGAGTTCACCTCAAACAGTAACAAACTCCTTAACATTAACACGGGGGATTTTAAGTAACCCATCAAGTAATCTCGCTGTGAGTTCGGGAGGCACGGTTACCCGATCCAGTAATGCCTCAATAACCTCCTCATCACCAGCCGGGGGACCTTGGAATCTAGTTTATTTAACTGGTAATCAAACCACAGGTCTTGAAATCCCAAGTTCCGGGATTTTATCTAACCTTACAATTGATTTAAACAGTGGCGCAACCGTTTCGTTAAGTCAATCTATTACTGTTTTAAATACATTAACTATTCCAAACAGTGGAAGAAGTCTTGCTTGTGGAAGCCATAATGTTACGACCAACTCCTTTAATAGTTCTGGTACGTTTAGTGCGCCCAATTCATCAGCAACAACCGGTCTTACAGTTACGGGTAATTTTATCAATAATGGTACATTTAACAACAATAGTGGGACCACAATATTTAGTGGTGTAACAAATCTTACAGGTTCGAGTATTACGACATTTGCTAATTTGGTGATTTCGGGTACACTTAATGCAGGGGTCAGCTTAGCTGTTAATAGAAATTTTACCAATAATGGCTCATTTAGTGCCGGCACATCCACGGTTTCATTTACTGGAGCAGTGTTGCAAACTATTTCGGGAAGTTCAATAACTACTTTTAATAATTTAACAGTGACAAATGGAACCTCACCTGTTTCAGTAACCATAGAAAGTAATGTGAATATTGTGGGTATTCTTACCTTAGGCACATCAGCAAAACTCGATGCAGATGGGAGTTCGGATACGTCTGTACTTACACTTCTTTCTACAAATGATTCACCTGCACAGGATGCAAGTATTGCCGAATTGCCAGCCTCTGCCCAGATTTTGGGTAGCGTAACAGTACAACGATTTTTCAGACCAGCTGATAATTTCGACAGGTTTATCTCAACACCTGTATCCAACGGCCCAGTATCACAACTTCAAGCTGCTGTGCCACTAGGTACTTTTCCTGTTACAGGTGGTTTTACAGGAACTTCATTTCCATGTACTGGTTGTGTTAATAATGGTCATAACCTTCGGTATTACCGTGAGGCTGATCCTGGAATTATTAATCAGGGATATAAGGCATGGATAGTTTCATCAAATGCAGAAACACTTGTCCCTGGAGTCGGCTATGATGCCTATATGTGGAATGGTGTCTCTAATACCACCGTAAGTTTCAGAGGCACAATTAATCGGGGAAGTATTAATTTAGGAATCGTTACAACACCAGCCAGCAACTCAATCACACATACATCTAATGGGGTTCCATCGGCAGATGGATGGAACTTGGTAGGTAATCCATACCCCTCGGCAATTCAGTGGAATAACGGCCCGGGATGGAACAGAACCAATATTGATCCAACGGTTTGGGTATGGGATGTTGTTGGAAGAGTGTGGCATTCTTATAATGCCAACACCATGGTTGGAGATTTAACCAATGGCGTGATTGCGTTGGGACAGGGATTCTGGGTGTATGCTTCAACACCAGGGTCAGCATCCATCACCATTAACGAACAGGCAAAATCAGTATCGGGTAGCGGAAGTTATTACAGACAAGCAATAACCTTACCTTCTTTAAAAATCACCTTATCACAAGACGGATTTGCTGATAATTCTTTTATTCTGTTTGATGAGAACGCCACAGAGGCATTTGATCCGGGCATGGATGCACCGAAACTTCAGCTAGGCATTGAGAGGATTTCTGTATCCGTAACGCCTGAAATAGATGTTAAACTTGGCCACTTTGCAATTCGTGAAGAACAATTCAACGATGTTTCAATCTATGTTTTTGGCGAGAAGTCCGGTGAGTACGAACTGAGTGTTGAACCAATTGGAGCAATTTCAGCCATCGATGAATATTACCTGGTCGATAATAAACTAGGAATTGTGAAAAAAATCACCGATGGAAATTATAAGTTTGAAATGGAAGAAGGCGTTGCTGGTACCTTTTCACGGTTTAAACTTTCCAAACAACCGATACCCCAAACTGAAAATACTATAGTAAATGTGGATTGTTATCCTAACCCTGTTTATGATGTGCTGAAATTAGCGATTAATTCATTGCAGGTGCAGAGCATAACCTTATTGGATTATTCAGGACGTGTAGTGAAGCAGGTACCTTTTAAGGTAAACGAACTTAAAACCTATGCTGAGGCGGATGTAAGTATTTTTAAAAGCGGAGTTTATCTGGTAAAAATTTTAACAAAACAAGGCGTTTTAACCCATAAAGTGATCAAGCACTGAACTGATTGTGTTGGCTTATTTTTTTGTAATCAATGACAGGCACTAAAATATTCATTTATTCTGCAATTCTGCTATTGATCTGCCATACTGTACACGCTCAGCCTGGTGGTGGGGGAGATCCGGGAGGCGGCCAACCTGTACCTATTGGTGGGATGGAATTCCTACTTGGACTTGGAGCAGCTTTAGGTGTAAAAAAAATTCTTGGTTTGCGGAATAAGAATAAATCGCTGTAACCGTGCTGGCCCGGTTTATTAATCGTCTGACCATATTACCACGCTGGATAATTATTATCATTGATATCTTTGTTATAGCTATTGCTACCGCATTAGGGTATTTTTTACGTTTTAACTTTGATCTTAAGGAGGTTATTGAGTTCAGGCCATTTTACGGTCTTCTACTTACTTCAGTATGCGGTTTTCTTGCGACCATGGTAACCCGCAGCTATGCGGGCATTGTTCGGTATACCGGAGTGGAGGATGGGTTAAGGATCATGTATGCTTCTGTTCTCAGTTTATTTCTTGCTGCACTTGTCAATTTGCTCTATTATTACAATGTCGGTAAAAATGTAATACCATATTCAGTTCTATTTATTACTTTTTTCACTTCGTTTTTGTTTCTCTTCTATTACCGACTTCTGGTAAAAACTATCTTCGGCTACTATAAGGGTGAAATCATTAAAAAATCAAATGTTATCATCTTCGGTGCTGGTTCTTTGGGAATGATTACCCGAACCGTGATTGAAACGGATAGTGAAAGCAAGTTTAAAGTTGTTGGTTTTTTTGAAGATGACAGCAATAAGACCAATAAAGTCATTAATGGCGTAAGGATTTATCATTGGTCAGAATTTGAAGAGGTAATCGAAAAGCTAAATGTGCAGCAACTTATTATTGCTGTTAAGGAAATTTCCAATGATCGCAAAAATGAAATTGTAGAAGCTTGTCTTTCCAGTCAGATAAAAGTTCGGATTGTGCCGGCAGCGGAAAAATGGGTAAAGGGTGAATTTCGAATCCATCAACTAAAAGAGGTTAATATTGATGATTTGCTTGGACGGGATGTAATTAAGATTGGGGAGGACTCATTGATGTCTTCTCTATTTAATAAACGAATTTGTGTCACCGGTGCCGCAGGCTCTATAGGCGGTGAATTAGCTCGGCAATTAATACAATATCATCCCCAATCGCTGGTTCTTATTGACCAGGCGGAGACTCCTCTATATGAACTTGAACGTGAATTACGGGATCTTAATCTTAATGTTAAGCTTTATTTTTTTGTAGCCGATATCACGAATCAATCGCGGATTGAAAACCTTTTTCAATTAACGACCCCTCAGCTAATTTTTCATGCAGCGGCCTATAAGCATGTCCCCGTTATGGAGTCAAATCCCTCCGAGGCAATTATTACAAATGTTTTTGGAACGCGTATAATTGCTGACCTTGCGGTGGCCGTAAAAGCAGAGAAATTTGTTATGGTTTCAACCGATAAGGCTGTAAATCCTTCCAGTGTTATGGGCTGCTCAAAACGAATCGCGGAGATTTATGTCCAGGCATTTTCGAATAAGATGGCAGGAGAAAGTCAGCATCATACACAGTTTATCACTACCCGGTTTGGCAACGTGCTTGGGTCAAATGGTTCGGTAATCCCTATGTTCAGAAGGCAGATTGAAGAAGGTGGGCCTGTTACGGTTACACACCCTGAGATTACCCGGTACTTTATGACTATCCCAGAAGCCTGTCGGTTGGTTTTGGAAGCCGGTGTGATGGGGAAGGGCGGAGAAATTTATATATTCGATATGGGGCAACCTATACGGATTGTTGATTTAGCTAAAAAGATGATCCGGTTATCAGGTTTTGAGCCAGGGAAAGATATAGAGATTGTTTACTCTGGCCTTCGTGATGGTGAGAAGCTTTATGAAGAGTTGCTAAACAATGAAGAAGATACAATACCAACTCATCATCCTAAAATTCTAAAAGCTCGCGTAAAAGAATATGACTATGCTTATATTCTATCTATGATAGAACTTTTTGCAGAACTGATCAATGATAGAAATGAAATAAAGATTCTTGCTTTGATGAAAGATATTGTGCCTGAGTACAAAAGTAATTTATACGAGCTACCTCGGTAAATTTATCTGCGTCTCTTGTAATACGCTTTTCGCTTCCTATTATAAAGTTTTCGTTGATCTTGTCTAAACTGATAAGGCAAGTAATACTGAACTTTAACGTTCATGAGGAAATACCCATCATTATTTTCCGGGTTTCCTCGTTTCCCTAGCCCAGGTAAAACTGGATAATCCGGATCGCGCTCCCTTCTCCGGTCTGACATTTCCCGTGATAGATCGCTTTTCAATAATGAAGGATCAGGATAGCGTTCAATACTAACATCATCAAGATAATCGGTAAAAGTAGTACGGTAACCGCCCTCAATAATAATATTGAAAAAGGGGTCAACCATGTATTTTACCCCAAGTCCATAAGGGATTACAGGTTGAAAGCGGCTGTAGTTGATCCCCTCGGTTTGAAGAGGCTGTAACGCAACTGGTTCACCATTTTGTCTCTTAGCTTTTGGATTCATATATAATAGACCAATCCCCGCATAAGCAAAAACATTTAATTTTGGACGTTGGTAAAATCGCTGTCCCATTGGAAATAAGCTAATGGTTCCTACAGTACTTAATTCCAAATTGCCTGAAAAAAAAGATAGATTTCTTTCCACTCGGTCATCATCAGCAAGAGCATCACTTCCTGCAATTCTGAAGTAAGATAATTCAGCGCGACCACTGATACGATTAGTAAAATAGTACTCAGCGCCAATTACAATATTGTACCGGATTTTTCCATATTCTTGAGGATTAACCATTTCGCCAAAATAGTTTGCAGTACCAGTGCCAACAGTTGCAATAAGGCTACGCTCTTTCCGGATGGCATAGAAACTTTGAGCGCAAACAAGACCAGGGAGCAGCGTAATAACTAAAGGGATGGTCTTTAAAAACTTCATTCCGGGCTATTTATTCCCCTAAAATAGAAATTATAACCGTGTCGTAAAAACCTTTATTTCAGTACGTCTTTCACCTTCTGGGCGGCATCTTTCAATAAAATGGCCGAATATACCTTTAAACCCGATTGTTCGATGATTTTAGCCCCTTCTTCCGCATTGGTGCCCTGCAGGCGTACAATAATAGGTACGTTAATGTTGCCTATCTTTTTATAGGCTTCCACAACTCCGTTAGCAACCCGATCGCAGCGTACAATACCCCCGAAAATGTTAATCAGAATGGCCTTTACGTTAGGGTCTTTCAGGATAATCCGGAAACCGGCTTCCACTGTTTCAGCATTGGCTCCGCCACCCACGTCAAGGAAATTTGCAGGCTCACCACCCGAAAGCTTAATAATATCCATGGTAGCCATGGCTAGTCCCGCGCCATTAACCATACAACCAACGTTTCCATCAAGTTTTACATAGTTTAGTCCGGCTTTGCCGGCCTCTACTTCCAGCGGATCTTCCTCTGTTATGTCACGTAACTCAGCTAAATCTTTATGTCGGTAAAGCGCATTGTCATCCAGGTTTACCTTGGAGTCAACTGCCAGGATTTTGTTATCGGAGGTTTTTAGAAGCGGGTTGATTTCAAACATGGAAGCATCGAGGCCAACATAGGCATTGTATAACGAGTGGATAAACTTAACGCCTTCTTTAAATGCATTACCGCTCCAGCCCATGGCGAAAGCAATCTTGCGGGCCTGAAAGGGCTGCAGGCCGATGGTCGGGTCAACCCATTCTTTTATAATCTTTTCAGGATGCGTTTCGGCCACTTCTTCAATGTTCATACCGCCTTCGGTTGACGCCATAATAACAGGTACGCCTTTCGACCTGTCAAGCAAAATGCTCATGTAGTATTCTTTGGGTTCTGACTCACCCGGATAATACACATCCTCGGCAATCAGCACTTTATTAACCTTCTTACCTTCCGGGCCGGTTTGCAATGTTACCAGTGTGCCGCCCAAAATAGCTTTAACTTTATCGGGTACCTCCTGAATGCTTTTGGCAACTACTACACCTTTGGACCCCGTCTCTTTTATAGTTCCCTTGCCTCTTCCACCAGCATGGATCTGCGATTTGACAACAAACCATTTTGTACCGGTTTCGGCCTCCAGTTCTTTAGCTGCCTGGATGGCTCCGTCCAGTGTGTCGGCAACAATACCGCGCTGTACGGCTACTCCGTATTTTTTCAGGATTTCTTTGCCCTGGTATTCGTGTATGTTCATGAAGTTGTATTTTGGAGCAAAATACCGTATTTACCTTTTAATTCAAACCCGCCCTGGTGAGTAACGCGCTTGTTTCAGTTTCCGGTATTTATAAATCCTATGGCTCCCTCGAGGTGCTTAAAGGAATTAATCTTTCTATAAACAGGGGAGAAGTTGTGGCTGTTGTAGGGGCTTCGGGAGCTGGTAAGAGTACCTTGTTGCACATTATCGGTACGCTGGATACACCTGATAAAGGCAAAGTTCTGATTGATGATGTTGACGTCTTTGCTTATTCGGCAGCCGATCTGGCTGCTTTCCGAAACCGCTCAGTGGGGTTTGTATTTCAGTTTCATAACCTGCTACCGGAGTTTTCAGCTTTGGAAAATGTGATGATACCCGCACTGATTGCCAGGCAGCAGGTTGAAAATGCAAAAGCACGGTCTAGGGAATTGCTTGAACTGTTGGGCATTGCTGGTCGATTGCATCATAAACCTTCCGAACTTTCGGGCGGGGAGCAGCAACGGGTAGCCGTTGCACGGGCGTTGGTTAATTACCCCACCCTGGTTTTAGCCGATGAACCGAGCGGGAACCTGGATTCGAAAAATGCCAGGGAGTTGCACCAGTTATTTTTTGATTTGCGCAAACGGTTTAATCAGACTTTCATTATTGTAACCCATAATGAAGAATTTGCTTCTATGGCCGACCGGAAACTGGTAATCCGCGATGGTATTATTGCTTCCTGAAAAAAGATCAGATTCTGCGCTTGGTGTACTTTAACTGGGCCTTTTCTCCATAGGGCGTTAGTTTATTCTGGTGCGAATAAGCCGGGCACATGCTGGATGTGAAGCTGCACGAAGAGAGCAGCGTTCCGAGAAGGAGTACGAGTGCGATAAGGATAACGATGCGTTTCATAATTCTTTACTGTTTTGGTTTAGAATGATGGCTCAAAAGTAGGGGGGTGAACGCACCGGCATTTTGCCTTGTTTGCAGAAGGCTGTTATGTGTAAGAGTATAGCCCGACTTGGTAAAATCCATGTTAGTTTCAGGGCGATTTTGCCATTATCACACCTGGCCTTACAAGGGGGTTTACTTAAAACAGGCTTTTTACAGATCGTTTTAATTAGTTGTATTACTGCACATTAACAGGTACCGGATTGCCTGAAATCGTTTAAAAATGCCCAATGACTTACAAATCGGTTTACCCCGCAAATTGATGGAAGATTTTAAACCGGTGCGTGAAAAAAGGACTTAATGCAACAAAACAGGGGTGTTAACCTCTTCAGCTTCCATCAATCCGGTGGCATTGATGCCCGTAAGGCGCACGGTTTTCAGCTCATTTATCAGAATAGGATCGTAAGTGGCTGCCACGCGGATGTAGTTTTCGGTAAAACCGTGCATCCGCCCGTTTTCAATATCGTTTTCAAAAAGTACGGTAGCCTGGCGGCCGACATTCTCTTCGTAAAATCGCCTGCGCTTTTTATCGGAAAGTATATGAAGCATTTTTGAACGTTCCGCCCGCTCTTTTTCGGGCACCCGACCGGGCAGGGTTGCGGCCAGCGTGTTATCCCGTTCGGAATAGGTGAAAACGTGCAGGTAGGAGATATTCAGTTCGTTCAGGAAATTGTAGGTTTCGAGGAAGTCCTCATGCGTTTCTCCGGGAAACCCGACAATCACATCCACTCCGATACAGCCATGCGGCATTGCTGATTTGATCTTATCAACCCGGCTCTGATAGACCTGGCGCAGGTACCGCCTGCGCATCAGTTTTAAAATTTTATCGGAGCCGGATTGGAGTGGAATATGAAAGTGCGGCACAAAGCGTTTGCTGGTTGCCACAAATTCGATAATCTCATCGGTGAGGAGGTTGGGTTCAATGGAAGAAATCCGAAACCGGTCTATTCCCTCCACATCATCCAATGCACGTATCAGGTCAATAAACTGTTCTTTACGCTGGCCCGCCTGAATGCCGAAATCACCGGTGTTCACCCCGGTAAGCACAATTTCCTTCACTTCAGTTTTAGCCAGGCTGCGTGCTGCCTTTACTATGTTCTCGATGGTATCGCTGCGGCTGCTGCCGCGGGCAAGCGGAATAGTACAGAATGAACAGGAGTAATCGCAGCCGTCCTGCACCTTTAAAAAAGTTCGGGTACGGTCGTGCAGCGAATAAGATGTATTAAACGTGTTTACCGATTCTATATCAGAAGCATATACTTCGGCCCTGGGTTTGCGCACAAATCCATCCAGCAGTTCAATAAGCCTGAATTTTTCGGCCGCCCCCAGTACAGCATCCACTCCCGGTATTTCGGCAATTTCCTGTGGTTTAAGCTGTGCATAGCACCCGATGATGGCGATATAAGCCTCGGGCGAAATGGCCCGGGCTTCACGCACTACTTTGCGGCATTTCTTATCGGCATTTTCGGTAACGCTGCAGGTATTGATAATGAAGATATCCGGCTTATCGGTGAAGTCGGCTTTTATATAGCCCTTCTGCTCGAACATCCGCGAAATGGTGGATGTTTCGGAATAGTTAAGCTTGCAACCCAGGGTATAAAACGCGACTTTTTTCATTACCGGAGTGCAAAGGTACACTACCGCCCGCGGATGAAAAAATCAGGCAATGAGCCTGCGGTGGTAGTTGATTTGGCCTAAATGATAATTCAGGTGACCGTATAGGTGTACCAGGAAGTACGAGGTCGTCATAGGATAACCTAATGTTTGCAACGGATACTCCTTTTGGAGTATGGCTTCATCTAGTTTTGTAAGGGTTGATTTAACAACTTCTCGGGTGGTTTGAACTTCACGGAGCAAGTGCTCACGGGTTAAACTGCGGGCGGCAAATTCATAATCGCGGTTGCGCACGTACCCTGAGTGACCCAATACCGTGCCGATAAAGTGCTGCAAGTTGCCGCACAGGTGCAGGCACAGGTTGCCGGCTGTGTTTTTTATCTCACCGCCTAGTTTCCAAATGTTTTCTTCGGATGGATACAGGTTAATCTCCTTTTCCAAGGTGGTGAGTTCGCGATCGAAAAGTTTTATCAACGAGGCAAGAAAGTCTTTTTCCATAAAGTTAAATTTTCAGTAAAAATTGTTCGATGGACTGAATCTGCTGGTCAAGCTGGCGACTAACTGCATCATATTCCTTCGGAGACTTGAGCCTTGTATTTACGCTGATGTAGTACTTGATTTTTGGTTCCGTACCCGATGGCCTCACGGAAATTTTGGTGCCGTCTTCCAGGTAAAACTGCAGCACATCGGACTCGGGGAAGTCTAACCGCTTTATTTCACCGCTTACCCGGTTGGTTTCTTTTAACACCTTATAATCAAGTATGCGAACGATTTTACTACCGGCTATGGAATCAGGCGGGTTCTTGCGGAAGTGTTCCATCATGGCTTTTATTTCCTGTTCACCCTGCTGACCCTTTTTGGTGATGTTGATTAACCCTTCTTTATAAAAGGCGTGCTCCGCATACATGTCAATCAGCCAGTCGTACAACGATTTGCCTTCATCAGCCGCACAAGCCGCCATAGCCGCGAAGAAGGCACAGGCTGAAACGGCATCTTTATCGCGCACAAAATCGCCCACCATGTAACCGTAACTTTCTTCGCCAGCGGCAATAAATTTCTTATGGCCTTCCAGGTTGCGCATCAGTTCAGCAATGTATTTGAATCCTGTTAAGGTATTGTAGCATTCGATGCCGTAGTTTTTAGCCATGGTGTCCACCAGTTCGCTGGTAACAATGGTTTTAACTACATATGCATTGGTTTTATCGGACAGGTTTTTCATGATAAACCACATCATCAGGCTAAAAGCCTGGTTGCCATTCAGCAAGATAAATTCACCGTCAGGTTTGCGTACGCCTATGCCAACACGGTCGGTGTCCGGGTCGGTGGCCATTACCACGCTGGCGCCAACAGCCCGTCCTTTTTGGATAGCCATTTCCATGGCCGAGCGTTCTTCGGGGTTAGGCGATTTTACCGTAGGAAAATTGCCATCAGGTTTTTGTTGCTCTTCTACGATGTGAACGTTGGTAAAACCCATCTGGTGTAAACACTCCGGTATCATGGTAATTCCGGAACCATGCAAACTGGAATAAACAATGGGGATATTCCGGTTTTGCTCAACAATTTCCTTGCGGGGTATAAGTTTGCTGACCTCTTTGTAATAAGCAGTTTCAACTTCAGAACCGATGGTGTGAATTTTTTCGGGTCTTCCGTTAAACTTAACCTCTTCAAACCCGCGAATGGCCTTTACTTCGGCAATGATGTTTTTGTCGTGCGGGGGAACTACCTGTGCCCCGTCATTCCAATATGCTTTGTACCCGTTGTATTCTTTCGGGTTGTGCGATGCGGTAACCACTACACCTGAATCACATCGCAGGTACCGGATGGCATAAGAGAGGATAGGCGTAGGGCGTAAATCCGGAAACAGGTACACATCAATGCCGTTTGCCGAAAATACGTGGGCAGCCACTTCGCTAAAATACCGGCTGTTGTTGCGGCAGTCGTGGGCGATAGCCACTTTTATAGTTTTTCCTGGAAAACGTTTAAGCAGGTAGTTACTCAACCCCTGGGTGGCCACGCCTACGGTGTATTTGTTCATGCAATTTGAACCAACACCCATAATACCCCGTAAGCCCCCGGTTCCAAACTCCAGGTCTTTATAGAAATTATCGATCAGTTCACGCGGGTCGGGGCGGCTCAGCAAATCGGCCACGAGGTTTTTGGTTTCCTGATCAATAACAGGGCTATCCAGCCATTGCCGGGCTTTCTGTTTTACAGTTGTTAGCAGTTCAGTCATTGTTCAATGCTGATAAATTTGGTGTTTTGACGATGCAGTTTTCAGAGATTCCCCCGCAACGCCTGCTCACGTTCAATGGATTCAAACAAGGCTTTGAAGTTACCCTTACCGAATGATTTGGCCCCATTGCGTTCAATGATTTCAAAGAACACGGTAGGCCTGTCCTGTACGGGTTTGGTAAATATCTGCAACAGATACCCTTCTTCATCCCGGTCGATGAGGATATTCAGCTTCTTAAGTTCCTCCAGACTCTCATTTATTTTTCCGACCCTGTCGAGCACATCCTCGTAATAGGTTTCCGGCACATACAGAAACTCAACCCCGCGCCTCCGCAATTCGCCAACGGTGTGGATGATGTCATCGGTAGCGATGGCAATGTGCTGCACTCCGGGTCCTTTGTAATAATCAAGATACTCTTCTATCTGCGACTTTTTCTTGCCCTGGGCAGGTTCGTTAATCGGAAACTTAATGTACCCGTTTCCGTTCGAAACCACTTTTGACATAAGTGCGCTGTACTCGGTGGAAATGTCTTTATCATCAAACGTTACCAGCAGGCTGAAGCCCATTACTTTTTCATAAAACTCCACCCAGGTGTTCATCTTGCCCAATTCCACATTGCCCACGCAGTGGTCAACATATTTTAACCCGATAGGCTGTGCCTTGTAATTGCTTTGCCGCGGTTTGTATCCGGGCAGGAAGGGGCCTTTGTAATTCTTGCGTTCCACAAACGTGTGAATGGTTTCGCCATAGGTTTTTATTGATGAAACCACTACCTCACCGAATTCATCGGTAAGCACTTCGGGTTTGCGGGCGATTTCGGCTCCCCGCATTACGGTTTCTTCAAACGATTTGCGGGCATCGTCTACCCACAAGGCGAGTACTTTTACACCATCGCCATGTTTGCGCACGTGCTCGGAGATTTCCGAATCAGGCTGTAGCGAGGTAGTCAGCACCAGCGTAATCTTACCCTGCCGCAACACGTACGAGGCCCGGTCGCGCACACCGGTTTCAGGGCCGGCATAGGCTATCAGGTTGAATCCGAAGGCATACTGATAATACAAGGCTGATTGTTTGGCATTGCCTACATAAAATTCAATGTGGTCGGTGCCGTTAATGGGTAGAAAATCGGTTGCCATAACTACAAAGGTTTGCTTGCTGTAAAGTTAAGGGTAAACCGGTAAGGTTATTACCGTAAACAGGAATTTCGGGCAATCAGTATAGGAGAAAATATTGTTTTAGCCTATGGCTTTATTTATGCTTTCTGCCTTATAAAATTTTGCATTTGAGAATTGCCATTTAACTTCTTAAGATTGTTGCCAAAACAGGTATAGCTGATTATGGACATTAAAGCGCTGGATAAAGCCCTGCAGGAAATTGTAAAAGCCCGGGCCGAACTGAAGAAGATTGACTATAACAATCCTCAATACGATGATTTGGAGGAAAAACTGCATGATATGGAAGACGACTTTCAGGATGCGTATGGCGAATACCTTGAAGGCGTATTGCAGAAAGTGCACGATGAGCATTGCCCCGACAGCGATGTGCTGATGCCCATTGCTTACCTGGGCGATGGTGTGCCGGTTGAACTGGAAAAATTGCCCGGCAAGGATGTTCGGCTTGCGCTGGAGGTAAACCCGCTTCGTATTTATTTGAAGCTAAAAGATAAACAGCAACTGGTGTGGGAAGGGAGGTAGTAGTTGTTGGTTGTTAGTTCTTAGTTCTTGGTTCTTGGTTGCCAGGGTTATAATACGAGCAATCAGTAACCACCAACTAACAACCATCAACTATTAACTAACTATAGCCTAGCTTTTTTCTTACCCGGTTAAGCACTTCCCGTGCAATTACCCGCGCTTTCTCTTCGCCCTGAACAAGTTTCTTCTCCAGTTCATCCGGGTTGGCGTAGTAGTAGTTGAAAGCCTTTCGTTCTTCGGCAAACTTTTGTAGTATCAGTTCATACAATTCCTGTTTGGCATGCCCGTATCCGTAATTTCCGGCCAGGTATTTTTTTCTCATTGCCTCGCGTTGCTCGGGTGTTGCCAGCAGGCTATAAATCGCAAAGGTTGTGTCTTTGCCCGGGTCTTTAGGTTGTTCCAGCGGAGTGCTGTCGGAAATAATAGATTTGATCTGTTTTAGTAATTCTTTATCGGGCAGGAAAATGTCAATAATATTTCCGTACGATTTGCTCATCTTCTGTCCGTCCGTACCCGGGATGGTCATGACCTGCTCCTCAATTTTTGCTTCAGGTACTACAAAAGTTTCTCCATACTGATTATTGAATGCCGTGGCAATGTCGCGGGTCATTTCAAGGTGTTGTTTCTGATCCTTTCCTACAGGCACGATTTCGGCATCATACAAAATGATATCCGCGGTCATCAGCACGGGGTAGGTAAATAATCCGGCATTCACATCTGCCAGGCGGTCGGCCTTATCTTTAAACGAGTGCGCATTGGCCAGCATCGGGTAAGGGGTAAAGCAGTTGAGGTACCAGGTAAGTTCGCACACTTCGGGTATGCGCGACTGGCGGTAAAGGAAATTTTTATCTGTATCAAACCCAAAAGCCAGCCAGGCGGCTGCCACAGCCCGTACATTATCTATGCGTGTTTGGGTATCCTTTATCGAGGTAAGGGAATGTAAATCGGCAATAAAAAAGAAGGACTCATTTTCCGGTTTCTTTGAAAGATGAATGGCCGGAATAATGGCCCCCAGCAGGTTGCCAAGGTGGGGCCTGCCGCTGCTTTGTATGCCGGTTAGAATGCGTGTCATAATTCTGCAAATAAATGAAATAAAGCGGTAATGATTTAAGTTTTACTTTTGTAAACTAAAAGTTTGAAATGAGCAGAGTTGGTTTGATAGGATTAATGGTTTTGTTCACCGCATCGCTAGTTGCCCAAATAGCAAAGCCGGTGCGGTTTACTGAAGAAATATTTGACTTTGGCAACATTATAGAGGAAGACGGGCCGGTAACACACGCCTTTTCGCTCACGAATTCTTCCGATAAACCCGTGATGATACTTTCGGTAAAACCGTCCTGCGGGTGCACAACACCGGAGTGGTCGAAAGAGCCAATCCTGCCCGGTAAAACCGGCATGGTAAAAGCACAGTACGACCCCAAGGGGCGGCCCGGGTATTTTCATAAATCCTTAACCGTTACTACTGATTATGATGGGCAGCCGATAACCCTTTACATCAAAGGCCAGGTTGTTTCACGAAACGTATCATCCACCTCTTCAGAGTACCAGGCGGTCAGCGGCATGCTGCGTTTCAGAAGTTTATCGGTTAACCTGGGAAAGGTTTTCAGGAAGGATGAGTTTACCCAGCGCAATGTTGATTTTGTGAATGCTGGCGATAAAACCATAACCTACCTAGATAAATTTGATGCCCCTGCACACATTCGTGTGGAAGTTGTTCCGAAAACCATTCAGCCGGGACAGCGGGGCGAGATCCGGATGGGGTATAACGGATTGAAGAAGGGGCTGTACGGTTTTCATCAGGATAAGATTACGCTTTACACGGATGATGAAACGCAGCCGGCCAAATCGTTTACCGTGTATGCCACACTGGAGGATTACTTTGTTCCGCTTTCAGCGAAAGAACTGGCCAATGCCCCGCAACTATACATCACCGAACTGAATGTGGATGTGGGCAACATCCGGTTCAAACAATCGGCTGTAAAAGAAATTGTGTTTACCAATGTGGGAAAGTCGGTTTTGGAGATACGCAACATCCAGGGTAATTGTTCGTGTCTGGAGGCCGTAGTTGATAAAGAAAACCTGAAGCCGGGCGAGAGCGGTACGATAAAAATTACGTTTACTCCGGAAGATCGGAAAGGAACCCAAACCAAAGCCGTAACGGTGTATTCCAACGACCCGCAAAATCCGGTGCAACGGATTATGGTGGCGGGGTATGCAGAGTAAGTAATGTATTGTAATGCTTACACAAACGCCTGAATGCCCGTAATCTCCTTGCCTAAAATCAACAAGTGAATGTCGTGCGTGCCCTCGTAGGTAATTACCGATTCGAGGTTGGCCATGTGGCGCATGATGGGGTATTCACCGGTAATGCCCATACCACCATGTATCTGGCGTGCCTCGCGAGCAATTTCGAGCGCAACGTGTACATTGTTCCGTTTCGCTAACGATATCTGCGCGGTGGTGGCTTTGCCTTCATTCATTAACGTTCCCAGTCGCCAGTTCAATAATTGTGCTTTGGTGATTTCGGTAAGCATCTCGGCCAGTTTTTTCTGAACAAGCTGGAAAGAGGCAATCGGTTTGCCGAACTGGATGCGCTCCAGTGCATACTTCCGTGCCGACTCATAACAATCCATAGCTGCACCAATGGCTCCCCACGCAATGCCGTAGCGGGCCGAGTCGAGGCACATCATCGGTGCGCCCAGGCCGTTCTTGCCGGGCAGCAGGTTATCCTTCGGCACTTTTACATTATCAAAAACCAGTTCACCGGTAGTGCTGGCCCGCAGCGACCACTTGCCGTGTGTTTCGGGTGTGGTAAATCCGGGCATGCCGCGTTCAACAATCAAACCGTGGATGCGGCCCTGTTCGTTCTTGGCCCAAACTACCGCAATGTCAGCCTTGGGTGAATTGGAAATCCACATCTTGGCGCCATTCAGCAGGTAATGGTCGCCCATGTCTTTAAAGTTGGTTACCATGCCCGATGGGTTGGAACCATGGTCGGGTTCGGTCAACCCGAAACATCCGAGCCATTCGCCTGAAGCGAGTTTTGGTAGATATTTCTTTCGCTGTTGTTCATTGCCAAACTTGTAAATGGGATACATTACCAGCGAGCCCTGCACCGATGCGGTTGACCGCATGCCGCTGTCGCCACGCTCAATCTCCTGCATAATGAGCCCATAGGAGATGTAATCCAGTCCGCCACAGCCATATTCCACCGGCAGGGTAGGGCCAAATGCGCCAATCTCCCCGAATTTCTTCACGATTTCGTACGGAAAATGCGCACGTTGCGCCCAGTCTTCGATATACGGACTGATTTCGCGTTTTACGAAATCGCGTATGGAACTGCGAATGAGCTTATGCTCTTCGGTAAGCAATGAATCAAGTGCATAAAAATCGGGGTGGTCGAACGTATCCTGTTTCAGGGATTTCCTGGCTTTTGCTTCGGCAGTATGCGATACCATAGGTTTTTAGTTATTTAGTGCCTGCGTCCGCAGGCAGGCGCAATTTAATGAAACCCATCGATAACCGTGAATCCGCACCAGAAGCCAGCTACCCAAACCGACCTGAACGAGCAACTGAAAAAACTCAAGGAAAAGTATGATGTAATGGGCCAGGATTTATCGGCCTACCTGGATGGCCTGCTCTATTCGGATTACCTTACCTATTGGGATTACATCCACCTCGATACCCTGCTAAGCCTGCAAAACCCCAAGACCCGGTTTAAAGATGAAACCGTCTTTATCGTCTACCACCAGATTACCGAATTGTATTTCCGCCTGGTGTTGTGGGAGATTGAGCAAATTGCTTCAGCAGCAAACCTGAATGAAAAATTTTTTACCGAACGCCTGGATCGCATCATCCGCTATTTCCGCCACCTGGAAAACTCCTTCGATATTATGGTTGACGGCATGGAGAAGGATCAGTTTTTGAAGTTCCGCATGGCGCTCCTTCCGGCAAGTGGCTTCCAATCGGCCCAATACCGGTTTATCGAAATCTGTTCAACCGATATGATAAACCTGGTGAGCATTGCCGACCGGCCAACTGTTAAAAACCCTGAAGATGTTGAGGAGGTAGTTAAAAAATTATACTGGCGCAGCGGTGCTACCGAACTGGCCACCGGAAAGAAGACTTTAACCCTGCGGCAATTCGAAGAAAAGTACATGAATGAGTTTCGCAGACTTGGCGATCAGTACCGCAACACTAATTTACTGAAACTTTATCAGCGCAACTTTAAAGGCAATACCGAGGTGATTAATCGCCTGCGCGACTTTGATACGCTGGCCAATGTGTTGTGGCCGCTGGCCCATATGAAATCAGCCGGTCGTTACCTGCAAAAAGATCCGGAGGATATTAAAGCTACCGGTGGCACCAACTGGCAAAAATACCTTCCACCCCGGTTTCAAAAGATCATATTCTTCCCTGAATTATGGACCGAACAAGAGAAAGCCGAGTGGGGCAAGGCAGCTTTTGTGCGGTAGCTGACAGGTTAGCAGAATTTCGTACCTTGGATATGAAAATCCGCGTACCGTGAAGGCGTTGATCTTACTTAAGGTGTTGCTGGTACTATCGGCCGGTGCTTTTGCCCAGGGCTTTACGCGGCAAACCTGGCACGACCCGGAGAAAAAGAACCTGAAAGAAGTGTTTGTGGTAAAAGATACCGTGCGTAATGTGATGCACGGACGCTATACCTCGTACTTCGTTAATGGCAATATTGAATCGAAAGGGTTTTTTGCCAATAACGAAACTACAGGAGTTTGGGAATTCTTTTATGAATCGGGCAACCTTAAAATGCGCGGGGCTTTGCGAAACAATACCAACTTTGGGCATTGGGAGTATTTTTATGAAAGCGGCACCAAAAGCATGGAAGGCACCGTAAACGGAAAAAGTCGTGAAGGCGACTGGACGATGTATTATGAAAACGGGTCGATAAAAGATACAGGAAGTTATAAAAACAACCAGCGTACCGGGGTATGGAAATCATTTTATGAAGATGGTGTTCTGAAAAGCGAAGGCGATTATACCGATGATTACGGTCGCTGTACGGAATACTACCATTCCGGAAAAGTAGCCGGTGAAGGACCCAAGTCGGGCACCAAACCGGTTGGGCACTGGCGCTATTATTCTGAGAAGGATGGTACACTGCAAAGTGAAGGCGATTATGAAAACGGCAAGAAGCAGGGCTTGTGGATTACATACTTTCCTTCAGGAAGAATTGCCGCACAAGGAACGTATACCGATGGCGAACCCGAGGGTCAGTGGGAATATTATTTCGAAGATGGAAGCGTAAGTTCATCGGGCGAGTTTGTTGGCGGGCAAAAAAACGGATACTGGGTCTCGCAGGCGAAAGATGGAAAGAAGATCAGCGAAGTAACCTTTGTCAGCGGAAGGGGAGAATACCGGGAATATTACCCCAGCGGGAAATTAAAAGTTACCGGACTGGTAGTAGATAATAAACGCGAGGGGCTATGGAATTTTTTTTATGAAGACGGTAAAAAAGAAGGTGAATGCGAGTACCTAAATAGCAAAGGAATATACAAAGGCTATTATCCCAATGGGGCACTTCAAACAAAAGGCGAACTGAACGATGACGTGCGGGTGGGCACCTGGGAAATTTATGAACCCGATGGTACGCTTACGGGATACTATAAACCTTTTTACGACCAGAAAAAGTTAAGCAACGAGATTGTTTCTTTAAGCCAGCGTAAAACAGTAGCCCGCAAGGCAAACCGCTTTACCTACTTTGATGAACGTACCAACGAATTTCGCGGGGTAATCATTGGCGGAAACCCAATGTTTATGTTTGCCGGGCGGCTGCCGCTGGCTGTGGAATTTTATTCGCAGGAACGCCTGGGGCACGAATTTGAGTTTGTAGGCATTCGCGATCCATTCTTTACGGCTGACGATAAAATTGCACCCAATAAATTGTTTGAACGGGGCTATTCCATGGCTATCCGCCAGAAATTCTATAATCCTATAAAAGCCGGAATGTGGTATTTCGGTCATGAAATCCGGTTTACCAATGTAGGCCACTTTATAAATCAGGAAGTAGCACCCGGCAGCATCGTCACATTCAGTTCATCGGAACAACGCATTCAGTATGGTATTGTTTTGGGCTACCGGGTTATGCAGCGCAATAATGCGGGTGGGTTTACATTAGATGTTTTTCTTTCCGGCAATCTGGGCTACCGCAACTTTGATGCTCCCCCCGGTAATGAACAATACTTCAGTGATGTCAATCAGCAATCGCTGGCCGGCACGCTTAACGTTGGTCTCAATTTCGGTAACATTTTCTCGCAGTGATAACCTATCTTTGCAGGCCTGAAGGTTAACTCCCTTCCTCATGCAAACCAACGAGCTTATCCTTACCCCGGAAGAGGCCTTTCGGCCCGAACTTTTTCAACAGGTGTTGTATGATCGATTGGGTATTCAACCGGGTGGTGAGTTTTGGGTACGTCCTGTAAAGCGTTCCATCGATGCGCGTGGAAAAAAAGTGGTTGTGCGGGTGGTGTGTGAGATTATACCAACAACCCGTAAAGAAGAAAAATTTCATCCGGATTATCCTGATGTTCGAAAAGCCGGGCAGGTGGTCATCGTAGGTTCCGGACCGGCCGGGCTCTTTGCGGCCTTACGGTTGATTGAATTGGGAATAAAGCCCGTGGTGATCGAACGGGGAAGCGATGTACGCAAACGCAGAAGGGATTTAGCCGCCATTAACAAAAACCATATTGTTAACCCCGAGTCGAACTATTGTTTTGGCGAAGGCGGTGCCGGCACTTACTCCGATGGTAAACTGTACACCCGCTCAAAAAAGCGCGGTGATGTGCAGCGTATCCTGAAGATCCTTGTTGCCCATGGCGCCCGTAACGATATTCTTTTTGATGCCCATCCGCACATTGGCACAAATAAACTTCCTGCGTTGGTAGAGGCCATCCGCAAAACCATTATACAGGCCGGTGGTGAAATTCATTTTGATACGAAGGCGGTGGACTTTACTATTTCAGGTGATACAATTAAAGGTGTCGTTTTGGCTTCGCAGGAAGTGGTAAAGGGAGAGGCAGTTATTCTTGCTACCGGCCATTCCGCCCGCGACATTTACGAGTTACTTCACAGAAGGAAAATTGCCCTGGAAGTTAAACCCTTTGCCCTGGGTGTACGGATTGAGCATCCGCAGGAGTTGATCGATCAGATACAATATCATTGTAGTGGTGTACGTGATCCGTATTTGCCGGCAAGTTCCTATTCGTTGGTGCATCAGGCCGTAGTAAATGGCAAACAGCGGGGTGTATTCTCGTTTTGCATGTGCCCGGGAGGTTTTATTGTACCGGCAGCCACAACACCAGGTGAAGTAGTAGTAAACGGGATGAGTCCCTCCAGGCGCGATTCGCGGTTTGCCAATTCGGGTATAGTGGTGGCAGTTGAACCACCGGATTTCAGGCGGTATGCCTCATTCGGGCCTTTGGCGGGTATGTACTTTCAGGCTGAAATCGAAAAGCAAGCCTGTCAGGTAGCCGGCAATACCCAAACTGCCCCGGCACAGCGGCTTTTGGATTTTCTGAATGGAAGAGTTTCAGACACATTAAATGACACTTCGTATCAACCCGGTCTTGCAGCGGTTGATCTCAAAGCCGTATTACCCGATTTTATTTCGGAAGCCCTGAAACAAGGCTTGAAAAATTTTGGAGCAAAAATGAAAGGCTACCTGACCAACGGGGCACAACTGGTAGGTGTGGAGAGTCGTACATCAGCACCGGTGCGTATTCCGCGCAACGAACTCTTTCAGCATCCACAGGTAAAGGGTTTGTACCCTTGTGGCGAAGGGGCCGGTTATGCAGGGGGCATTATTTCGGCAGCAATGGATGGCGAGCGGTGTGCCGAAGCGATTTACCAGGCGCTGAATGGAACAAACCGAATGTATCAACCAGATAACTTTACGGCATGAACAGCAAGAAAACCGTTATCATCGGGGCTTCAACAAATCCTTCGCGGTATGCCTACCTGGCAGCCGAAATGCTTACGGAATATGGCCATGAAATTGTTCCGGTTGGAATTAAAAAGGGCGAGGTTTTCGGCAAGCAAATCCTTGACATTCGCCAGCAGCCAAAGGTGCCGGATGTTGATACCATAACCCTTTATATTGGTCCGCAGCATCAGCCGGAATGGTACAGCTATATTTTGGCGTTAAAACCAGCCCGGGTAATTTTTAATCCGGGTACTGAAAACACCGAACTCGAAAAACTGTTAACGCAGCAGGGTATTCACCCTGTTTATGGATGCACGCTGGTTATGTTGCGCACAGGGCAATATTAATCACCGGACGGGCTGGTTTTCTTTCTGCACGGCAATTACCGAAACGCAAACAATCTTCCATTGTCCGTTTATTTTTTCCAGCACCCGCACTTCTTCCTGTGGTGGTCTTTCGGTATCATCGCTTACGTGTTGGGTAAAGCGGGCATAGGCGCCATTCCCATAAATGCGGATATCCCGCCACGTTCTCTCAATCTTTGCCTTTGATGGTTTTGAGGTTTTAAAATAGTTGGCAAAGCCTTTGTTAATCGCTTCCCAGCCGGTAAATGAATTTACATCGGTAGTGTCGGCAAACGACCAGAAGGCGTAAGGTGCCTTTATCCAGCAATCGGCCCAGGTGGTGTAATCAATTTCAAAAAAGGCCTTCGTCTCCTTTTCAATCAGCGACTTGATAACCAATTCATCATTGGCAGATGCGGAACTTTTGCTTTTGCTCTTGCCCTGGCTAAGTGCCGGATTGAAGGCAAGGGTAATAATCAGAAAAACCAGAATTGCTTTGTTCATAGGCATGCAGTTTATAGGTTAAGGCAGCAAATCCGATTCAGACCCTGAATACCTTTAAAACTAATTGTCCGAATCAGTATTCAGGGATGAGGGAAGTTACTAAATTTTTACAACGATTGCTTAAAAAGACACCTGAAATTATGATCTTCGTCATGTGCCCGGAAGCGGTAATCCCGTACCTTACTTTCATTAAACCCTACACCTATGCTGTCAGATGATAAGCTGCTAAAAATCAAGGATTTTTTAGTAAAACCCGGAAAAAAGGTAAAACTGAAGGACTGGAGTACGAAATATAGGGGCAAGGAATTAAATAAGCGCGATGCCGAAGCCTTGCTTGATTTCGGCCGCAGGCACCTGGCCGAAATACAGGATAAGCTCTATGCCCACAATCAATACAGTGTGCTCATCATTTTCCAGGCTATGGATGCGGCCGGAAAAGACGGTGCCGTAAAACACATTATGTCGGGTTTTAACCCGCTGGGTGTAAAAGTGTATAGTTTTAAGGCCCCCAATTCTACCGAACTTGATCATGATTTTTTCTGGCGCCATAACCTGGCCATGCCGGCACGGGGTGAAATAGCCATCCATAACCGGTCGCACTACGAAAATGTGCTGGTAACCAAGGTGCATCCGGAGTGGATATTAAATGAAAATATACCGGGGGTCGATTCGATTAAAGACATCGATAAAAAATTCTGGGAAAACCGGTATAAACAAATCAACCGGTTTGAAAAAAACCTGGCGCAAAACGGCACCATCATCATGAAGTTCTTTCTGCATGTTTCCAAGAAAGAGCAGAAGAAACGATTTATGGAGCGGATTGATGATCCGTCAAAGAACTGGAAATTTTCGCTCTCTGATTTAAAAGAACGGGCCTTCTGGGATGATTACCAGCAGGCTTATGAAGATGTGTTTAATAACACATCAAAAGAACATGCACCCTGGTATATCATTCCTGCTGATGATAAGTGGTATGCCCGGTTGGCTATAGCTTTTATTATCTATCGCCAGTTTGAACAACTTAAGTTGAGTTACCCCACGGTTACGGAAGCGCAGAAGCAGGAACTGCAGAAAGCCAAAATGCACCTGATGGCCGAGAACGGAGCGGGCGGTAATGGCAAAGAGAAGAAAAAGGGTACGGGTAAAGAAAACAGGAAGAAGGAAATTTATAAGAAAACCAAGGCCGAGGCAACGGCCTGATGGTTACTGATGAATGATCGTTCCCTGCGAGGCAAGGGTTTTACAAACCAATTCCATATCAGCGGGGTTTTCCCAATGATTATTTATCAGAACCAGTATTTTCAGTTTAGAAAAGTGCTGCAATTCAAGAGGAAACTGCCTTAGGGTATTACCGGATAAATCCAGGTTTTCAAGTTGAGTTAAAGCCAGCACGGGTTCCGGAAAAGTGGTGAACAGGTTATCGTTTATCCGCAGCACCTGTAATTGTCTTAGTTCTTTTGTCTGCTCAGGCAGGTAGCTCAATCGGTTGTTATGTAGATAGAGTTCCTGCAGGTTTTTTAACTGCCCGATGGTTTCGGGTAGTGAGGTTATCCGGTTGTTTGAAAGATACAGTATTTGCAGGTTGGTTAAGTTTCCTAAATCAGGCGGAATTTTTTCGATCTGATTGAAATATAAATCAATAACCCGCAGGTTTTTTAAGTTGAATATACCGGCTGGGATTTCGGTCAAATCGTTCTGATAAAAGGAGATTTCCTCCAGGTTTTTCAATTGGCCGATGGCCTGATCAACTTCCGTAATCGGATTGTAGTTGAATAAAAGCTTTTGCAAACCGGTAAAACGGCCTACCGTGGCCGGAACGTTGCCAATAGCATTTCGTTGCAGGTATAGCTCGCGTAGAGCAGGGTTTGTTTTGCTGGCTTTCAGATCGGTCAGCGTAATCCGGTTTTCAATCAAAAGTAATTTTCTTAATTGCTTGTTCCGGCTCACATCCGGAAATCTGTTAAGCCCGATGTTCTTTGATAAATCAAGTGAATCGAGTGCCGTAAGTTTTTTGAAGGATGTTGGTATAAATCTTCCTTCCGTACCGCGAATCAACAGGCCGGTAATGGTAGTATTACGAGCCAGTTTAAGTTTAGCGCTGTTGTTATACACATAAACAGTTTGTAGCTTTTTAAGTTTGCGCAAGCGGGCCGGTAGCTTTGTTATGGATGAATTAAGAATCTCCAGCTTAGTAAGGCTGGTACAACGGGTAATTACGGCCGGCAATTTTCTGCTCTTTTTTGTGTAGCTAAGTTTTACAATCCTTTCAGGCGAGGTATTACCATTTTCCAGTTCTGAATAATCAATAAAGTCCGGATGCTTCAGGTAAGTGGTCTTATAGCCTATTATTCTTGAACGGAGTTCTGCGTGTTTGGTCAACAGACTGTCAAGTGTACGTTGATCCCGTGGTTCCAGGTTTCTGGCGGGCGTAAAGTAGCTGTTAATTAAGTTCTGCAGGGTGGCATACTTTACGGAGTCAGCCTTCGATTGAAATACCGGGTAGGAAGGCTGGCCGGCCAGAGATAAACACAGGGTATTGATAACAACTATAAGCAGGTACCTGAGCATATTCAAGCTGCGTTATAAGGGCTTTTTTAATGGCTAAATCAGCCTGAAAATACAATGAACTTTATCGTGTATAAACGCGACAATTCATACGTTTTCAGGGCAAAATTCCGTATTTTTGTCGGTTCATTAGAAGCTAAGGAATGAGTGCTACCAAAGAGCGGAAACCCGCCAATTATTCAGCCAGTAATATACAGGTTTTAGAGGGTCTGGAGGCCGTACGCAAGCGGCCGGCCATGTACATAGGTGATGTGAGTGTTAAGGGCCTTCACCACCTCATTTGGGAGGTGGTGGATAACTCGATTGATGAGGCCCTGGCCGGCTATTGCGATGACATCCGGGTAACGGTTAATGAAGACAATTCCGTAACGGTTGAAGATAACGGCCGGGGTATCCCCACCGATATGCATGAAAAGGAGAAGCGGTCGGCCCTGGAAGTGGTTATGACCGTGCTTCATGCCGGTGGTAAGTTTGATAAAAACACGTACAAGGTTTCAGGCGGACTTCACGGGGTTGGGGTTTCGTGTGTGAATGCGCTTTCTGAAGTATTGCATGCCACCGTTTACCGCGATGGAAAAATCTGGGAACAGGAATACCACCGCGGAGTACCGCAATATCCCGTCAAAGTAACCGGTGAATCGGAAAGACGGGGAACTACAGTGCGGTTTTTACCCGACAAGCAAATTTTTACAGTTACTGAATACAATTACGAAACCATCGCCACACGTCTGCGCGAACTGGCCTTCTTAAATCCGGGAATCCGGATAACCCTTACGGATTTACGCGAAAAGGATGAAAACGGCAATCCGCGCACCAGCGAATTTTTATCGCAAGGAGGCTTGCCGGAGTTTGTGGAATACATTGATGCCACCCGCGATAAACTAATTCCGAAACCCATCTACATCGAAAGCGATCGGGGCGGCATACCGGTTCAGGTAGCGTTAAGTTATAACACCTCATTCAGCGAAAACCTCGTATCGTATGTAAACAACATCAATACACATGAAGGGGGTACCCATGTTGCCGGTTTTCGAAGGGCACTAACCCGTACACTAAAGGCTTATGCCGATAAATCGGGTTTGTTGGATAAAGTTAAGATTGACATCAGCGGAGACGATTTCCGGGAAGGGTTAACAGCCGTAATTTCGGTTAAAGTGGCCGAGCCGCAGTTCGAGGGCCAGACCAAAACCAAGTTGGGCAACTCCGAAGCTATGGGCGTTGTTGACCAATCGGTGGGCGAGGTGCTTCAGTATTACCTTGAAGAACATCCAAAAGAAGCCAAACTTATCGTAAGTAAAGTCATTTTGGCGGCTCAGGCGCGCCATGCAGCCCGCAAAGCCCGCGAAATGGTGCAGCGCAAAAATGTACTAACCGGTACCGGCCTTCCCGGTAAACTGGCCGACTGCTCCAGTACTGATCCAGGTATATCGGAGCTCTACCTCGTAGAGGGCGATTCGGCCGGAGGTTCTGCCAAACAGGGGCGCGATCGGACCTTCCAGGCTATTCTTCCGCTTCGCGGTAAAATTCTGAATGTGGAAAAAGCCCAGGAGCACAAAATTTATGAGAATGAAGAAATCAAGAATATTATCACGGCACTGGGTGTTTCTTTCGGAACAGCCGAGGACGGCAAGGCATTGAATTTGTCAAAACTCCGTTACCACAAAGTCATCATCATGACCGATGCCGATGTGGACGGCAGTCACATCCGTACACTTATTCTCACCTTCTTTTTCAGGTACATGAAGGAACTTATCGAAAACGGTTATGTGTACATAGCGTTACCGCCTTTATACCTTGTTAAAAAAGGCAAAGAAGAGCGTTACTGCTGGACCGAAGAAGAGCGCGAAGCAACTGTAAAGGAACTTAGCGGTGGCAAGGAAGATTCGGTAAATGTACAGCGGTACAAAGGCTTGGGCGAAATGAATCCCGAGCAACTGTGGACAACCACGATGGATCCTTCGAAACGCACCCTTAAACAGGTAAGCATTGAATCGGCAGCGGAGGCCGACCACCTGTTTTCAATGCTGATGGGCGATGAAGTGGCTCCACGAAGAGAGTTTATTGAAAAAAACGCCCGGTACGCACGGATTGATATATAACATTTTTTTAACGAAAAGCCGGTAAGGCTGCCGGCTATTTTTAGTAATCTCACGGTATGGAAGCGGTAACATCAGTTCATGATCGGATTGCGAGCACCATTGAGGAGAGCCGCTACATCAGCCGCGATTTAAGCTGGCTGCAGTTTAACTACCGTGTGCTCGACCAGGCCAAGCACACTGAGCGCAGCATCTTTGACAGGCTAAAGTTTCTGTGTATCACCGCTTCAAACCTTGATGAGTTCTGTACCATCCGCCTGGGCAGTTTATATAATTACCTGGATTACGGCAAAGAACGTTTCGATTACAGCGGTCTGCGTGAAGAGCCGTTCCGCAGATTGCTGCTCAATGCCATCCGTAATTTTGTTCAGGATCAGAACGAATATTACCTGCTGAAACTCAAGCCCTTATTTCAGGAAAACGGGTTTTGCATACGGGCATATGCTGATCTCTCCGTTGAGCATACCGCATTGGCCAACCACTACTTCAGCCGCACTATCTTCCCGATGCTCACCCCGATGGCGTTCGACAGCTACCATGCATTTCCCATCCTGAAAAACAACCGGCTGTTGTTTGGCGTGGTAACCAAAGTGGCACACGATGGGCAACAGCAGAACCGGATATCATTTATCCAGATACCCAGTAACATTCCAAGGTTCTTCGAAATCCAGGAAAACGGCATGCTGGTATTCGTACCGGTAGAAGATATTGTGCGGCATAACATCCACAACCTCTTCCGCAACGTGGATATTCAAAGTGTAAACCTGTTCCGCATTAACCGCAATGGTGATTTCGCGCTTGATGAAAGCGATGATATTGAATCAAACTTTCTCGAAGACCTCAAGCAAAAGTTAAAAACACGCAGAACGGGCCGCGTGGTGCGCATGGAAGTGCAGGGTACACCCGACCCGTGGATGATCCGGCTATTGAAAATTCAGTGGGACATTGATGACCATAATATTTTCCATATCCCCCAACAAAGCCTGCTCGACTTTGGCGGATTAAACCAGGTGGTCGGTCATAAGGAATTTAAAGCCCGCAGAACAAGATTTCCCGACCCCATTAAGCCGCTCAATTACCCTGATGAAGAATCGCCTGATTTGTTTGAAGTACTGAAACATCGTGATATCCTGCTTCATCATCCGTACAATTCAATGGACCCCGTACTGGAATTGCTGGAAAAGGCGGCTGATGATCCACTGGTACTTTCGATTAAAATTACGATTTACCGTGTAGCAAAAGAGTCGCGTGTAACCAATGCCCTGTATCGTGCGGCCGAAAACGGGAAGCATGTTGCTGTGCTGTTCGAAGTTAAAGCCCGGTTTGATGAAGAAAACAACTTGCGCGAGGCCCAACGGCTGCAAAAGGCCGGTTGCTTTGTTATTTATGGTGTAGGCAGTTTAAAAACACACACCAAGTTACTCCTAATTGTGCGCAAAGAGCCTGATGATAAAGTGTACCGGTATGTTCACCTGGCCAGCGGCAACTACAACGAAACCACGGCTCGGCTCTATACCGATATCGGGTTGCTGACTACCAAGGAAATTTATGCGCACGATGTATCAGAATTCTTTAACGTTATAACGGGCCACTCACAGCCGTCAGCCTATCGCAATCTGATTACCTCGCCCCGCGACATGCGCATCCAGTTATGCAACCTGGTAAAACGGGAAGCCGAAAATGCCCGAAACGGGCTGCCCAGCGGAATTGTGATTAAAATGAATTCATTGCAGGATAAGGAATTTATTGACGAACTATATGCAGCCTCCCAGGCCGGGGTACCCATTAAACTTATTGTGCGCGGCATGTGCTGCCTCAGGCCGGGGCGCACGGGCCTGAGCGAAAATATTGAAGTCATCAGCATCGTAGGCGAGTACCTGGAACATTCACGGATTTATTATTTTCATAATGCAGGCCAGCCGAAAGTTTATATTGGTAGTGCCGATGCCATGGTGCGCAGTTTTGACCGGAGGATTGAATCGTTGTTTATGCTCGATGAAGAGATTCTGAAGAAACAGGCCATGAATATACTCCGGTTTAACCTGATGGATAATGTTAATGCCTACGTGATGAAAGAAGACGGAACGTATGCCTTAAAAGAATCCAATGGGGAGCCTCCGTTTAATGTTCACAAGCAATTTTATACGGTGAGCAAGGAAACGGTACTGAACGTAAGTTTATTTTAACTACACCTTTATTTGCAGTTGTCTATCAACTAACAAATAAAAAAGCCCGGAGTGCTCCGGGCTTTAACTATTCGCCTCTTTAATCACTTAACCACAAATACAAACTCGCTGCCGGGCGCATCGTTACCAAATTTACCGAACTTTGGTTCGGGATTAAGTTTTTCAACGTACGTAAGTAATTCGTTAAGGCTAAGTATACCATCGTTACCGCCACGGCTCTTCAAAGCGGCAATAACGCGAGAAGCAAAAGGAGAGTGGTGACCGGGTGTACCATCGGAAACATACTCCTTACCACCGCTGGTTAAATACTTACGGGTTTTGTAGGCCAGCTTGCGGGTAATGAATTCGCTTTGCGAAATTTCCTTATAGGGTGATTCCATCGCTCCGCGGGAGGAGGCAATGGCATCATCAAAGGTGCCACCGAAACAAACGTCCATGGTTAAGAAAATATGTTCGCACGGAATGTTGTTGATGTTGTTGCGCAACCGGTTGTGCGAAATGTAGCTGGAGTTACCGGCATCATTAATCAGCGATTCCTTCACCACCAGGTAGCCTTCTTTGAAGGTGTCGTCAAAATGGCCGTGGCCGGCAACAAAAATAAAGAGTTGGTCAAGGGGCATGTATTTCTTTTCGGCATACTCACGCAACTTGGCCCAAATCTGGTCTTGGGTAGGATTCTCAACAATATCCACTTTAAATCCGAAAGCCGTTTCCAACTCGCGGCCAATGGTGCGGCCGTCAAATACCGGATTGGTAAGTTTAGGCCAGTTTTCGTACTTATCGGTAACGATAATAAGCGCATAGTCCGTACGCTGGAGTTTTCCGGCATCGGCTGTAAGGGTTTCGCCCACGTGCACAAAACGCGAACTGGAGGCTTTAACGCCCTGCTGGTTTTCTGCAATGATCTCCACTTCGTTAACGCCATCAAGCAGGGTGATTTTGCGTTCCACCAGCATGTTGTACTTGTCGCCTTCCTTTACTTCCACGGGCATCGATCCGCGCAGGGCGCCCTGGGTAGCCGTAGTGCCACCCCGGAGCGAAGGGGAGGAGTCTTTCTCGCGAACATTTACGGTTACTTTCACGAGCGGATCGCGCGATTCGATATTGAATTTCACTTCGAACTTAGCATCCTTCTGAAATACCGTTTCGTTTACCGGGGTTATCCAGTTTATCTTCGGGAACGAAGAGTTGGTATCATTCTTTGCATTCGTAAAATCAACCGATACCTTGTTGGTTTTTGCGCTGATCGTTTGCCCGTATAGGGCTGGTGTAGCGATCAGAAACACAAGCGAGAGGGCGATTAATTTTTTCATCGGTGTTTGTTTGTTATTAGTCAGGTTAGTTTACGTATTAACAAAATCGTTAGTTACCCGGAAGGGGAGGCGGACCCGGTAAATCAGTAGTGGTGGTTCCTCCACCTCCGCCACCGCCACCGGCCATTAAAGCACCCGCTATACCACCCGCTGCGGCTACACCAATAAGTACTTTGGCGGGCATGGGCATTTTGGGTACTATTTTAAACTCTTTGGTATAAATCACTTCCTCACGGTTTTTTGTATCGGTAAATTTAAGCCGGTAATTGCTTCCGGGTTTTACACTGCCCGGGATTACCCACTCAAACTTGCCGCTGTTGGCCACGTTCCGGTCGCTGTGTACGCGGGTCTGGCCATCGTACAATTCGATGTCAATCTGGCCTCCCATATTTCCCGAGGTCCACGTCAGCGGGTAGCTTTTGCCCTTTTTATACTTTTTCTCGGTGTCGAAATTCGTAAGCTTCATGAAAGGTACGAAAATTTTGCCGCGTACTTCAAGTTCCAGATCGCCCTTAAAACTTCCCAATTCGGCCACTACGTCCCAGATTATCTTTTTGTCCTTTCCGGGTTTAATCTCGTTACCCACATCTCCGGTAACCTTGGTAAGGGGGGCCGAGAAATTATCTTTTGATGAAAAAAGACTGATGGTAAACTCGTGATTAGGGTTGCTGGTTTCCAGATCGTAGTGTACAATAATCTTTGTTCCGGCTATTTCTACCCATGAAATGGCTACGGTTTGGGCGATGGAATTAAAAGATAAAATAACCAGGCTGGCTAAAAACACCCCCCTCAGTCCCCCCTTGAGGGGGGATGTAATTGGGTTAGTATATTGTAAGAGTTTCATATTAATGGCTGTTTAGGAAGAGGATTTTGCCGGTAAAGGTGCGGTTGCCGGCTTTAACCGAGTACACATAAAAGCCCTGGGCATTGGCTTCGCCATCGGGCCTGCGGCCATCCCAGGTAATAGCATGAATACCCGGATTTAACTGATCGCCATAGGTAAATACAGGCTGGCCCATACTGTTGCGGATGACCAGGTTAACAGCATATTTTCTGCTGCCCGGGTTTTCAGGCAACCCGATGGAAAACGTTACCGGCTGCTTTAAGGCAAACGGGTTCGGGTAGGGCTCCAGTACCTGTATTTCGTCCGGACCGATGCGCTCGCGGATGTCAACTCCGTAATAAATCTTGAATTGTTTAGACTGTGCGGGACTAAACGCATACCGGTTGTCTTCGCGCATGTTGATGATGCGGTTAGTCTGTACATCATAGAGATACAACTCAAGATTGTTATTTCCGAAGTGTTGGTTATTCCACGACAACTCGGCATCATCGGGCCGGCTTACATCGGCATTGAAGCGCCACACATACTCCGGCTGCGGGTTAACAATGTCGGTAGCAAAGGCACCAAGCTGGTGCTCGGGGTGAGGGAAGTTAATCTCCACAAAATCGAACAGCGGTGGCGGGTTGAAGTCGTCTGTTTCATCGGCCTGCACGGAGGCTACCGGGTGCATACCAAACTCGCTCAGTTGGTTGGTGAGATCGCCCTGGCTGATGGTAAGGCCTGCTTTCCAGTTAGGTTGACTGATATCCGTTACAAACTCCGGTTTTTCGCGACCACCGGGTGTGGTTTGCCCGAGGAACGGAATGGTAACGGTCTGGTTTCCGGTAACATTCACAAACGCCCCCTGGAAGGCCTCCAGTTGCGTAGCATTTGTGTATCCACCGGATCCGTACACCTTTAACTGACCGAGCGCTGAGCCGTTATTACCGGTATAGGCTTTTACGTTATCCCAGTTGATGGGAACCGTATATGGGTTACCGATCAGGTTCCAGCCGTTGTGCAGGCTCATCTGGTAAAGGCTGCTCCGGTTGTTGTTCGGGGCCTGTTGTGAACCCATTTTAAGAACAACATTGCTTCGGTTAGCTGCCTGAATGATGAAATATCCTTTACCGCGATCGATGGTGTTAAAATCACCAGGCCCCTCTACATAACTCTGCGAACTCTCATACCTGAAAATACGATACTTGGATTTATCAGCAGGACCAATATCCGTAAACACCTCAGCGATGGCACCACTAAGGGTATAAGGAATGCCAATGATGCGGTAGTTGGTCTGCTGGTTGCCATAAGAGAGTAGTGCTGCGGGTACTTTGGCATCCGGGTCCGTCATCCTGCCAAACAGTGTCCCGGTTGTAGGATGCCGCGCAACATTAGGCCTCGAATCAAATGCTTTCAGGTAATACTCAATACCCATATTGTCGTATTCGTCTGTGTTTAACGTGCTGAGATCCAACGTGAACGGGCCTACCCCGGTGAGTTGAGTAGAGTCGTATGTGCCGCCACCGGCAATGGGGCGGTGGTACATGTACACGCGGGGAGTACTTTCGGCATCCGTAGCATTTGCTGAAAGGGTACCGGTAATACCGCCAGATGATTTGGTAACCGTAACGGTTGGCGTACCGACAAATGCAGGCGGATTATTATCGATAGCCACATCAGAAAACATCAGGTCGGCTGCAACGGCAACCCCGCCACCGGAACTGTTGGCGGTTATACGGGGAAATATTAATGGTTGTCCGACTGCTCCAAACGAGGCTACCGCACCCGTTTGGAAGGTGCCTGTGCCTCCGGAGATGAAGGTTTGCATGGGTATTTGCACCTGCGCAAGTGCGTGCCACCCTCCGGCCAGGAAAATGAAAATAAGAATGAGGTTTCTCATGGCTTCTTATTCTTTACCTATTGAGGCGGTAGATGTGGTTCCTTCCTTGGGTTGCTGCGCCATTATCATTTTACGGAGTTCGGCCAGTTCAGCTTTCATGTCTGCAATGGCTGAATTCTGGTTGGTAATCAATGCCTGTTGTTCATGGATAGCTTTGATAAGTACAGGAACCAGTTTGGTATAGTCTAAACTCCATAAATCATTAGTTTCATCAGAAGGTTTGTATACAACCTCCGGAATTAGTGGATAAACCTCCTGAGCAATTAAACCAACAGTCGCTGTGCCATCAAGCAGTTTTAATGAACCCGATTCAAAAGTTGAACTATGGTGAACATATTTTTTAGGGTTAAGCATCATAATTTCCTTTAAACCATAATTTAAAGGTTGTTGATTGGTTTTTACTCTGTTATCAGAATAGGTTACCCATGAATTTGACCGTCCTCTTCCGCCAGCATCTGTTGCTGTATTAGGTAAATCAAGTTTAAATGTTGGCGTAGTTAGCCCTATACCTACTGTTCCCGTTGGGCTTATTACAAAACGATAGGCTCCACCTGTATTATCCCAGATTCCAAACGATCCAGCCCCCATGCTGGCACCAGTTCCGGTAGAACCAATGATATCATAAACCCTACCACCAACGTCAGGAGCTGAAAATCTAAGTGTAGCTCCCGCGTTGCCACTAGTAGATGTTAAAAGCAGGGGTGAAATTGACCAATCAGCACCCGCTACGTGTAGTTTACTTCCTGGGTTTGTGGTTCCTATGCCAACATTTCCGCTATTGTTAATAACCATGCGCGGTGTTACGGTTGCAGAAGTCCCTGCGGACCCACTTGGGGCCGTATTAAATGAAAATCCTCCGGAAACCTCCTGATTAAAGGTGATGATCCCTCCAAAATTATTAGAATGGTATGTGTAACCTGAGCCCCAAAAAATATTAAACCCAACCATAGGGGCGTTGGCTACTAGGCAGACCGGATTTGAAGCGCCAAATTTAGCAGTGGAAGCACCTACTGCAAAATTAACATCAAGGGGGAACTCAGGACTGGCTGTTCCAATACCCAGCCTTCCGTTACTGGTCAATCTCATTTTTTCACTGGTAGTGGAGAAGCCGGCTGTAGTTGTAGAAAATACTATCCGACCGGGCACGCTGGTGCCCGAAACAGTTCCGTCAACTTCAAACTGGATTCCGCTGCTGATGTTATAAGCTGATGTAGTTCTTCCTAAAGCGCCAACTCCGCCAAGGTAATCGCCATCAGTAACTGCGGTTGGCGTTGCTACGCTGCCTTTTGACCGTAAAAATGTAATGCCCGGTCCGCGACTTGAGGTTCCCGAATGTCCTTCCATTGTCGCCACGGAAGTACCTGTAACATCTGCCGCAACATGCAGAAAGTTACCGGCTGTTGCCGGGCCTATGCCAAAGTTGGTACCATTCCAGGTGAGGGTAGAAGATGAACTCAGGGCGCTGGTGCCCGACCAGAACGCTACGCGGTTGGCTGCACCGCTGCCGGAAAGGGTAGAGCCCGCGGCTAATTTGGCTGCGGTAATAGCGCCATCGGCAATATCGGCCGTGGCTATTGTTCCATCAACAATTTTGGCACTTGTTACAGAGTTATCTCCAAGTTTAGCCGTTGTAATCAGTCCATCAGCAAGATCAGTTGTAGCAATAGTGGCATCCACAATTTTAGCGCTGGTTACGGAGTTATCAGCAAGCAAGGTTGAAGTTACACCTCCGGTGGCAATACTGATTGTACCGGTGGTTGTAATTGGGCCTCCCGTAAGGCCGGTGCCAGTGGCCACGTTGGTAACTGTACCGCCTGCTGCCGGGGTTGTCCATGTGGGTACACCGCCTGTGGTGGTTAATACTTGCCCGTTAGTACCAGCAGCCAGTTTGGTTACGGCAATACCGGCTGCGGCATTGATATCGGCATTGGCGATTGTGCCGTCTGCAATTTTGGCTGCGGTAACGGAGTTGTCAGCCAAATCGTTCGTGGCTATTGTGCCATCAACAATTTTTGCCGAGGTTACGGAGTTATCCGCAAGATCAACCGTTGCCACGGAGCCATCAGTAATTTCTGATGAGCCCACTGCACTTAATGTTGAAAGTGAACCAAGTCCCAGATTCGTTCTGGCGGCCGCAGCCGTGGTAGCACCGGTACCACCATTTGCTATGGCAAGGGTAGCGGAAAGGGCGTTTGCAGTTTGCGCCCTAAATGTGTAGGGTGTTGTAGTTAATGGAACACGGGGAGTTAACGTTACTCCATCAGCTTCAATCTCAACATAAAGTTGTTCATTGAAAATACCTGCCGGAATAGGATCGTTGCCCGGTGAACCCGACCCAATAATGAATGAAAACATCCCCTTGTATGTAGTAACCGAGTTACCTGAGCCCGTACCCGTACTTGAATACACGGCAGTTCCTCCGGTTGGAACATTAAAGAGCCGGAATCTGACGAAGTGAGTCCCGTCATCAACCGGCTTACCGGCATCGGCCGGTGGGCTGGTTTTTACCAGAATTCCCTGGTAGGAGAGTGTACTAGGCACCTGCGCAATTGCTGCGGCTGTACCCACCATGATTAAAACCGAGAGTAGAATTTTTTTCATAAGGTTGCTTGTTTTACCTCACCCCCGGCCCCTCTCCAGCGGAGAGGGGAGGAAGCAAGTTTTGGTTAATGGTTGTGTTAATTCAGTTCTTTAATCCTTCTTTACTGGTTAAGGTAAGACTGGATTCAATTTCAAGATAGGTAAAATCCTTAAACCAAGCGAATCCCTGAAAAAGGGGATTTTGTCCGAACCGGTTGTATATAAAATGTTCCATTCAGGCATTAAGTTAAGTTGGGCTTGTAACTCAGTTTAGAATCATTTTTAATATACTAAAACCGAATAATCTTCCGTCCCTGGCTCTGATCCTGCAGGTTGACAAATTCGATCTTCTTCTGGCTGGCGTTTTTCCTGTATAAATGCAGCATAATACCGTCTTTTAGCCCCACCTCAGGCACCTGCATGTACTTGGCCCCGGCCCATTCCATCACCTTTATATATATGTCGCTGGCGGGCACTATCACATCGGCCCGGTCGGGGTTCATCTGCAACTGGTAAATCCGGTCTTCAATGGAGTGCTTTTCTATCATTTTTTTAACCTCCTTCATTTTTTTCAGCGACATCAGCCGGTGGGGCTTTAACTGGGCAAGTTCATACAGCTTGCTGATGTTTCCGCCTGTACCAATGGCGGTTACTTTGCCGTAATCTTTATTTACGTTTTTCTTAACCCATTTTTCCATGTCATCCCACATCAGCGGTGAATCATGATGTTCGAGGACCCGCACAGACCCAACTTTAAAGGAGCGTGTTTTTATTTTCTTTCCGTGGAAATACAGGTTTAGCTCGGTGCTTCCGCCACCTACATCTATATGCAGGTAGGAGGCATCCGACAGGTACGAGATGATGGCCTGGTTAATCAGGTCGGCCTCACGTTTGCCGTCAATAATATGGATAGTCAGACCGATCTCCTTCTCCACCTCTTCAGCCAGTTGTTGGCCGTTTTCCGATTCGCGCATAGCCGAAGTGGCACACACCATGTAGTCGTCAACCTCGTACAGTTCAATCAGCATTTTAAAAACACGCATCAGCTTTTTGAATTTTTCAATGCTGCGGGGACTAATGCTGTTGCTGCTGAATACATCGTGGCCCAGGCGGAGGGGAAACCGGACGTACTCCATTTTTTTGAAGATAACATGCTTGCCGCGATCGAGAACCGATGAAACCTGGAAGCGGATGGCGTTCGAGCCGATGTCAACTGCAGCGAGTTTCATTGGTTGTAAAGGTAGCGTGGTAACAGGCAACCTCCTAATAAATCCGGCTGCCCAATTAAGTTATGTTATCATGAAGCAAGGATTATTTTTCTTTTTGTTGGTGATTGTGTTTCTTTGCGATTGCTTATCCAGAAAGACCGAGGGAATGGGCCCGTTGACGTCTTAGCATCCTGTCCGTAAGGGCGTTGTGCTAAATCCCAGTCTAGCCGATGCGCCAGATAAAGATAAGTAACCCACCCACCGGGCTCTCTGGATAATGGACAACGATTTGGAGAGTCATGAAAATAAACGACATTTTAAAAGAGCGTATTCTGGTACTTGATGGGGCCATGGGCACCATGATTCAGCGCTATACGCTTGATGAACAGGATTTTCGGGGTGAGCGTTTTAAAGATCATGCTCATCCATTAAAAGGCAATAACGATCTGCTTTCGATTACCCGGCCTGATATTATTAAGGCTATTCATCGCCAATACCTTGAAGCCGGTGCCGATATTATTGAAACGAACACCTTCAGCAGCACCCGCGTTGCCCAGGCCGATTACCATCTGGAATCGCTGGCGTACGAACTGAATTTTCAGTCGGCAAAAATTGCCCGCGAAGTTGCTGATGAATTTAGCCGTGCAACCCCGGAAAAGCCACGCTTCGTTTCGGGAGCTCTCGGCCCTACAAATAAAACTGCCTCCATCTCACCCAATGTAAATGACCCGGGTTACCGCGCTATTACGTTTGATGAACTGGTTGAAGCGTATTATGAGCAAACAGCCGGACTTGTTGAAGGCGGTGTTGATTTGCTCTTGGTTGAAACGATTTTTGATACACTCAATGCCAAGGCAGCCTTGTTTGCCATTGAAAAGTATTTTGAGGAACACACCCCCCTCAATCCCCCCTTAAGGGGGGATGTGAACCCGTTACCTATTATGGTTTCGGGTACAATTACCGATGCAAGCGGGCGCACCCTGTCGGGGCAAACTACCGAAGCCTTTATGATTTCTGTTTCGCATGTTCCGTTATTAAGTATTGGACTCAATTGTGCGCTAGGCGCCAATCAGTTGCGCCCGTACCTGCAGGTGATGGCTAAAGAATCGGAAACATTTGTCAGCGCCTATCCGAATGCCGGCTTGCCGAATGAGTTTGGCCATTACGACCAGACTCCCGATGAGATGGCTTTGCAAATAGAAGAGTATCTGAAAGAAGGCCTTGTGAACATTGTGGGTGGCTGCTGTGGTACTACTCCGGATCACATCCGGAAAATTGCGGAGGTGGCTGCGCGCTATAGCCCACGCTCGGTCGATAGCCAGTTAGTCAGTAGTCGATAGTTTGGTAAACGCTAAATTCATGGCATTTAAGTTTGAGAGGTTGAAAGTATGGCAAATGGCAATTGATTTGTCAGGTGAGATTCATGAGTTAACTAAAAAGTTTCCTAAGAAGGAATTGTTTGTACTGACTTCTCAGATTCAGCGCGCGTCAGACTCAGTTGCATTGAATATTGCCGAAGGTTCGACTGGTCAGTCAAATCCGGAGTTTAGAAGGTTTCTTTCCATTGCACTACGGTCGGCAATTGAAGTAGTGTGCTGTTTTTATCTCGCCAAAAGGAGAAAATTGGTGGATGATTCAGAATTCAATTACTTCTATGATAAGTTGACTGAGCTAATAAAAGGTATTCAGGCATTAAAAAATTCAATTAAGTAGGATGACGCCATGGACTGAGGTCCATGGACGAATTAACTATGGACTATCGACTTAAACTAAGTGGCCTTGAGCCCGTTACCGTTACCCCGGCTTCCAATTTCATCAACATTGGAGAGCGAACCAATGTTACCGGTTCAGCTAAGTTCCTCAAGCTCATTAAGGAAGATAAATTTGATGAGGCGCTCGAAGTGGCGCTCGACCAGGTACGTGGCGGGGCACAGGTAATTGATGTGAACATGGATGAGGGTATGCTCGACTCAAAAGCAGCCATGGTGAGATTTCTAAACCTGATGGCTGCGGAGCCGGAAATTGCCCGCGTGCCGGTAATGATTGACTCATCCAAATGGGAAGTGATTGAAGCCGGGCTGAAGTGTTTGCAGGGCAAAGGCATTGTTAACTCCATCAGCCTCAAAGCAGGTGAAGAAGAATTTATCCGCCAGGCGAAACTTGTCAGGCGTTATGGGGCTGCGGTTGTTGTTATGGCTTTTGACGAACAGGGCCAGGCCGATACATTTGAAAGACGTATATCCATCTGCAAACGTGCTTATGACATTCTTATAAACCGGATAAAATTTCCTCCGCAGGATATCATCTTTGATCCGAACATTTTCCCGGTAGCCACCGGCATTGAAGAGCACCGTAATTATGCGCTCGATTTTTTCAAAGCAGCCCGGTGGATACGCGAGAATCTTCCGCATGCGCATGTTAGCGGGGGTGTGAGCAATGTTTCATTTAGTTTCAGGGGTAATCAGAAAGTACGCGAAGCCATGCACGCGGTTTTTCTGTACCACGGCATTCAGCATGGTATGGACATGGGCATTGTAAATCCAACCATGCTCGAGGTGTACGATGAGATTGATAAAGAATTGCTTGAACGGGTTGAAGATGTATTGCTGAACCGAAGGGATGATGCTACGGAGCGGCTGCTCGAATTTGCCGAAACCGTGAAAGGCTCGGCTAAGAAAAAGGAAACCGATGACGCCTGGCGCAATGGCTCGGTTGAAGAGCGCATCACCCATGCACTGGTGAAAGGTATTATTGATTTTATTGATGAGGATACCGAAGAAGCCCGCCAGAAGTACGGCAAACCGCTGGCCGTTATTGAAGGCCCGCTGATGCAAGGCATGAATGTGGTGGGCGATTTGTTTGGGGCCGGTAAAATGTTTTTGCCGCAGGTGGTAAAAAGTGCGCGCGTGATGAAGAAGGCGGTCGCCTACCTGGAGCCGTTTTTGGAAGAAGAGAAAAGTAAAAGCAGACCTCACCCCCCGGCCCCCCCTCCTACGGAGAGGGGGATACCGAACGAAGGTGAGGCAGGGGCAGAGGTCAGACCGAAAATTCTGCTGGCTACCGTAAAAGGCGATGTACACGACATTGGAAAAAATATCGTAGGCGTGGTGTTGGCTTGTAACAACTATGAAGTGGTTGACCTGGGTGTAATGGTACCGGCAGATAAGATTCTGGAAACGGCCCGAAGGGAAAAGGTTGATATCATCGGGCTCAGCGGACTGATTACTCCTTCGCTTGATGAAATGGTGCATGTGGCGAAAGAAATGCAGCGACAGCAGTTCGAAGTTCCCTTGCTGATTGGCGGAGCCACCACCTCGCGGATTCATACGGCTGTTAAAATTGATCCCGTATACGATGGCCCCGTAGTGCATGTGCTGGATGCGTCACGCAGCGTGCCGGTGGCCAGTGAGTTGATTAGTGCGGTTACGCGATTAGGCTTTAAAACAAAAACAAAGGAGGAGTACCGGAAATTACGCGAGGCCCACGAATCGCGTAAGGAACAGAAAAACTATATTCCTTTGGTCGAAGCGAGAAACAACAGGTTGGCAATTAATTGGCATGCCTTCAACCCGCCCAAACCTTCGTTTATTGGAAAAAAAGTATTGCTTGATTTTCCGCTGGATGAATTACGGAAGTACATCGACTGGACACCATTTTTTCAAACCTGGATGCTGGCCGGTCGTTATCCGGCAATATTGAGTGATAGCGTGGTTGGCAGTGAAGCAACTAAATTATACAAGGATGCCCAGCGCATGCTGGATGTAATTATTACGGAAAAGAGTCTACGTGCTAACGGAGTTGTTGCATTTTACCGTGCTGTGAGTACGCCAACCGATGATGTAAAGTTGTTTGATTCCGGGGCAGATCAGCCTTTTGCCACGCTGCACTTCCTCAGGCAACAAAATAAAAAGGCAGCCGGGCTGCCTAATTTTTCGCTGGCAGATTTCATTGCCCCGCAAGAGTCGGGTAAACAGGATTATATCGGTTTGTTTGCCGTTACGGCCGGGATTGGTTTGGAAAGACTGATTGAACAATACAAGGCGGCCCACGATGATTATTCAGAAATTATGGTTAAGGCGCTGGCCGACCGGCTGGCTGAAGCATTTGCCGAATGTTTGCATGAAAAGGTGCGAAAAGAATTTTGGGGCTATGCCCGAACTGAAAACCTGACTAATGAAGAACTGATAGCAGAAAAATATTCAGGTATCCGACCGGCTCCCGGTTATCCGGCCTGCCCCGACCATACGGAGAAGCGCACGATTTTCGAAATCCTGGAGGCAGAACGTGTAACCGGCATCCGGTTAACCGAATCATTCGCCATGTATCCAGCGGCTTCCGTGAGCGGATATTATTTTTCACATCCGGTGGCTCGCTATTTCGGGCTTGGAAAAATCGAGAAGGACCAGGTTGAAGAATATGCTGAACGCAAAGGGATGAAAGTTGCTGACGTAGAAAAATGGCTGGCGCCTAATTTATCGTATGATATTTGAATGAATTATGAAAGTTATCGATCACATTAAGAAAGCAAACGGTAAAACATTATTCACCATTGAAATTCTTCCTCCCCTTAAAGGAGAAAATATCCGGTCGTTATTTGACCACATGGATCCGCTGATGGAGTTCAAACCTCCGTTTATTGATGTTACCTATCACCGGGAAGAGTATGTTTACAAAAAGCAGGAGAACGGCCTTTTGGAAAAACGGTCGGTACGCAAACGGCCCGGCACCGTAGGTATTTGTGCCGCCATTCAGAACCACTACCGGGTAGATACTGTACCGCACATTATCTGCGGAGGCTTCAGCAAAGAAGAAACTGAAAACGCACTCATCGACCTGCACTTTCTGGGTATCGATAACGTGCTGGTGCTGCAAGGCGATGCGATAAAAAACGAAGGAAGATTTACACCCGAACCGGACGGCCACCAGTATGCTTCCGATTTGTTGCAGCAGGTGGTTCGCATGAATAAAGGCATTTATCTCGATGACGAATTACTCAACACTGCCCCGACCGATTTCTGCATAGGAGTGGCCGGCTATCCTGAAAAACATTTTGCGGCACCCAACCTGAAAACCGATTTGAAGTATTTGAAACTGAAAGTCGATCTGGGTGCGGAGTACATCGTTACCCAGATGTTTTTTGATAATGCCAGATTCTTTGATTTTGTAAACCGTTGTCGTGAAGCTGGCATCACGGTTCCCATAATACCCGGCATTAAACCCATCACCACCAAATCGCAAATCAGCGTGTTGCCCACAACCTTTCATATTGATATTCCGGAGGAGTTGGCCGATGAAGTGGAAAAGTGTAAAGACAATGCTGCAGCGAAGGAGGTGGGCATTAAATGGGCGGTGCAACAGTCGCGCGAACTCATTAAGGCGGGCGTGCCCACATTGCATTTTTATTCGATGGGTAAATCAGATCCGATTTATAAGATTGCGAAAGAGTTGTTTTAAATTGACTGGATAATAATTTTTCATTTTGAAAAAATCCACCTAACTTCACTAATCATAAAATAATTTCCTTATGTCAAAATCAATGGATCGCAAAAAGGAAGGCAAAAAGCAGGCGAAGAAGTCGCTGATGGAAAAGCGTGCGGAAAAGCGTGCCAAACGCGAAGAGAAGAACCGTATGTAATACTGCTGAAATAGCCTTTAACTGAACCCCGGCTTTATGAAATCCGGGGTTTTGTTTTTCAGTAAAGTTAAACTTTCACTTCAGGTGATTACCCTAACCGAATGATTTCTTACAGGTTTTATACATGTGAATAACCCGGTTGAAAAGTTGTTCATTACTTTTTAGATAAATATTTTGTGAATGGTATTAGGCAACATACCTTCATACCACTAAGCCGATTATTGACCAGTTGATGCGGTCGTGTCCGTAAACAAAACACCTGTTTCTACGGAAACGTGTGCACAAAAAAGCGGACAAGGCCGGTTGTGCACGTACTACGGATTTCCTCGCGGGAACAACGGGTACGGGTATGAAGTTGAGAACGGCAATCGAACGATAGCCGGGGCAGGTTTTAATTCGGTCAACTTGACTTAGGGTTGCAGGGCAGCTACGGTTGTTTTGCAACAAAACGGGAATACGCAAGCAATTGATGTATTCCCGTTTTTTGTTTTTATGCTTCCAGGTCTTCGTTATCTTGGCTGATAATCAACAAGAATTCATATGACACGGTGGTATGTACTCCTGGTGTTTTTGATCTTAGCCTGTTCGCCTAAAGAAAAGAAGGAAGAATGGGTAAGTTTATTCAACGGTAAAAATCTGGACGGCTGGACACCCAAGATTTCCGGCTATGAAGCCGGGGTGAACTACAAGAACACCTTTCGGGTGGAAGACGGCATTCTGAAAGTTTCGTATGCCGAATACGATTCGTTTACCCGTGAGTTCGGGCACTTGTTTTATAAAGAACCTTTTTCGCATTACCGGTTGCGTGTTGAATATCGCTTCGTAGGCGAACAGCCGAAGGGCGGGCAACAATGGGCTTTTATGAACAGCGGGGTTATGGTTCATTCGCAGTCCGCAGAAAGCATGGGGGTTGATCAGAATTTTCCGGTATCGCTGGAGGCGCAGTTTTTAGGCGGCACACCGGAGCGTGAGCGCCCCACCGGAAACCTTTGCACTCCGGGAATGCACGTGTACATGGCCGATACGTTGGTTACACAACACTGCATCAATGCAAAAACCCGCACCTACCTGCCCGATGAATGGGTAACGGCTGAACTGATTGTATATGGCGACAGCATCATCCATCATGTGATTAATGGCGATACGGTGATGACCTACTCCAGACCGGTTATCGGGGGAGATTATTTACCAGAAAACTATCCGCAGCCCGAAGGAACACCGGTAAAATCCGGTTACATCGCCCTGCAATCCGAAAGCCACCCCATTGAGTTCAGGAGGGTGGAACTATTGGTATTGAAAGCTAAGTAATAAATAAGCACTCGCATCCGAACGCACCGATCAAAAAATTGTTAATTCAATTGTGTTCTGAGCAACTTTTTTGATGTTGACAACATCCCAATGTTAATTAACGTTAACTTTTTTGACACGGCACTTTGCTTCTCATAGATTTGGTAGTCAACTCAAACTAATTCCATCCTATGCTTAGGAACTACCTGAAGATTGCTTTTCGTTCCTTATGGCGAAGTAAAGTACATTCTGTAATAAATGTAGCCGGCCTTAGCCTGGGCATTGCCTGCTGTATGCTGATTGTGTTGTTCGTGAAAGACGAATTGACGTTCGATGCCTTTCATAAAAAAGCAGACCGGATTTACCGCGGGTATGTAAAGGAGAACTACGGAGAGAATCAGGTATTTTTTAACACCGTTACACCCTTTCCGCTTGGCCCCACCCTAAAAGATAATCTTCCGGAAATTGAGCAGCAGGTGCGCATCAATCCTTATGGAACACAGGTAAAGGTAGGAGAGAATCAATTTTCAGAAAGCGTTACCATCGTGGGCGAGCATTTCTTTGATGTGTTTGATTTCAGGATAATTAAAGGCGAGCGGACCAATGTACTAAGTGGTATTAATAATGTGATACTAACGGATCAAATCGCAAAGAAATATTTTGGAAACGATGACCCGATCAACCAGGTTATAACCATTCAAATCAGTGAAAAGGCCGAGGAGTTTATGGTTAAGGCGGTTGTTGAAAATCCTCCGGTTAACTCCAGTATCCAGTTTAAAATTCTTATTTCCGATTTAAATTTTACCAGAATGTTCAGTGAGCAGGTGCTCACTTCCTCGTGGTTTAATGTAAATCCGGAAACATATGTATTGCTAAAACCCGGAGCTAAGGTGGCTGACGTTGTGGAAAAATTTCCACCGATTTTCAAAACAGCGCTCGGTGAGGATGATTATAAACAGAGCAACTATACGGTAGGTTTACAGCCCCTTACCGGCATTCACCTTGACACCAGTTTTCCAGCCGGCATTGCTCCGGTAAGTAATCCACGTTACTCCTATATTCTAAGCGCGGTAGCCTTGTTAATCCTTTTTGTTGCGTGTATCAACTTCGTAACCTTGTCTGTCGGACGGTCGCTTAAACGTGCCAGGGAGGTTGGCATACGTAAAGTGGCGGGTGCGCTTCGTGGCCAACTGGTGGTTCAGTTTATTGGCGAAGCTGTATTGATTACACTTTTGTCACTTGCTGTAGGCTTTATGTTAGCCTTAGTGAGCCTGCCTGTATTTAATACTCTGGCAGCCAAACAACTTTCGCTTGGGCCGGATGTATTCACTTTTTTGGTAGCAACTGTGTTGGTAGTAATTATTGGATTGATAGCCGGGAGCTATCCGGCCTTTGTGCTTTCCAATTTTCGCCCGGTAATGATTTTCAGGGGCACTGTGCAGGGAATAAGCAGTCGTCAGGGTCTTCGTACGATATTGGTAGGCATTCAACTTGTGTTAACTGTTTTTTTGATTTCGAGTACGCTCATTATGCGCAACCAGCTTAACTATCTTCAGAATAAGAATCTGGGATTTAACCGTGAACAACTTGCCGTTATACAACTTAACGTTCCGCGTGAGGGCAGACTGACAGAACGGGTTCAACGTGGATTTGAAATGGTACAACTGTTTAAAGGTGAACTGTCAAAGATTCCCAATGTGGCTGGGGTATGCGGCACATCGCATGATTTTGCCAATGGTAACTGGACGGCCGTAGGGTATACAGACCAGGATGGCGTGTACCGCACTTTCAATCTGAATACTGTTGAACCTGAATACTTCACGGTATTACAAATGCAATTTGCTGCCGGAAGAAATTTCAATAATAACTCAACTGCTGATGTACGAAGAGGAGTAATTGTAAACGAGGCCTTTGTTAAAGAACTGAAATGGGATGAAGCCCTCGGTAAAAAAATTCCGGGGAGAAATTTCGGGGATCATGAAGTAATTGGCGTTGTGAAAGATTTTAACTATGCTTCGCTGTATACCCGGATTGAACCGTTGGTACTGGTCATGGATCCATCTATAATTCTCCAGGGTGTTGAGAACATTTCCATCGGTAATTCCCCGATTCCAAAATTAGTAATCCGGTTAAAGCCCGGTGATATGGCGCAAACCATCAATCAGGTTAAGGAGGTTTGGAATAAGCTAACCGGTAGTCAGGAATTTACTTTTGCATTTGTTGATCAGGCTATTGCAGCACAATATGCCAGTGATCAGAACCTGGGCAGGATTATCCGCATCGCTACAGGGTTGGCCATACTTATTGGAAGCCTGGGGTTATACGGACTGGCTTCACTGGCCATGCAGAGCCGCACAAAGGAAATCGGCATCCGTAAAGTATTAGGTGCAACAGAGCGTTCTTTGTTGCTGCTCTTGTCAAGGGATTATGTTTTGCTGGTGGTTGCTTCCCTGGTGATTTCCATTCCCATAACCTGGTTAGTCATGCGCGATTGGCTTGCGGGGTTTGAATACCGTGTAGCCATAGGTGTTGATGTATTTCTTCTTTCCGGATGTATTGCGCTTGGTATTGCCCTTCTTACGATCAGCTACCAGGCTTTCCGCACGGCATGGACACAACCGGCAGAGACGTTAAAATACGAGTAGTTGCCTGAAATACTTTGATGTGTAAATTGAAGCATGAAAGTATTTGAACAGGTACTTACCGTTAGGCCCGAACATCTTGACGATTTAAATCATGTAAACAATGTAGTGTACCTGCAATGGGTACAGGATGTGGCCTCGGCTCACTGGAATGCAATTGCTGCTGCTGAGATGAAACAACGTTATTCATGGGTAGTACTCAAACATGAAATTGAATATTTTGCCCCGGCTTTTCTGAATGATATAATAAAGGCCCGTACCTGGGTACATCAATCCGAGGGAGTTCGCTCGGAGCGTCATGTGGAGTTATACAATCAACAGACCGGCAAACTGTTGGTGCGTGCAAAAACCAACTGGTGCCTGCTGGATGCGCAAACCATGAAACCCCGCAGGATTGAACGTGATATCCTGAATCTGTTTCATTAACCAGCACCATAACGGCCTAACTTTATTCTTTTGGTTTGGGCGGAAAATCCTGTAACACCTTATTAATGCCGGCCCGGATGTGTTTCTCCGATAAATCAGGAGGCGTTTCCAAAAAACCTTCGGTATGGCTTTCCCATACCAGTTCACCTCGTTGCCGGTCGATCAGGTGAACAACCAGGGTTCCTTTAGTTACATGAATTTCATCGGCACGGGTGAACGGGGTTTTGTAGTAATAGGGCTCGTCTTCCTGGCTGTGGTAGCGGATAACAATAGTATCTTCAATGGTTACATGAAAGTCCACGAGCAGGTCAGGATTGTTGCTGTCAAAGCGAAGGCCTTTGCCGCTCAGGTTATCGATAATAGACTTCCTGATGGCTTCCTGAATCTCGGGCCGGTTAAGGTATTCCGGTCCGGTGTAGAAAAATGAACAGTTTTCCAGCCAGCAAAACGTTTTATATATACTGAAATCAATACCTGACTTGTATTCGGTTTTAACAGGGTCGCAGGCAAAGAAAATGAGTAAACCCAGTATGCCGATAACCTTATTCATGCTGCTAAGTTGTAAACTCTTCAGGTGTTTTTCTGCTGGTGAAGGTCAGCCTTAATGGCTGATCTTTATCAGGCGGTCAGGCCAGTTCACGCAAATCAACGGGCACAACTTTCGAAACGCCCTTTTCGACCATCGTTATCCCGTAGATCACATCGGTAGCCGTCATGGTTCGCTTGTTGTGTGTTACAATTACAAACTGGCTTTCCTTGCTGAAATTGCGGATTATATTATTGAACTTGTCGATGTTGGCATCATCCAGTGGGGCATCCACCTCATCAAAAATACAGAAGGGTGCCGGTTTGAGCAGGTACATCGAAAACAGCAGGGCCGTGGCGGTTAGTGTTTTCTCTCCGCCCGAAAGCTGGTTGATGGTGATTGGCCGTTTGCCTTTGGGCTTGGCGATGATATCAATTTCGGATTCCAGCGGATTGTTGGGATCAATCAGTTTAATATCGCAGTCGTCTTCTTCGTTAAACAGCGATCGGAATACGCGTTTAAAATGATCGCGCACCTGGTTAAAGGCATCCATAAAAGTTTGGCTGGCCACTCCTTCAATTTCGGTTATAGTATTCAGCAGCGATTCCTTGGCTTTAAACAGGTCATCGCGCTGGGCGATAATGAAATCGTTGCGCTCTTTAATTTCAGTATAGGCTTCCATGGCCATGGGGTTAATGGGCCCCATGGTGTCCAGCCGCTCGCGTATGCGGGTTACTTCGTTGCGTAGTTTTTCTTCATCCGCTTCTTTCAGGCGGTGTGCATCTTCTTCATTAGCCGGTTCTCCGAGTGTTTCAAGGTCAACATTAAATTCAACCGAAAGCCTTTCTTTAACCGAATTAAGCTGCAGTTTATTTTCATTTAATTGGTTTTGCAACTCCATCAGCAGGCTGTCGATGTGCTGCCGGGTGTGCTGTACTTCGCGTAATTCTTTTTCTGTCTGGTCAATGTCACCGCGCGACTGGTAATATTGTTTCTCAGCCTCGTTCAGTTCCTTTTCCATGATTTCTTTTTGCGCGTACATGGAAATAAGTTCGGTATCGTGACTTTGTGTTGACTCAACAATCGAACGCGCTTCTTCTTCGTTTTTCTTTAATTCCTCCAGGTTCAGTTCAATCCTCAGGGTGCTTTGCTCCATGGCCTCATGCTTAAAGCGGATTTCCTGTTCGATGCTGGCTACCCGGTTTTGCTGCTGGTGGTAATGGATGTTTTGTTCATTCAGCGCAGCCGATTTCTGGGTAAGGTATTCGTTCTCCTGTGCGAGCAGTTCGGTAAGTTGGGCAATCTGGTTTTCCTGTTCGGCTACCGCATGCTGAAGCAAGTGGGCTTTCGGCTTTAGTTCATCCAGTTCATTCAACAATACATCCACCTTTTCCAATATGTCTTCTCTCCGCAAATCAGCGTTGCTCAGGAATTCAGAAAACTGCTCTCGTTTGGTTCGTACTGATACGTATTCTTCATTTACCTGCCTGATAGTATGTTGCAATTCATCAAGCTGCTGGCGGATGGTAGTTTGGCGCAACCGTTCCAGATCGGTTTGGCGCTGTACCAGGTTATCGCGTATTTCACCCAGTTTAGCAGAAAGTTCTTTAATTTCCTTGTCCAGTTTTTCCAGGTTCTTTGCCCGCCCGATTTTCTTACCTTCAAATAACCCTACCGATCCACCGGAAATACTGAAACGCTTTTTAGTGAGCTTACCGCTCTTGGTAATGAAGGTATTGTCATCATCAGCCGGAATGCCTTTTATGTCACCCTCATACACATATACCTTATCTAATATATAGGCCATAAGTTTCCGGTACTTTGGGTCAAACTCAATTACCTGGGTTGCCGGGTAGGCGTTGTCGTAGATGCGGGTAGGAGTGGGTTCAAATTTTTCAAAAGCATCGAGGATGAAAAAATTGGCTTTACCTTTTGACGCATCACTGAGGATGTTGATGGCTTCGTATGCTTCGGCCTCGTGCTCAACGATATAGTAATTCAGGTACGACTCCAGGTAGTTCTCAATAGCCACGCGGTAATCTTCCGGGCAGGTGAGTACGTCTGATAGGAGCGGAGCATGCTTGGTAATTTTCTTTTTCAGAAACTTGATGGCCTCCGGGAAGCCCTCCAGGTTCTCAACCAGTGATTTGGTCAGGTTATATTCATTCTGCTTGGAGTCCAGTTTCCGGCTGGTGGCCGTCATCTCATCGCGAATCACCTCGATGGTTTTTTCCATGGAAGCAATCCGCTCGATGTTATCGGCCTCTTCTTTGCGCAGTTGTTCGAGTTCAGCGTTCTTTTTTTGAATCTCTTCGTGCAATACGACCAGCTTCTTTTCAAACTCTACTAAGCTGGCGCTTTGCTGACTGGTGTCGGTAGCGGTACGGTCTAATTCCTGCCGGAACGTGGCCACCTGGATTTCGCGTATCTCAACGGCCTTGTTTGTCTGAAAACTTTCTTCCTGTTTCTGCCGAAGGGCCTGACGCTGCAGATCAACCTGGCCCTGCTGGGTGCCGGTTAATTTGCGTTGTTCTTCATACTCAGCCCGCAACTGATTGAGCCGCTGCTCAATTTCGGTAAGCGTTTGCAGGGCGGCATCGCGTTCGTTTTCCAGGCTTTGTATGCTGAAGCGTGCGCGTTCATTACTTTTCCTGTCCTGATCAATCTGCTCACGCAGCGTAGCGGCCCGGTCGTTCAGGTATTTCAGTCGCTCATTTTTTATTTGTTTGTCGCTTTCGTATTGCCTGATTTTGGCTACGAAATCGTTAATCGCCTTTTGCCTTGCCGAAAGTGTTTTTTCTTTTCCAACCAGGTCGGCCTTTGCACTTTCGATGGTGGCCTCCATTTCGGCAACGGATGCATTGAGCGCAATTTTCCGGTCGTTTTCCTGCTGTATACGCTGGCTAAGTGAAATAAATTTCTCTTTTTGCCTGGCAACCACTACCCGGGCAAGGGTGATGCTTTTTTGTTTGTATTCGTCTTTGATTTTGTAATAGTTCTCGGTTTGTTTTGCCTGCTTCTCCAGGCTTTTCATGTTTTTCTCGATCTCGTAAAGAAGGTCCTCCACACGTTCCAGGTCGGCATCCGTATCTTCCAGTTTCTTTAATGTTTCTTTCTTTCGCTTTTTGAATTTTGAAATACCGGCTGCCTCCTCAAAGAGCATCCTGCGCGAGTTGTCTTTATCATTAAGCAGGTCATCAACCATACCCAGTTCAATGATGGCATAGGTATTGGAGGCAACACCTGTGTCGAGAAATAAATTGGTAATGTCTTTCAACCGGCAGAGTACACCGTTAAGCAGGTACTCGCTTTCACCGGAACGGTACAGCCTGCGGGTGATGGTTATCTGCGAATATTCAGTAGGCAGGATATTTTTGGTGTTGTTGATGGTTAAGGATACTTCGGCCATCTGCTGGGCCGAGCGGCCGCTTGTTCCGTTAAAAATCACATTTTCCATCTTTTCCGACCGGAGGGCGCTGGTCTTTTGTTCACCCAATACCCACCGGATGGCATCCACAATATTGGATTTTCCGCTGCCATTTGGGCCTACAACACCGGTAATCCCTTCATCGAAATTGATTACGACTTTATCGGCAAAACTTTTAAAGCCCTTGATCTCAAGCTTGGCTAACTGCATTGAAGTACGTGTGGTTGTTTGAAGTTAAAAAATCTTTCCTTTCCTGCCAGCAGGTGAGAAACGCGGCAAAGATAACTTTATCGGGGTGCCAATTCAAATAAAATTCAGGAAGGTATGAATGCCGAAATGCTTATTTTTGACAACAATTGCCTATGGACGACAGCATTCTTTATTACATCATCATCGGAGCGATTTATCTGATTTATAACTGGCTGAAAGCCAAAAAACAACCTGATCAAAGTCCGACTGATTATGAGCCACCGACAGGTCGGTCAGCCCCGTCACAACCGCAATCAAAACCCAGGCCGTTAACCTTTGAGGAACTTTTAAAGGAAATAACCGAAGCCAAACAGCCGGTGAATGAGCCTGTTGCAGAGTACAAACGCACAGAACCGGTTACCCAGGAGTATGTGGACTATGACGATGAGGTTGCTGATGAAGAGGAATTGGTAGAACAGGAGACTGAACGGGCTTATGATTTCAAAAAAGAATCTACCTACAAGCAATTTGAGGAGGCCAAACAACAGGCTTTCTACCGCAAATCGCTTGAGGAAACCACCCGGCTGGAAGATGTAAAGATGGATTTCGGCCGGTTTAAAGAGTTCAATAAGGCCGACCAGCGCAATTTACTTGAGGAATATACCCGGGACTTACGTGACCCCGAAGGCTTTAAAAAGGCACTTATACTCAGTGAAATCCTTAACAGAAAGCATTTTTAATAGAGAAAAGTTATTTTTTACGCTAAAACTTACATGCATCGGAGATAAACCATTATTACCTGCGCATATTTTTTGAGAGCCGCGCAATAAACATGATCTTTACAAATTGGCTAAAAGGCCTTTTTAGGGTTACTATAATTTTTTGAAGGTTATTTATAATTGCGTAACTTTTTGAACTTATTAATGAGATGGCATTATCTAAGTCACTATTAATCACGTCATTGAGTGTAGTACTATCCTTTTACCACCGTTTTCCTGATCGCTATGACTATGTTGGAGGGTGCAGTGAAATTCAGGTTACATGGAGTAAAAAGGATACCAGCGGAGGCATGAACAACGGCAGTATTGACCTGGCATTCGAAGATGACCGTTCTCAGTTTGCCGTTTATATACTTACTGCTTCCGGCAAGACCAAATTAAAATCAACTGAAATTTCGATACGAAACCTGAAACGGGGTAAGCACACAATCGTGATAACAGGCGAAAAGGAGGGTTCGGATTTCTGTCAGAAATTTTTTGAAGTGGTCATTAACTGAATTGCATGACACGACCTTTACTTTTTAAACTCTCCCTGTCTCTGCTGTTTGCCTTTACAGCATCACTACTCTACGCACAGCCAGTTTTTACCATTCAGAATAAAAAGGATGCCTGTGATGGGTTGGACAACGGTTCATTCGAGATACTGGTGTCGTCAGCTAATCCGCCACCCTTGCGGGCATTTATTTTCGGCCCGCCCGACCAGGGACCTCATAACCTGACGGTGGGAGTCCCCTTTCCAATAACGGGTTTACAGGGAACCGTTGGCGGTAAGACCTACCTTGTCATTGTACAGGATGCCGATGGCAGTTCGGTTCAATTTGTAACGATATTTTCTGTTTCCCCCGATTTATCTGCTTCACTTGCTTCAAGCACTAACAACGGTAGTTGCAGCACTCCAAATGGGTCTATTGACATCACGGTATCCGGTGGAACAGGAAGTTATTCTTACCAGTGGACAGGCCCCTCCGGTTTTGTAGATCCGGGAACACAGGATTTAAGCGGACTCGTTGGGGGAAGCTATTCGGTACTTGTTAGTGATAATGGTACAAATTGTACCCGGTCTGTCGGTCCAATCGTTATTACCGATCCTTCTCCGATTGTCCAGAATGTTACTACACCTTCACCGCAGGTTGTTTGTGCCGGTGATGATGCAACAATAGCACTTGCGGCAACCCAGGCTGCTCCGGTTACCTACCAGATTCTTGTAAACGGCTCACCCATCGGTGCACCGCAAACCAATCCTGCGGCTCCGGGACCGTTTGTTTTAACAGCAGCTTCCGGAACCTTTTCCAATGGCGATGTGCTGACCGTGCAGGCGGTCGATGGATTATGTTCCCCCGTGTTAATGAATGGCTCAGTTACTGTAAACATTCAAACGCTGTCTGTTTCCAGCGTGGTAACACCTAATTCCAGGTGCACTGCACCGTTCAACGGAGCCGTTAACCTTACCGTTACCGGTGCCATTGGCCCTTTAAGCTTTAGCTGGACAGGTCCGGGCGGGCCTTATGCAACAGAAGACTTAACCGCAATTGAACATGGAGCCTACACGGTTACTGTAACTGACCTGACAACAGGTTGCCAGACAGTTGCGGTAGTAAACGTGCCTGATGCACGGCCAACGCTATCACTTTCCAGTGTAGTTACCGACAACAGCCGGTGCGTGGCGCCCTTCAACGGGGCAATTAACCTGACGGTGTCGGGCTCGGCAGGGCCGTTTACGTTTGCGTGGACAGGCCCGGGCGGTCCGTACACGACAGAAGACTTATCGAACATCCAGGACGGCAGTTACAGTGTAACGGTAACCGATGTGCCGAGCGGATGTACAGCCGTTGCGAACATCAACGTGGGCAACACGGCACCGACCCTGACGTTAACGAGCGTAGTTACCGATAACAGCCGGTGCGTGGCGCCCTTCAACGGGGCGATTAACCTGACGGTGTCGGGCTCGGCAGGGCCGTTTACGTTTGCGTGGACAGGCCCGGGCGGACCGTACACGACAGAAGACTTATCGAACCTCCAGGACGGCAGCTACAGCGTAACCGTAACCGATGTGCCGAGCGGATGTACAGCCGTTGCGAACATCAACGTAGGCAACACGGCACCGACCCTGACGTTAACGAGCGTAGTCACCGACAACAGCCGGTGTGTTGCGCCCTTCAACGGAGCAATCAACCTGACGGTGTCGGGCTCAGCAGGACCGTTTACGTTTGCGTGGACAGGCCCGGGCGGTCCGTACACGACAGAAGACTTATCGAACATCCAGGACGGCAGCTACAGTGTAACGGTAACCGATGTGCCGAGCGGATGTACAGCCGTTGCGAACATCACCGTGGGCAACACGGCACCGACCCTGACGTTAACGAGCGTAGTCACCGACAACAGCCGGTGTGTTGCGCCCTTCAACGGGGCGATTAACCTGACGGTGTCGGGCTCGGCAGGACCATTTACGTTTGCGTGGACGGGACCCAGTGGATTTAGCTCTTCATCTGAGGATATTAATAGTCTTCAACCCGGTACATATTCAGTTGATGTTACGGATAATCCATCCGGTTGTACTGCTTCTGCCGTGATAGTTGTCAATGATATTTCAGTAACGCCATTCATCAGCAGTAGTACGGTGGTCGATAACGACCGTTGTAATGCTCCCTTTAACGGGGCAATCCTGATAACGGTGTCACCACCTGGTGCCTATTCGTACAGCTGGACGGGGCCCAGCGGATTTACTTCAACTGCCGAAGACATTACATCACTTGAGAGCGGATTATACCAGGTAACAGCTACTAACATTGTGAGTGGTTGTTTTGTCGTTCAGAGTTTCACGGTTAATAACAACGCCCCGGTTTTAACTGTAACGGCTAATGCCATCAGTGATAATTCTTCCTGTACGGCTCCGTTTAACGGTGCTATATTGATTACGGTAACGCCAGCCGGTCCTTATACATTTTCATGGACTGGTCCTTTTGGTTTTACATCTTCGTTGGAGGATATCTCTGGATTACGGGAAGGTGATTACACCGTTACAGCTACCAATACCGCTTTGAGTTGTTCGGTTGTGGCCACATTTACAGTGGGTGATAATACACCAACTATCAGCATCACCAGTCAGACAATAGTTGATAACGGGAATTGCATTGCACCCTTTAATGGTTCTATTTCAATTACAGCGGGCGGAACCGTTGGGCCATACACCTTCGATTGGACCGGTCCTTCGGGTTTTACAGGTACAGGCTCTTCAATAAGCGGATTGCAATCAGGTGATTATACAGTTACTATAACTGATCAGACGCTGAACTGCCAGGATGTTTTCGTATTAACCGTTGGCGATAACACTCCGCCAATCAATGTCACGCTTGATTCATCCGTTCCGAATACCAACTGCATTGCTCCGTTTACCGGTGCATTGAGCATCTCCGTTTCCGGTACACCGGGGCCATTTGCTTTTGCATGGAGTGGCCCGGGTGGGTTCACATCAACAGCAGAAGATATCACGGCATTGGAGAACGGTGACTATGATGTGACCGTTACCGATACCGGTTTAGGTTGTACAGCTACAGTAACATTTACTGTTGCTGATGGCCGGCCGGTTGTTACCATAACCGGGGTAACCATTGTTGCCAACTCAAATTGTGCGGCACCGTTCACTGGTTCAATAACGCAAAGCGGGGGAGGTACACCCGGCCCGTTTGATTATTCGTGGACGGGCCCGTCAGGGTTTACTTCAACGTTGCAGAATATTTCTGGTTTAGATGCCGGTGATTACACCGTAACCATAACCGACCAGGTGTTGGGTTGCCAGGGTATTTTTACACTGACTGTACCCAGCACAGCTCCGGTAATTACACTTACCCAAACAGTGGTCGGAAATACCAACTGCAATGCGCCCTTTAATGGTTCGATTGATATAACACCTGCCGGAACACCGGGGCCCTTTACATTCCTATGGTCAGGACCAAGTGGTTTTACGGCCACGACCGAAGATGTTATAAATCTGGAGGCAGGCGACTATGATGTAGAGGTTACCGATGCCTTGTTAGGATGCACAGGCTTGTTTACCATTACCGTTCCTCAGAATGCAACTACTGTAACAATCAGCTTGGTTTCAAATACACCTAACGCCAATTGCCTTGCACCATTCAATGGCGCACTGGATGTTACCATAGGTGGAACACCCGGACCATTTAATATTAACTGGTCGGGTCCTGCAGGATTCACGGCTTCAACGGAAGATATTTCAGGATTGCGTCCGGGTACTTATACACTCAATGTGCAGGATGCCCTGTTGGGCTGCACTGCATCTTCGGTGTTCACGGTTGGAAATATTGCAACCGGATGCGGGGGTCTGGGTTGCCTTGCCTTTACGGTAACCAGTGCTGAAACACGTCCTTCATGTGCTGTTCAGGATGACGGACAGATTACCTTTACCATAGCCGGTGGAACACCAAATTATATAGTTACGCTTACCGATAGTGCCGGCTTTACCGTGGCCAAGCCGGGCACTGGCCCTGATTTTACGTTCACCAATCTTTCGCCCGGTAATTATTATTACATTATTCAGGATGCTTCATTCCCGTCACCAAATGTTTGTGCCCTTCCGTATAGTTTGCCGGTTCAGACGAATGTAATTGCTTCAGCCTCAGGATTTGTGGATGCTTCCTGCTTTGGTCAGCCCACCGGTCAGGCAACGATAACAGTGCTTTCGGGTGGCACAGCGCCATTTGAATATTCTATTGATGCCGGGGTAAACTGGAATGTGTTCACCTCACCTCATCTCATTACAGATCTTCCACCTAATGGAACCTACTCAATTTTAGTGCGTGATGATGCAAGTGATCTTTGCCCGGCTTCCGTTCTGGTTACCATAAACAATCTTAATCCGCAGATTCTTCAGGATTTTTCAGTTACACAGGCAACCTGTAACAATAACGATGGTGCGATAACACTGGTTGGTGCACCATCCGGTGGTACAGGCGCTCCATACACCTACCTGCTAAACGGAATCCCTACGGTGCCATCAGGAGGAATTTTTGGGGGTTTGAGTGCGGGGTCGTATACCCTGAGTGTTGTTGATAACTCCGGGTGCCAGCGCGACTTTCCGGTAACTATTACATTCCCCGGATTCATCAGCACGTCAGCGGTTTCCATCACGCCACCCGATTGTATATCGAACGGAGCTAACGGAAGTATTTCGTTTACCATTTTTGATATCGGCACGTTTGAATTTGCCATAACAACCGATCCGCTTTATGTTCCGGTGGCCAGCGACTACCTGCCGACAGGCGGACCGTTTGTGGTTATTCCAAACCTTCCCAACGGTACGTACTTTGTATGGCTGCGGTCGGCCGGTTCACAATGTCCTACCCGGTTAGGCCCGATTGATGTAGTGGGTGTATTTACAGTAAGCTTTACCAGCCTGGCAACGGACGAAATCTGTTTTGGCGATGGCGGTACTATTGTGCTGAACAATATAACCGGTGCCTCGGGGCTTGACTATACCTATGAATTGGTTTCAGGCGGAGTACCAACCGTTAGTCCGATTACGTTCCTGGAGTCGCTGGGGCCTTATACCATCTCGGGATTAGCTCCGGGTAACTACCAAATCCGCTTGTCGCAAGACCAAACGGTATTAAATGGTTGTGTGGCAACCACAGCATTCCAGTCGTTTACAGTTGTCGGACCGGCTGCGTCACTTGGATTTCAGGCTACTGAGAATATTAAGGAATCATTTCCTGATCAGCCAACCGGATCGATGCTGGTAGTTATCCAGGAAAGCATGGAAGAACCTTATCAGCTGAAAGTTGAACTCACCGGCCCGCTGGTGGGTGGGCAGTTCTTCCTTCGCGATTTTCAGAATATGACACGCAATACCGCCAACCTGCGGATTCAGGAACAATTTATTGCCTTGTTTGCCGGAACCTATACACTTACGGTACGCGATGGACTCGGCTGTGAACGTTCCATTGACGTGGATATACCGGTTGATACCGATATATTTATTCCAAACATCTTTACGCCCAATGGCGATGGCGTGAACGATAGCTTTTTTATCCGCAACCTTCCTGAAGGCGCAAAACTTATCATTTCAAATCGCTGGGGTAAAGAAGTGTTTTCATCCAACAATTACCCCATTGCTTTTGATGATCCGAAATTGTGGAATGCCGAAGGCCAATCTGATGGGGTATATTTCTACCGTCTCCAGGCCGGTAATCAGGTGTTTACCGGTTGGGTTGAGATCGTACGTGGTATCCGTCCTTAAAGATTCTTTAAAAACTGCAACGTATCAACGTTATCGGCATATTCCCATACTTCAGGTAGCTGGGCCTTACCAAACGGTACAGCTGCGGGAGTGTTCATGCCTACTACGCACTGAATTTTATTCCGGTGTTTCTCCAAAAGTTCATTTAGTTGTGGTAGCGTACGGTAGGGCTGGTAGTAAACTGTGGCGATTGGTGAAACAATACCCTCATTATCAAACAATAATACAAAACCAGTATCGAGGAAGGGAGTTTTGTTAACCAGCGCGATTGATTTCTGGTAATCGTAATTGTTGGCGTATTTATGATGGTTTATAACTTCACGATAGGGTTCCCAACACTGAAGCAACCGTGCAAGATCAAATGACTCAGGCACTAAAAGTTTAGAAACGTTCCGGCAGCCCAGTCCGAAGTAGCTGAATACATCCTTACCGAGTGCTATGAGTTCTTCGTTGGTTTCATTGCCGGTGAGTATGGCCACAGAAGTACGGTTTTTACGGATGATGTACGGATACTTTTTAAAATAGTATTCGAAATACCGGGCGGAGTTATCGCTACCGGTGGCAATAACGGCATCAATTTTTTTTAGTGGTTCGCTTGTTAAAAGTATGCGCTGGCCGAACTGCGGCTCAATTTCGATTAACTGGCGGGTAACATACTGCATCAGGACAACGTCTTTTGAACTCAGCTTTGCAGTGATTGAGTGCCCGCTTATGAGTACACATAAAAAGTCGTGAAAGCCCACCAGGGGAATGTTGCCCGCCATAACAACACCAATATTTTTTGGGATAGTATGATCAAAATCATACTGCATAACCCACTTGGTCAGTTTATCTTTCTGTAGGAAGTATGTAATTCCCTGCACGGAGAGAGCAACGTTATCCGGAGTGAACCACGGGTTTTCCGCCTGGGCATCGCTGCCGAGCGAGGCCAGTTTTTCCGGGGAGAGTTGCCGGAGTTCATTACCGAGGCTGGCAAAGGCAGTTATCCGTTGAAGGAGATCCATTTAAAACTTTTGAAGTGGTGTGGTTGTTTAAGAACAGGTTTAAACTTTTAATTTTGAACAATTTTAGAACGCGAAAATAACCAAGTCATGGCAATTAAAATTACCGATGAATGCATTAACTGCGGAGCCTGTGAGCCGGAATGTCCAAACACGGCCATCTACGAAGGTGGCCGCGAATGGAACTGGGCTGGGGGCACCAAATTGGAGACCGTAGAGATTGACGGCAATACAATTGATGCCAAGACCATGCAGAAACCGGTTTCGGATGAATTTTATTACATCGTTTCGGGTAAGTGTACCGAGTGTACCGGGTTTCATGAAGAGCCCCAATGCGCAGCCGTGTGCCCGGTTGATTGTTGCGTGCCCGACCCCGATCACGTAGAGTCAAAAGAAGTGCTCATGGCCCGCAAAATATGGCTGCACCAGGAGGGTGTTGTGCAGAATTAATGATTGGTTATTTCATCCGCGCTCGCTTGATGAGGTAAGTTTGGAGAATTGTATTGATATCCATTCGGACATCGGCCGGTACAAAGTCAATCTTATATTGATTGCACCGCATTTTTAAGTCGTTGTAAAATTTTGCAGCCTCTTTATTATAGTGTTCGCGTACATCGGCCGGGTTTAGCTTTACCCGTTGCCCTCCTTCAAGGTCAATAAATTCAGTTGGCCTGTCTTCAAATTCAAACCGGAGTTCAGAACCATGATCCATAACATGAAAAACAATCACTTCGTGCTTGTTATGTTTAAGATGCTGGAGGGCTTTAAACAATTCTTCCGGGTTTTCCGAATCAAACATATCACTAAAGATGACTACCAGCGATCGCCTGTGAATTTTTTCGGCAACCTCGTGCAAAACCGTGGCAACGGCTGAGTGTACAGGCGGCTGGGGCTCTCTTAACAGGTTCTCAAGTGTAATAAGCAGCTTTTCGCGGTGGGTAGGGGTTGATTTAACCGGTGTAAGTGCACGGATTGAATCGGAGAAAAGGCACAGGCCTACTGCATCGCGTTGCCGGTTAAGCAGGGTGATAAGCGCTGCGGAAACAATACTACTGAACCGTATTTTGGCAAGGTTTTCGGTCGGATAAAACATGGATGGCGAGGTATCGATGGCTATCAGGCACCGCATGTTAGTTTCCTCTTCGTAGCGCTTGGTAAAAAGCCGGTCGGTGCGGGCATAAACCTTCCAGTCAATATGACGGGTACTTTCACCATCGTTGTACAGGCGGTGCTCAGCAAATTCTACCGAAAAGCCATGATAGGGTGACTTATGAAGTCCGGTAATAAAGCCTTCCACCAACTGGCGGGCTAACAGTTCCAGGCTGGTCGGCTGGTGTATATCATCCAGGTTTAGCCTCATAACACAAATAGTATGGCGTTTTTATACAGGTATAGATACCTAAAAATCCTGATCAGTTTGCAATAATTGCCCAAAATACTATCTTAACACGAGCATTACCTAACCCTAACCCTAAACCAGAAGGATTGTGGAAGAGCATAAATCGAACGGAAACGGCAGAGATGAGATTTTCTCTACCAAAGTAAAAGCCGGCAAGCGCACCTATTTTTTCGATGTAAAATCCACCCGGTCAAATGATTTTTACCTGACGATCACCGAAAGTAAAAAGCGTTTTAAGGAAGATGGTTTTACCTACGAGAAGCACAAAATCTTTCTTTACAAAGAAGATTTTAACAAGTTTATGGAGGCGCTTACCAACACGGTAAACCATGTTAAAAATGAGTTGATGCCCGGTGTTGATTTCAGCCAGTTTGATCAGGTGCATCCGGAAGAAGTAGCGGCCGGAGTGTCTAAAGCGACCGATGATGAATTGAAATGGGATTAACAGCCTGACCGGTTCAACAAGCTAATCCCGGAGTTATACTCTGGGATTTTTTGTTGCCTCATGCTTTCGGCTATCTTTGCGCCCTTAAAAAAGTCAGTATCCCGGTATGGCCTTGCAATGTGGTATTGTGGGCTTGCCAAACGTTGGCAAGTCAACCCTCTTTAATGCACTCTCGAACAACAAAGCTGAAGCAGCGAACTTTCCGTTTTGTACCATTGAGCCAAACATTGGCATCATCAGTGTTCCTGACGACCGTTTAAAAATCCTTGAAGAACTGGTTAAACCGCAACGGGTTGTACCCACCACCATTGAATTCGTAGATATTGCCGGCCTCGTAAAAGGCGCCAGTAAGGGCGAAGGACTGGGCAATCAGTTTCTGGCTAATATCCGCGAGGTTGACGCCATTGTACATGTGGTTCGCTGTTTTGAAAACGACAACATTGTGCATGTTGACGGCCGGGTAGACCCGGTAGCCGATAAGGAGATCATTGATACCGAGTTGCAATTGAAGGATTTGGAAACGGTGGAAAAGAAGATAAACCGTGTTGAGAAAATTGCGAAGAGCGGTGATGCCAAAGCGAAGAAGGAGTTTACAATCCTGCAACAGTACAAGGACGCCCTGCTATCAGGTAAAAATGCCCGTTCGGTTAAAATTTCAGATGAAGACAAGATAGCGGTTGCCGACCTTCAATTGCTAACTGCCAAACCGGTTATTTATGCTGCCAATGTAGATGAGTCTTCCGTATTAACCGGCAATACCCATGTGGAACGCCTGAAGGAACTGGTGAAAGATGAGGAGGCCGAAGTGGTGGTAATTTGTGCTGCTATTGAAGCTCAGATAGCCGAGTTAGACAATGAGGCCGACCGGCAGGTTTTTCTTAAAGAATACGGTTTGCGGGAGTCGGGCCTGACCCGGCTAATCAGGGCATCATACCACCTGCTGGACCTTATAACCTATTTTACAGCAGGCGAGAAGGAGGTACGAGCATGGACTATTAAAAGAGGCTGGAAAGCCCCCCAGGCAGCCGGGGTCATACATACCGATTTTGAAAAAGGCTTTATTAAAGCAGAAGTGATTAAACTATCTGATTATCAGAAATATAAGACCGAACAAGCATGTAAAGAAGCAGGTAAAATGGCCATTGAGGGTAAGGATTATGTGGTTCAGGATGGCGACATCATGCATTTTCGGTTTAATGTGTAAAATTTCTTACATGGCGTTTCAGCCATCCTGATTTTTTTGTTAGCTTTATAATCCGCTCATTATCAGTATTAAGCGGGGTTTGCAGTTGAAGTATTTTTTAACCCCTTTTTAATTTTTTAAAGGTGTGAGAACCAGGATTATTTTTTCGCTTAAAAACCGGGGCGCTTATGTGCCCTTCCACCATCAGTACCTGCTGGCGCAGTTTATTAAAGGGTTACTAATGTTTGGTCCGGAAAAGTCCTTTCAGTCGTTTACCCACTTTAACTTTTCAGGGCTCAAAGGGCAAACGAAAATCAGCCGGAAAGGGCTGCATTTTTACTCGGCCAAAGTAACGCTGGTCTTCTCCTGTCCCGACCAGGCTTTCCGTAACTATTTTCTTTCACAGGTATTCGGCCAGAAGGACATCATGATTGGAAGCTTGCATTTGGTACCTGATTCTGTTGAAGATGAACCGCCCGTACACATTGGTGACGAATCAAAATTTTTGTGCATTTCGCCTATTGTTCCGTTACAGGCAGGTTTTAATGATGAGCAGAGTAAGAAGTTTATCAACCCTGAGAGTGATGAATTTTCGGATTTACTTTATGATGCTACCCTAAAGCGTATGGAAGAGACCGGGCAGTTTACGGCTGAACAACTGGCTTCTTTTTATAAGTTCCAGGTTGTTCCTGATGCCGACTACTTACAGCGTATTCAGGAAGCACATAAAAAATTTGCGCGCATTTACCCATTATACGATAACGATGTGAAGTTTGAGGTACGGGGCTACACCTTTCCGTTTACCTTGTATGCAGCCCGCGAGGTGCAGCAGTTTGTGTATGAGCACGGCCTGGGTTATTTCTGCCACAAAGGCTTTGGCATGCTGGATGTTGCCCATAACGACCCTGCCCAGCGCACCACCCGGCAGGATGTGGTGTATGCGCGGTAAGCTAGCGCCTGTTTTCTCCCAGCACAAAATATCCAAGTAGTAAATCGGCCTGAGGCTGAAAGGCCCTGTAATACACAAAAATTTCATACAGGTTCTCAGTTTCGTAATGCGTCCCTTCGAAATAATAGGGGGGCAGTGTTTTGGATTTCACCGCGTATTGGTAATCGTACCAGCCCTGTCGGAGCAGGTAGTTTGCGTTATAAGCCCGCTGAGCAGTATCGTAGTGCATTTTAGTTGAGTCATCAAGTTGCCAGTCGGTAAATGCCCCGATAACATAAACCTCACCACTAACCGGTTCACTTAGCAGGGTGAAAGTAACGTTTACGTAATTGGCGGCATTTCTATTACGGAAGTCGAGGTTTTCGAGGATGTAACTTCCATTGTTGTCAGGATGCTGAGAGTAGACATCACCAGCCCGGCTTTGATCAGGCGCGATGTACGCATTTGGTGGTTTTGTTGTGCGGTCGACCCGGGCCACATTCCGACCGGGGTACAACAAGGATCGCAAATCGAAAAACCGGAATTCATTCCCTCCTCTGAAGAAATGTTCGCCACTGAAGAACCGATATTCAAGTTCGCTCTGGTTCTCCCGCAAAAAACTCGGTTTTATCTGTTCGCTCAGGTTATCCCACCGCTGGTTTTGCCTCACGGTAACATTAATGGTTTCCATCGGGTTAATTATGTGTACATTTTTGTAATTGATTTTGAAATTGATTTGCTGGTTGCGTTCAGCCAAAGTACCAGGCCCAATCAGGCTGCCTTCACGTAAAAAGGTAAACTGCGGATCGAACACCATAAACCGCCTGGTTAAAATAATATCACTCCGGTCTGACCCCCGGTACACTACCGCCACATAATTACCCGGTAGTTTCACGGGTGGTATCCGTGTATGGTAATGAACGTAAGGGATTTGCGTATCCAGTGAAAACTCAAAATCGGTAATCGGATACTCGTTATACTCAGGCATGTAGTCCAAATCGAGCAAGGCAGACTTTGTCCAGTTATAATTGCAATGAACAATGCGCAGGTAGTAATTATCGCGCTGGTCTTTAAGGTCATCAAATTCCAACACCAGATTCCAGTTTCCCATCCGGGTAACGGCCGGGTTTAATTCAGGCCGGGTGGCAAAGCCCTCCAGGTTATACAGCCTTACTGTTTTGATTTCAGGTTCATAGGCTTTGTCAGATAATTCAAGAGTTTTTTCCGGAACATCAGTACCTGAAGGTTGAACTGCAACACAGGCTGTAGCCAATAATAAAAAGAATAGAAAACGCATTGCATAAAAATAACAGCCCGGAACGCAATTTTCCGGCCCTAATCCAATTAAATCTTTACCGGTTACTTCATTAATGTTGCAGTAAATTTATTTACCGGGTGCTTCCAACCGGTTGAAGCACGCGTGTGTCTAATTATGCAAAACGGCCGAACAATCCGGATGCTCAGTGAAAGCGAGCTTGTTGAAGGGTGTCGCAACGGGGATAGAGCCTGCCAGAAGGCTTTATACGACCGTTTTTGTAAAAAAATGATGGTGGTTTGCCTTCGTTATTCCAAATCCACCATGGAAGCGGAGGACATACTTCAGGAGGGTTTCGTGCGGGTGTTTCAGGGGTTAAAGGGTTTTAGGCATGCTGCTAAACTTGAAACGTGGATGACGAGAATTATGGTGAACACGGCCCTCAACCACCATCGTAAAAAACTTTACCTCTACCCGATGGTAGACGTTCAGGAATTGGATTTACCTCAACAAGAAATAAGTCTGTCCGGACTGCAGTTTGCACAGCTAATTGACCTGATACAATCGCTGCCGCAGGGCTGCCAGGTGGTGTTTAACCTCTTTGCAATTGAGGGATACAGCCACAAAGAAATTGCTGAAATGCTTGGGATTTCGGAAGGCACATCGAAGAGCCAGTATGCCCGGGCCCGGATGTTGCTGATAAATAAATTAAATAGCGAAGGAATGTATAAACCATATGGCGAAGCGCAGGTTTGAAGAAGAATGGAAGTCGGCCTTCGAGGGTGCTGAGGCTACCCCAACGGAATCGGTGTGGCAAGGGATTGAGTTGGAGTTGGAACGGGCTTCAGGTGCAAAGGCTCGCAGGCAACTTGTTGCTTATCGTTGGTTGGCTGCGGCTTCAGTTACTGTTGCTTTGGGTATAAGTGCTTTGTATTTTCTTACCACTGACCAGCCACCTGGCCCTGCATTGACAACGAAGGAAGGTGCTGTACAAATCATCGAAGATCAAACCAAGGAGACTTCGGTCGCAGATCAACAAACTGATAGGGACCTCCGGCACAAAAAGCAGGTAAATGAGCAGCCTGGCAGGATTGCCAAAAGAAGGGAAAAAGTTTCCTTTTCAGATAACTCTGTATATTCAGATAACCCGTCATTACCCGGTATAGCAATGGGTGATACCGGCATTTCTGATAGTTGGGCTGAAAGAAAATTGCCGGTGCTATATTCCTTTAAGAATACGAAATTGACGTTTCAACAGCCTGAAGCGGTTGCTGATCCGGGCATGGTGCTCCTGGCAAAACTGGCTGATGAAGAGAAAGCACTGAATAAGAAAGAAGATAAAGGCCATAAGGATGAGCAGTTGTGGACCTCCATCGGAGTTGGTGCCGGCACGTTTAACCCTAACGCCAGTGCAGCAGCAACATCCAGTAGTTTTAATGCAACCGGTAATTCATCGGCCGGGATGAGTTACTCATTTGGTGCAGGGGTAGGCGGGCGGTTAAGTAACCGTTTTGTGCTGCAGGGCGGTATTGCATATTTAAGTCAGAGTGCATCCTATACTTCCAGTTCGTTCAGCCTGGAAGCTGCTACCGCAGTTGCTTCGCTGGATGATTACATTGACAGGCAGTCGAACCTGGTGGCTACCAGCCCGTATGAAGTTGTCAGCAACCTTCAGTTTGTTTCGGTGCCGGTACAAGCCGGTTATCTTATACTTGACGGTGATTTTGCTGTTCAGTTAAACGGTGGTATCGCTACCGATTTCTTTATTCAGAACACACTCACTCCGGATAATGATAACGTGGCTAAGGTAACGCAGAAGGCCGGGGACGAGTCTCCTTACCGCTCGGTTAATTTTAGCGGCCTTGTTGGCACGGAACTGAGTTACCGCGTAGGCAGGCATTATCGTATTGCTTTAAACCCCGGCATCCGCTATGCATTTAATTCGATATATAAACCGGATATCAGCCGCGAAATTACCCCGGTAACTTACGATGTGTCGGTGCGGTTCCGGTATATTTTTAATTGATGAATTTTTTAAACGGTTGGCTTATGACATCAATTTCAGACAAACTTATTTCGCGTGTAATTGCCCTTATTATTCTGGTAACCTTACTGGCGTTGAGTTTGGTGTTCGAGGGATGGTGATTCAGCTTGCTTCAATTTTATTGAAAAGTTCTTCCCACTCTTTGTTTAACTGCGCCAGTGTTTTTTCAGCCTTCTCAAATTGCTGCTGAACTTCGTTAAGCCTGTTAAAATTACCATACACCTCGGGCCGGGTTAGTTCGTTTTCCAGTTCCGATTTCTCTTTTGTAGCAGTTTCAATTTTTTCTTCTATCTGGCGCAACTGCCTGGTAAGTTCCTTCCGGGCATTACCCTCAGCAGGTTTATCTGCCGGCTTTTCTTTTTTTACTACAACTTCTTTTTTTGTAGTAGGAAACTGCACGTCTTCCGATTGGCGTTTTTTGTTCCAGTAATCATACTCTTCGTAAGAGCCCGGGTATTCTTTAATCTGCCTGTCTTCGATGTACCATATTTTATTGGCTACCTGGCTGATGAAATGCCGGTTGTGCGACACCACTACAAACGTACCGGCATATTGCTGCAACGCCTGGATGAGAATGTTTTCGGAAATAAAATCGAGGTGGTTGGTGGGTTCGTCCAGCAACAGAAAGTTGGCTTCCGATATTAACGTTTTAGCCAATGCCACCCGCGACTTTTCACCACCCGACAGCACTTTTATTTTTTTGAACTGATCTTCATCGGAAAACAAAAAACAGCCGAGCACATTGCGTAATTGCTGCTCAGTTTTTCCCGAACCCGCCTGTTTTAATTCTTCCAGAACCTCATTGTCAACATGCAGCGCCTCTAACTGGTGCTGGGCATAAAAGCCCTGGATGACGTTGTACCCGATGGTGCGTTCACCTTCAATGGATTCGGTGCCTGCCAGAATTCGCAGCAAAGTTGATTTACCTCTTCCGTTGGCACCAATGAGTGCAATTTTGTCTCCGCGTTCAATGCTTGCTGACGTGTTTTTTAGGATTTCGAGTTCACCGTATGATTTTGAGATAGTATTTAATGTTACGATAAACCTGCCTGGCTGCTGGTTAAAAGTAAACCTGAAGTTTACGGCCGCCACATCGCTCTCCACTTCTTCAACCAGGTCCATCCGTGCAATAGCCTTCTCTTTCGATTTTACCTGTCGCGCTTTGCTCGCCTTGGCTTTGAACCGTTCGATAAACCGCTCGGCCTGCCTGATTTTGGCCTGCTGATTTTCGAATGCGTTTTGCTGTATTTCTTCACGAAGTTCTTTTTCCTTCAGGTAAAAACTGTAGTTGCCTTCGTAGGTAATTAATTGCTGGCGGGTTACTTCAACGGTTTTCGTTATTACATTATCCAGAAAACGCCTGTCGTGCGAAACAATGATTACGGCACCTTCATAGTTTCTTAAATACTCCTCAACCCATTCAATGGAGGGCAGGTCGAGGTGGTTGGTGGGTTCATCCAGCATAAGCAGCGAGGGTTTTTCCAGCAGCAGCTTGGCCAGCATCACACGCATGCGCCATCCGCCCGAAAATTCTTTGAGCGGACGATGAAGGTCTTTGGTTGCAAAGCCGATTCCTTCAAGTACTTCCTCAGCTTTTGATTGAAGGGAATAACCGCCCAGGTGGTCGTACTTCTCCTGGATTTTGGCCAGCTTCTCCACCAAATCATCGCTGTATTCGGTTTCCAGTTTGTGGATAATGGTTTCGATTTGCCGTTCCATATCCACCACTTCTTTAAAAGCCTCCATGGCTACCGTTAAAATGGTGTCTTCGGTTTGGTAGGAGAGCAGGTCCTGGTTCAGAAACCCGATGGTGCAGTCGTTGCTTTTGCTGATGGTGCCGCTGTCGGCCCGAAGATCGCCATTGATCAGTTTCAGCAGGGTTGATTTTCCACGGCCGTTCAACCCGATAAGGCCGATTTTATCATTCGGCCGGATAAACATGTCGGCTTCTTCGTACAGGGCACGCCCGCCAATGAAATACGAAAGGTTGGTAATGGAAATCATGGCCGCAAAGATAGAATTTGAAGATGAATTCTGTTGTTCCTGTTTGTAAAGCCTGATTGTTGGGTATTTCTTGTCTCTTACCAGAGGCCCTTCGCTTTGCTCAGGACGACAATTTTTGATTTGTTTATGCTGAGTGCCGCTGCAGGTGGGATGAAGCATCTTTTAAATTCGGGGCAACACCCCTTCCATCACGGTAAAAATTTGTTGCTTACGGAAATAAGGTTTCAGTTGCCTTCCAAATCCCTTACATTCGCTTAAAACCAGTACCGATGAAAATAGTTAAAACGTTGCTTCCAACCGCCTTGCTGCTAAGTTGTGTGTTACAGTGTAACAACAAGCCGAAAGAGGAACCGATATTACCTGTTGCGAATGACGGGAGCGTGCCGGCATTAACTGAAGCCTCGAAAGATCTTCCGCTGGATAAGGTCAGGATGCCGGCCGGATTTAAAATTGAAGTATATGCCGAGGTGGATAATGCCCGTTCGATGGTGATGAGCCCCTCAGGCACCTTGTTTGTCGGTAACCGCAATGGCGATAAAGTGTATGCCGTTAAAGATACCGATGGCGATAACAAAGCCGATAAAAAATGGGTGATTACATCGGGCAAAAATATGCCCAATGGGGTGGCCTTTAAAGATGGCGACCTGTATGTTGCCGAGGTAAGCCGTATTTTAAAGTTTCCGGCTATTGAATCACGGCTTAACAATCCTCCGCAGCCGGTTATCATCAATGATAAGTATCCCGACAAAACCCATCACGGTTGGAAGTATATAGCGTTTGGTCCTGATGGGAAACTCTATGTACCCGTTGGCGCACCATGCAACATCTGCGAGTCGGATGAGATCTTTGCTACCATCACCCGCATTAATCCGGATGGAAGTGGCCGTGAAATTTTTGCGCGGGGTGTACGCAACACCGTTGGGTTTACCTGGCATCCTGAAACCAATGAAATGTGGTTTACCGATAACGGCCGCGACATGATGGGCGATGATCTGCCTCCCTGTGAACTGAATTATGCGCCCAGGGCTGGTATGAATTTCGGTTACCCGTATTGCCATGGCGGTACGATTAAAGACCCGGAATTCGGCAATAAAAAACCCTGCAGCGACTTTGTTGCACCCGCTCAGAACCTGGGACCACACACTGCGCCACTGGGTTTAAAGTTTTATACAGGCAACATGTTCCCCGCGCAATACAAAAATCAACTCTTTATTGCCGAGCACGGTTCCTGGAACCGCTCGAAAAAAATCGGGTACCGGGTAAGCCTGGTAAAAGTTCAGAACAATACCAAGGCGGTGAGCTACGAAACCTTTGCCGATGGCTGGATGGACGATGCTACTCAAAAGGTATGGGGCCGGCCGGTTGATGTGTTGGTGCTTACTGACGGCTCCATGCTCGTTTCGGATGACTATGCCAACGTGATTTACAGGATTTCTTATAAGTAGATAGTTTCAAAATCAACACCCCCTCCTCTTTCCCCCCTTGAGGGGGGACTAAGGTGGGTGTAAATTATATCAGCATGCACCCCATTCTTATCGATTTCGGAAGTTTTAAAATCTACACCTACGGGTTTATGATTGCGGTGGGTGTGGTGTTTGGTGTTGCCTACCTGGTAATACAGGGAAAGAAAGAAGTTAAGCTAACGTTCGACCAGGCCAACAACCTGTTCCTGATAATTTTTGCGGCCGCGTTTATTGGCGGTAAAGTTTTTTTGTTTTTTGAAGATCCATCGCGCTATGCGCACAACCTGAAGCAGTTGTTTACAGGCAGCGGGTTTGTGTTTTACGGTTCTTTTCTGTTTGCCGTGCCGGCCATGCTGTGGTTTTTTAAGCGAAACAAATTGCCTGTTCACCAGATGCTCGACATTATGGCTGTTGTTACCTGCCTGGTGCACATGTTCGGCAGGGTGGGTTGCTTTATGGCCGGTTGCTGCTACGGCAAACCCACTACCGCTTTTTTTGGCGTTACATTCACCAATCTGGCCTGCCAGGCCCGGCCGCTGAATACACTGCTGTACCCCACTCAACTGATGGAGGCTGGTTTTATTTTCCTGGTTATGCTCGCGTTACTGTGGGTACGGGGGCAGAAACAATTTCACGGGCAATTGTTTCTGCTGTACCTGATGTTGTATGCCGCGGGCCGTTTTGTACTGGAGTATTTCCGTGGCGATGGCTCACGCGGTTTTGTTATAGAAAACTACCTGTCGAACTCCCAGCTGATAGCCCTGGCACTGTTTGGTGCGGCTGCATGGCTTTATGTGCGGTGGAGGAGATACCATCCTGCCCGATAAGGCGAGGCTTCTAAATCATGTAAGGTTTAGGCTGGAATTGTCAAAAAACTCTTCTCTCTCTGCTCTCTCTCTCTTAGTAAATTCTGTTTTTATTGAACTATTGAGATCATGATGACTAACTTTCGTTGTTTTACTATGTAATATCCCAAATGAAAATGAACAGGCTGATTGCGGGGTGTCCGTTAAATTTGGTTTAAATCAAACACATCTTAAATAATTATGAGATACCTTACTATAACTATTCTGACCTTCATCTGTATTCAATCCTTTGGGCAATTTAATAAGGGTGACAAGGCGTTAGGCGGTACGTTAACCTCTTATTTTCAAAGTTCACCGGAAGATCAGGGGGGTATTGTTGCAGATAATTCATTTGGGCTTACTCCAAGTTTTGGAGTATTGGTTTCTGAAAATCTGGAAGTAGGCGGACAAATCGGATGGTCTTCTAATTATTTAAAGTCTATTTCCGGGTCAATAGTTAATGAAAGCCGGTCTAATTACTTCTCGATTGGGATTTACACGCAAAAGTATTTCAAGCTTTCTGAAAGGTTTTTGTTCTCAGTCGGTGGAAATGTTGGATTGGATTTAGGAAAAATGAAACTTAAAGTCACGGATGCTGGTGACCCAATTTCGGAAAGTGAAATGAAGCAAACTGCTATTAGTATTGGTGTTGGCCCGGGTTTCTTGTTTCTTCCTTCTGAAAATTGGGCAATACGTGCCGGTTTTGGTAATATCGGTTACCGTTTTTCAAAACAGGAAGAAGCCAAACGGAACAGATTTACGGTCAGCTACGGCACGATTGGTCTGGGGCTAGTCTATTATTTCCGGCAGGGGAAGTAAGGCACACTAAAAATCATCCGCTATATCGTCAATCTTTTTCTTCTTATCGTCCTTCATCATCTTATGGACTACGTACGAAGTGTACAGCAGTTCCAGTTCGGTTTTTGAAGCCGGCCTAAACGTCAGGCTCAGGTTTTTGCCGGTCCATTTGTAGGTGTCGTTGCGCACATCGTACACGGGTTTGCCCAAGGCAGTTTCCATGCCCTTCATCAGGCGGGTGTCCTTTTCGGTTATCACCAGGATTTCGTAGATGTGGTTTTTGTATGTCTTTACTTCCAGTCGGTTTACTTTTACCTCGCCAATGGTCAGGTAGGAGGGATCGGTTACCTCGTACAGCTTGGCCGGGTGGTTGCCTTTTTCGGTAATGTCCTTCTTGAATTTTGCGCCCCTCACTGAATCAATCGGGTAGGTCATTTTAATATCCTTAAACCCGTTGCGCCTGTCCAGTTCGGTCAGATCGTTTTGGGAATAAGCCGTTGTAACGGCAAGCAGTAAAACGCACGGGGCAGAAAATAAAGTGGCTTTCATAGTTTCGGTTCAATGAATTGAATCGGTATAACAACTTTCACATCATCCCACAGCAGCAAAAGGTCGGCCACGTTATTGCGCTGGTCGAACTGCATGGTAAAGGCTTCCCATGTAACATCAGTTTGCTGAGTTGGCACCTGAAATCGAAAAGCATCCGCTTTCGGGTTGTAATTATAAGCGCCCCAAAGCCCAACATCTTTATTGAAAATGATAGTCCACTTGTCCTTCTCAGGGATGGTAAATAACGTGTAGTTGCCTGCCGGAAGGAGTGTGCCGTTTACGATGATGTCGCGGGTGGTAGTTATTTCAGTAGCTTCGTTGGCCCCGGTGCGCCACACTTCGCCATAAGGCACCAAGTGGCCGAATATTTCGCGGCCGCGCTTGTGGGGCTGCGAGTAGGTAATGCGCACGTAGGTGTCTTTATAGCGCATGGTGATGAGCGCCAGCGGACTGATTCGGGGTTTAACGGCATCCTGCGAATAAAGGGAACCTGAAGTGAGGGTGAGCAGTAAAAAAAATAGGCGTTTTGCCTGTGTCATGTTCGTCATTATCTTGGGCGAAGATAAACGGTTCGGATGGATTATCGGTAATGAAACAAATTCGCCCTGCCTTTGATGATATTTTTATGGAGCTGGCCGTTAACCTGGCCAAGCGGTCGCACTGCATTAAACGGCACGTGGGGGCGGTGCTTACCAAGGACACCCGTATTATTTCCATCGGCTATAACGGGCCGCCTTCAGGTACGCATAACTGCGATGAAGAGTGGCCGGAGGTGGGCTGTCCCCGCGATTCGAAGGGCGGATGTTCGCTGGCCATTCATGCCGAACAGAATGCGATACTCTACGCGGTTAAGAACAAAACATCGGTAGAAGGTTCAACCCTGTATGTAACGCTTTCGCCCTGCCTGGCCTGCGCCAGGATTATTTATTCCATGGGCATTACACGGGTTATTTACCTTAAATCGTATGCCGAGCACAAAGGCCTGCCTGAAGATGAAGGTGTTGAATTTTTAAAACGCTTTGGCGTACGCACCGAAAAATATGCAGGCGAACTGGCCAATGTTACCCATATGATTTGAGTAACAACAGGCAAACCTGAAGGCTTATTTGCTTTTAAGCGCTTTTTCCAGGTCGGCAATCAGTTTGGAGGAAACAGACTTTTTGTTTTTCTCGGCCGCGGCTTTGAGAACAGGCAGTGCTTTGTGGCCCATCTCGTAAAGTCCTACCGGGTTTTTGTCGTACCGGTAGCTGCCAAGGCACCATTGAATGTCGGCCTGCAGGCCGGCTTCAATATTCAGTGTCTGCAGTTTGCTCAGCACCTGTTCACTTACTTTTTCTATAGCGAGCTGCTTAGCGGCTTTTGGTTGAGCCGGCTTAGTGCTTTTACTGGTATCAGATTTTTTGGAAACAGTCTTAGCCATAAAGATTGGGAATTCAGTTAGTTGATGTTGCAAAATTAGATGGCTTACCGGTGTTAAGACAAGCCGGGGAGCGTATTAATTTATGCAACCGAATGAATTAAGGGTGTTTGACGGAACGAACTGAACTAAAAAACGAAAGGGAAGCGATTCTGAACCGCTTCCCTTCGCAAAGTCGTTAGGTTGTTACCTAATTACTTCTTCTTCTTGGCAGCTTTCTTTGCCTTTTTCGCTTTCTTTGCCATAGCGTTTTTGTTTTTTTAGGTTAAAAAGATGTGAAAAGTTATAACAAAAAATTAATTCGCAAAAATTTTTAAAGAAAAATTTTCAGTTGATAAAAATTTTGCAGGTAAAAGTTATCCACATTCGCATCGATAACTTCAATCAAATGATGTTCACCTCTGCCTGAAGTTCGATTCCAAATTTTGCTTTTACGGATGATTGAATTTCACTGGCAAGCTGTAGAACTTCTGCTCCTTTTGCACCGCCAAAGTTTACCAGTACCAGCGCTTGTTGTGCATGAACACCAACGTTTCCCTGTCGTTTACCTTTCCATCCGCATTGTTCAATGAGCCAGGCTGCAGGTATTTTAACTCTCTGATTTTCAGTTTTATACCCCGGTACGTTTGGATAACTTTTTTTAAGTTCAACGTAGGTTGATTCGTGCACTTCAGGATTCTTGAAAAAGCTTCCGGCATTACCGAGTTGCTTCGGATCAGGAAGTTTGGATGAACGTATACTTATCACAGCATCACTTACCGAACGAATGGTTGGGTGTGTAATCTGAAGTTGTTTAAGTGTGTCTTGTAGGGCACCGTAGTCGGTGCGCAGCACATGGTTTTTCTTTGTCAACCTTAAAGTAATGCTTGAAATAAAAAATTTTCCTTTCAGCTCCTGTTTAAAGATACTATCGCGATAACCGAACCGGCATTCCTGCTTGGTGAAGGAACGGTGTTGGCCTGTTTCAACCTCAATCCCATCTACCCGATCCAGTACATCTTTCAGTTCAACACCATATGCACCGATATTCTGGATGGGCGCTGCACCTACTGTACCCGGTATCAGCGACAGGTTTTCAATACCGCCAAAGTTGTTATCCACACAAAACATTACCAGGTTATGCCAGTTTTCGCCTGCTGCCGCAGTAATCAACACATGGTTTTCGGTTTCATGCTCTGTGCGTATGCCTTGCAGGGCAACATGAATTACCAGTCCGCTAAATGGTTTTGTAAATAATAGGTTGCTTCCACCGCCAAGCAGTAACACAGGGTTATTCTGGTAAACCGGTTGAATCAGCAGTTGCCTGAGGTCATCTTCAGCAGTCAGGATAACAAAATACCGGGCCGGTTCGCTAATGCCAAATGTGTTGTATGGCTGTAAATCAACTTCTTCCCGGATTTGGATCATGCAGCAGGGTTCTCTGCAAAAATGTAAAATATTTTGCTTAACCTGTTATAACCGGATGTCGCTTTGCGGAATCTTAACCAGGCAAAAGCGGCCGAATCTTCCGCCAACGAAGGTGGTGGCACAGATAATCAGATCGCCTTCGGTGGTCTGTTTAATGGCGGCTACTTCCAGCGGGTTGGAATACCCGACATACCGGCTCCCCAGGAAAGTTCCGCTCATCTCATCATAAAAATAAAGACCCACCTGGTTTGATTTGGTATTGGCCGCAAAAACCAGAACATTTTGACTGTTATGGGTGGCCCGGATAACCTTTACTGTGGCATTCGGGGTAAGTTCAGGCAATGTAAATCCGCCCAGATCGGTGCTTGACGATGTACCGGATGTGTTCAGACTAACTTTGGGCAGCAGAAAATTGTCGCCAAAATTAAAACGCGCGGCCGCAAACGTATTGCCCGAAACGGGTACGGCTGCGCTAAAGCCTCCGTCATCCTGCTGGCCCTGCACAACACCGTTGGGTACATCCTGGCTGATGTTGGTGAATACCAGCGAAAAGGTGTAGTTGTAAAAGCCGTTGAAGAAATACAAACTACCCGCTTTGCCGGTTTGAAACGGAAATTGGCGGCCCGTACGCAAATAATGGTTGATGATGGGCTCTTCAACCCCTTCGCCTGCGCCTATTGTATAGCCTTTGGATGAGCTTACCGTGCCGGTTGAGGTGATGATGGAAATGACACTCTCCAGGTTAACCGGGTTATAACTCAGGGCAATAATGTTGGTACCATCCAGCGAAGCGGCTGCCGGGTAGGTGAGTATTGTACTAACCGGAGTGGCAGTAAAATTTTCACCGTTGCCATCTACCCGGGCTACATGGGTTTGAAGCGTAAGCGGATCCATGCACAGGAAGTAGTAATCCGCTCCGATTTTCATCAGGTCGCCTACCGGGTTTACAAAGCTTTCGTCAATTTCCTCATCACCAACAAAGTTTCCGAACTTATCGGCTTTAAGCAGGTAAATGCCGGTAAAGGTTGTGGTTGCAAGCCTTCGCCCGCCAAGTATAAGGTAACCACCATCGGAGGTTTGCTGTATATCAATCGGAAAGTACGAGGCGCTGAACTGGTAGTTATCGTAAATTTTGGTAAAGGCTTTTTCATCAAACGATGGGTTGGTTTCTTCCAGGCAAGCCTGCAGCAGCATCATCGAAATAAAAAGGAATGTCTTTATCCGTATCATGTAAATCATCTCAGGTTAATGGAACTGTAGCCTTTAGTAAGAAACCGCAACGGAAACAAGGTGCCGAGGGTAACAATAAATGAATTGATTTTAATGTCATCCATCGCATCGCCAACACCGGCAAGCTGGGCGTTGCCGTACCGGTTCTCGGTTGAATTGGCCAGGCTCATCCCTTTGCGGTATTGCAGGTCGAGGTTAACCCGGATGTTGCCAACATGGTAGTTAACGCCTGCGCCACCAACCAGCGCCCATTGGTAATCGGCAAAAAGTTGGTTTGCGCCAACAATAATGGGTTCGTTTGTAAATTCGTTTTGCCCGCCCGAGGCATAATCAATGCCCGAAATAGTAACCGATTTGGTGGCATCAATCAGCACGGTGTAAACAGCGCCTACTTGCACATAGGGCCGCAGGCGTGTGCTTGTAATATCATACCGGAACAGCAGCGGGAAGTCGGCATAGTCGATTTGCTGTTTCTGATCATAGGTGAGTTCAAGCCGGTTTTCCGGAACTCCTGCATCTTCCCACAGGTACTGGGTACTGTACGAAAAAATAGCGTTGCGGTAAGCCGGCTGAAAACTTACTGAGAAACCCTTGTAGTAAAAACTTACTTCAAGACCGGCCGCAACGCCCGGATGGCCGAAATTATCGTATACTTTGGCCGAAGGGGTGTAGTTTACCGGGCTTAAGGCCGAGTAGGCTGTTACAACATCAGCACCGGAAAAATTAATACCGGCTTTAAAACCAAGCCACCATTGCTTTTCGAGAAATTTAGCATCTTGCGAGTTGCCGGCATTGTATGAGCCGGGGGCCTTTCTGCGTTGCTGGGCATGCAATAAGTGTGTTGCAATTAGCAGACAGGGTATAAGCAGATAGAGTTTATTCATGTGCTAACGAATTATAACCAGTTTTTTTGAGGCTTCGAAGGAGGCTGTCTTCATCCTGAAAATATACATTCCGGGCGAAAGGTACGATACATCGTGGGGAACACGGTGTTCGCCCGGCTCGTACACCTGGTTGGTTATCTGGTTAATGCGATTGCCGCGCTGGTCAAACAAATCAATAGCTACAGTACCTGTTGCATTAATTTTGAATGAAAATGTAGTTGAAGTGCGGGCCGGATTGGGGTAACATTCGTTTAAGGCAAAGCGTGTGGCAATAAAGTTCTCTGTTCCGGTAACTACATCAAGTGCCAGTACAAGCGGTTGGAAAAACGTGCCGGGTTCATCGGGGTTTTCGCCATCAATAAAGTTACCGAAAAAGATGTCGTTGGTGATTTTGGTTTTATCCACCAGCATCCAGTCTTTAAGCAGGTTGGCATATACCTGCCGGTAGTCGTATTGCATTTCTACATTGTCTTTGGTCATGTCGGGAACTACTCCGTTTACTCCGGGCTTTACATGCTTGCCAAAAATCAGGATAGGCCCCCCGGTTCCGTGATCGGTACCGTAACTTCCGTTGGAGTGCACGCGCCTGCCGAACTCAGAGGTGGTAACGGTAAGCACACGCTCTTCCAGGCCACGGGCTTTCAGGTCGTCCTGGAAGGCTTTCATTGCTGTGGCGATATGATACATCAATGCAGCATGTGCGCCCATGGTGGGGTCGTAACTTTCCACTTGCTCTGCATGGGTATCAAACCCGCCTATCTTCACCATAAACACCTTGGTTTTACAGCCTCCGGCCAGCAGGCGGGCCACCAGTTTTAGTTGTGCGCTGAGCGGGTTGCGCTTGCTGCCACGCGGTGCATTGAAGGGATAGATTTCCGGATAGGTAACCGTTGTGCTTCCTCCGGCCAGGTACACCTGGTACAGGCGCTGGGCGTAGTCATCGGTTTTTTTCTCCAGACCGAGTATCCAGTTCATCTCGTGCCAATAAGGCGAGTTCTGGACGGAAAGCGGTGGTCTGCCTCGCGGATCAATATCAATGTCCTGAAAACCCTCCAAATCTTCTACCAGTTGGGCAAAGCCTGCCGGATCGCTTAAGGATATGGAGGTTGGAATGTTTCCCTGCTGATGAAAGATAAGCGACACATCGTTACCCATTTCAATGCCCAGCGGGTCGGGCATATCGGGGTTTGGAAAATCTTCGGGGTAGCTTCCTAAGTCGGCATACTCCTGCTGCAGGTAGCGGCCCACCCATCCGGATGGATAGTAGTCATCAAACCCACCCCCCATAAACCAGATATCCCGACCGCGGAAGTGCGAACCATTATTGTTCTTGTATGAAACCCCCTGCACAAAGGCCATTCGACCGTTGTCGTACATGCCTTTAATTGCTTGCATGTCAGGATGCAGACCGACCTGCTGATTAGCAGGCAGTGTGCTGTCGAGCAGGATGGCTTTGCGCAAACTGTTTTGTTTGGGTATGGCAATGTTGGCCCTGCGGCTGTAGTACAAGTCGTATTGGTCAATAGGTATTAAGGTATTCAGGCCGTCATTCCCTCCGTGCAGTTGCAAAATAATCAGCACCCGGTCGTTATCGCTTTGCTGGGCCAGCATCGAAAGCGGATTCCAGGCCATGGCTTTCATGGGTATGCCGCTGATGGTGAAGGGCAGGCCTGCGGCTACCGGAATTTTCTTTAAAAAATCTCTGCGTCTCATAGGCTACTGGAGTTGGTATTCGGGCGATTGCAACATGGCGTTGAATAAGTTTTCGAGTTGACTGGTCATGGTGCCGATGCCAACCTCATTGGTCCACCGGTTTGTCCAGGCTGCTTCCGGATCGGGATCGATATCCGACAGGAAGGTTACCAGAAAATAATTCAGTCGTTCAGCCGTAATGGTGGCTGTGTCATCGTTGGTTGCGTCAAATGTCAGGTTATCGGTTACAGGCAACAGGTATTTGGCCAGTTCTATAACCAGGTTGCGGGCATTAGCTGCCAGGGCATTGTTAATGTTGTTGCGCACAAACGAATACACATTCACTTTAAGCATGCCGGGTTCGGTAGCGGTTATCAGGCTTCGGATGTAAGAATAGCGATTAGCCAGGTAGTTTACGGTTATCCAACTTCGGTGGTAAATAGGAAATTGGTGATAGGCATCGTAACCGGCCACATCAAAAGGCTGGTAAAAAATCATCCCCTGGTTGTCCATCCGGTTGTTAATCTCACCGGTGATTTCATAGAATCCCTGGGGATCAGTGGCCATGTCGGGGACAGCAATTTGGAAGAACCGCAATGAACCGGTAACCAAATCGAGTGGCGATTTGATAATGCCCCCGAACTTATCATCGGCCACACCGGCAGCGGCTTCGTAGAAGTGCTGGCTGCGCAACAGGTTTTCAATTACCGGCTGCAACTTGTAGTTGTTGGCCCTGAACGTATCGGCCATTACCGAAATGATGTTGGTGTTGATGGTATCGGTAATTTCGTGGTACACAAAGAAGCGATACACTTTTCGGCAAATGTGGCGTGCCGTTTCTTCCTGTGCATAGATCATTTCAATGAGTTGACTGATCTCATCCAGCGCACTCTCCAGAGTGGGTTGGGAGCCGTTCAGCAATAACGGATTAGGTTGAATGATATAGGGCTGACCGGTGTTGATGTCAATAAACCGATCAGAGAATTGTTTAATGCCGTTATCATGACTGGAGGCATTGGTTGCGGAACCGCGAACCCGGCCACGCGGTAAGAGGGTATCCGGATCAATAGTTGAAAATGAATTATCAAAATCAAATCCGGAGAGGACGCGTGCAGCCTGCTGCACATCCTGTTCTTTAAAGTAAATGTAGTCGCCTGCTCCGGTAGGTGGGGGCAAACTGTTTTCGAGCCCCCTGCCGATGGAGTAAAGTTCCAGCAACTCACGGGCGTAGTTTTCGTTGGGGCTTCCGTTTACATTCAGGTTGCCATCGAGCAACCGAAGCATGGCATTATCTACACTAATCTTTTTTGTTAGTTCTTTAAAATTCAGTTTATCAGCAGGAACTACCGGGCTTACCAGGGCATCCAAAGCATATAACCGGAACAGTTCGGTTTGATAATACAGGGCGCGGCTGCTGTTTATTTTTTCGGCAATGGCGGTGAAGTGTGTGTGAAGAAAGAACACCAGTTTTTCGCGGGCCGAGTAGGGCAGGGAGGAGGCAGCCGGAACATCCGCGCTCATCATTTGCCCGATGAACCACCGTTTGAACAACTCCAGGTATTCAAATTCCATCTTATTCGGGTCGGTAACACCGGTAATCACCCAGGCTTCATTCGTATCGGGGTCAACCGGTGGTGGTGTAGCCGGCAGGGGTTGGCGATAGAGTTGCTGTATGGCCTGCCCCGGGTTTAACGCGGCAAATGCATCAACCTGCGCTTTGGTGGCGCCAAAGGTTGCTCTTCTGAGTAAATGGGCGGCCCGCTTGGTGCCCAGCGTTCCAAAAAATTCCGGTAGCGGCATACTTATGTTCTATTCAATGGCATTTTATTCCGAAAAAATCCAAATCTTTTCCAATTTACAGATGAAGTGCATTTTTACCCGACTATTGTAGAAAATATCCTTCAACCGCGTGTTACCGGTATTTTGTTTAATCTTTACGCTCAACAATGAAACTCATTGAATGTCCGCGCGATGCCATGCAGGGCCTTGAGGGTTTTATACCCACGGCACAAAAGGTGAGGTACATCAATACATTACTGGAAGTGGGTTTTGATACGATTGATTTCGGCAGTTTCGTATCATCAAAGGCCATTCCGCAGATGCGCGATACTGCTGAGGTGCTGGCTCAGCTAAACTGGCAACAAAGCCGTTCAAAACTACTTGCCATCGTGGCCAATAAACGTGGTGCTGAAGAAGCCTCGCTGCACGAGGGCATCACGTATCTGGGTTTTCCGCTCTCCATCTCTGAAACCTTTCAGCAGCGCAATACCAATAAGTCCATAGCCGAAGCGCTGAACGCTGTGGCTGAAATACAGGAGTTGTGCGCACAGCGAAATAAGCAGCAGGTGGTATATATCAGCATGGGCTTTGGCAACCCGTATGGCGATCCTTACGATGCCGGTGTTGTTGCCCAATTTGTCGATATACTTTACACCCTGGGAATTGGTATTGTATCGCTTGCCGATACCATTGGCGCGGCTAACCCTGAAAATATTACACACTTGTTTGGTAACCTTACACGGACTTATCCAAATCTTGAGATAGGCGTTCACCTGCATTCCAATCCGGCTACAGCACACGAGAAGATTGAAGCTGCCTGGAAGGCCGGTTGCAGGCGGTTTGACGGGGCTATTAAAGGTTATGGCGGGTGCCCGATGGCGAACGATGAACTGGTGGGCAACCTTGCTACCGAAACCATTATTGCTTTTCTCGACTCGGTTGGGGCCACACCCTATTTAAACCGAAAAGCCCTGGCCGAAGCCTTGCGTATTTCCTCTGAAATTTTCCCAAACCATTGAAAATATTACGTTTGGCTGCTTCCGTCTGAACAATGCTATAAGTTTGCATTGAGTAATAATAATGTGGCGATGAAGAATGTGGTATTGGCAGTTTTAATAGCAACAGGTACCCTTACCTGGGCTCAAACAGCAAAGGAATTCACCAACCGCGGCAGGGAACTGTATGAGAAGGGTGAATACGTTGAGTCGCTGCTTAACCTGAACAAAGCCATTGAAATTGACCCAAACTACGCTGCCGCCTACTACCTGCGTGGTAACATTAAAGATAAATTTGATGATCGCCACGGGTCGATGAAAGACTACAATTTAGCGGTAGAGAAAAACCCCAAATTTGCCGAGGCCTTTTTTGCAAGGGGTAATGTTAAGATGAAGTTGCAGGACTACTACGGGGCCATTGATGACTACACGGCCGCCATAACGATTAACGAAAATTACATTGAGGCTTATTACAACCGCGGCAAAGCCAAGCAATTTTTACAGGCGTATCAGGATGCCATTACCGATTGCACCAAGATTATCCAGATAAACCCCAAAAACAAAGACGCGTATTTTATGCGCGGTATTCTGCGCATTGAGTTTGGCGACATGAAAAACGGCTGCCTGGATTTAAGTAAAGCAGGCGAATTGGGCGACCTGAATGCCTACGAGTTGATTAAAGAAAAATGTAACCAGAAAAGCCCGCACGAATAGTTATTTCGTGATAAGCTGATATTGTTTTCCGGGTAGCGACTTTACCAGTCCTTTAAATTCAAGGTTCAGTAAAACCGATGCCAGTTGGCTTACCGGCAGGTTTGCTTTCCAACTCAACTCGTCAATTGAATCCGGGCTTTTCTTTAGTAATTGTTCAACCACAGTGCGTTCATTTTCTTCTAACTCCTCAAGCGAGGGGCCAGCCTTTTTCTTTTTTACAGGCAGCGCTGTACTCCAGTTCATGATGTACTCAATATCTTTAACCGAAGTAAGCAGGTGTGCACGGTTGGTTTTAATCAGGTTGTTGCACCCTTCGGAATAGGTAACGCCCACACTACCCGGATAGGCAAATACATCGCGGTTATAGCTGTTGGCAATTTCAGCCGTAATTAATGCACCCCCTTTCGCAGCGGCCTCCACCACCACCAGCGCATCGCACAGGCCTGCAATAATGCGGTTTCGTTGCGGAAAGTTGTGTGCATCGGGTTTGGTACCAAATGGATTTTCGGTAATCAACCCCCCGGCAACCAGCATTTTTCTGGCGATTTCTTTATGCGCGGCCGGGTAAATAATATCCATACCGCTGCCCACTACAGCTGCGGTAGGCAACCCGCAGTTTAGAGCCGATTTATGGGCGTGGATGTCAATACCGTAAGCCAGACCACTCAGAATTAAAGCCTGGTGAGGCACCAGCGATGAAACCAATTCTTCTACCCGTTCCTTTCCATACATGGTAGCCTGGCGTGTACCTACAATAGCCACAATTTTATCGGCTTCTAAATTCAGGCTTCCTTTGGTGTAAATAACCGAGGGCGCATCGGGTACCTGCTTTAGCCGTGAGGGGTATTCTTTATCAGTGTAAAACAGAATGGTTACCTGCTCTTTTTCTGCTCTTCGTAATTCCTTCTCGGCCCGGTCGAACGGCTTTCCATTTTGAACAGCCTCAACAGTTTTTGGTCCGATGCCGGGTATCCTCAAAAGTTTTCCTTTTGGAAGCTGGAATACTTTTTCGGCCGAACCGGTATAGCTTACAAGCTGGCGGATGAGGTGATCGCCAACACCGGGAACAAAATGCAAAGCCAGCAGGGATAGTCGTTCCTGATTCATGAAATTATAATAGGGCGAAATCGGGACCGGTTAGGTTATTGGGGGAGCCGGTCGCGCACTTCGACCAAGAATTTCCGCACGGTTTTAAGTGAATCGATCAATTCAAGTTTGTCTTTTACGTCAAACTCGTTGTTGCGGAGCATCTCTTTGGCGCCCTGCAGGGTAAACCCTTTTTCCTTCACCAGGTGGTAAATGGTGCGTACGCTGTCAATATCTTCTTTGGTGAACTGGCGGTTGCCTTTACGGTTCTTTTTTGGTTTGATGATATCGAACTCTGATTCCCAGAAACGAATCAGTGAGGGTGCAACATTGAAGATTTCGGCTACTTCTCCGATGGAGTAGTAGAGTTTTTCGATTTCTTTTTCTTTGTACGCCATCTTATTGAGCAAGGTAAGTAATAAATCCATTTTCGTCAAAGTGCAACGGCACTTCGGGGAAATCTTTTTTTGTGAGCGCAATTATTTTAGCCAGTGCGCGCCCTTCCGGGTCCGGCTTTACCCGGTCGCGGGCCACCTGGTAGGTTGAAGTGATGTGTCCTTTCAGAAATCGTCCGGATTTATCGGTAAAAACTTTAATAATGGGTGCGATGCCATTAATACCCGATACATTGATGCCACCGTAAGTGCAAAAATTGCCCAGGCTGTAGGCAATAAACCGGTCTTTATACACTTCAACAGCACGGGTAACGTGTGGGCCGTGCCCGAAAACCACATCGGCACCCGCATCAATCACCGCATGCGCAAAGGCCCACACATTACCACGGTCTTCTCCATGAAAAATTTCGGTTTGGCGGGTAACGTGCTGATGTTGGGGACCTTCGGCACCACCATGAAAGGATACAATAACAATATCCACCAGCGAGTCAAGGTGAGCTACAAGGGCCTTTGCCCCGGGTACATCATTTAAGGGTACACAATTACTGTTTGGGGCGAAAGCAACAAAGCCGAACCGGGTGCCGTTTTTCCCGAAAGTGACAAATTTTTGTTGTAACTGCCCGGCATGGCGGATGCCGGCCTCTTCCAGTGTTTTCATGCTGCTTTTGCGGCCGGCTTCACCAAAATCACCGGCATGGTTGTTGGCCAGGCTCATTACATTAAAGCCGGCATTCACCAGGTTTTGCACATAGCGGGTGGGGCTTTTAAATACATAACATACTTTCGGGTCGCGGCAGCTTTTTGGTGTGCCGCCTTCGTCAAGCAATACACCTTCCAGATTGCCTATGGTAACATCTGCATCGCGCAAAATCGATTCAACTTCTTTCATCAGGTACTTGCCGTTGTCGGGTGGTAACACCGGTTCCGGGTATGATGAACCCATCATAATATCGCCAACACCAATGATGGTGACTGGCTTGGCCGTCTGGCCGGAGGCCATATACAGTAGAATAAAGTTTAGAACGAGTAAAGCCTGTACGCGCATAGAAAATTTAGTGTAAAGAAAATGAAATTACCGGAAGTGATATAAGTTAATCGAGCGATGATTCGGATTTGCCGGCTGTCTGAATCAGTTTGCGGTATTCCTGGTTGCTCAGGTCGCGTTGGAAGAACTGAATAGGGTTTACGGCCTGGCGTTTATAATACACTTCATAGTGCAGGTGAGGGGATACGGAGATGCCGGTATTGCCTACATAGCCAATCAGTTCACCGCGTTTTACAAATTGACCCGGCCGTACATTAAACTTGTACAGGTGTGCGTACCGGGTTTCATAGTCGAAACCGTGGTCTATAAAAATCACGTTTCCGTACGAACCTGAGAAGTAGGCCATGGATACTCGGCCATCGCCAGTAGCATATACCGGTGCGCCTTTGGGTGCAGTAAAATCCAGACCCTTATGGTCCATTAAAACCTTAAAAATGGGGTGCATGCGTAACCCAAAGGTGGTGTGCAACCGGGTTAGCTCAAGGTTATCAATCGGCTGAATGGCCGGGCGTGATTCCCACATCATGTTTTTAACATCAGCCGTTTCATTAAGCTGATCAAACGATTGTCGTTCAACCTCGGCCTGATGCTTTAAGCGATCCAGCACTTTATAGCTTTCTAAAATCACCGGGTATTTTGTTACTTCCTCTGAATATTTTTTTTCGGCACCGCCAGAACCAGCCAGGCGTTGACTTGAAGAAAGTGCTGGCAAATCGAGAATTACCCGGTAGTTGTGATCATCCTGTTCAGCCAGGTTGGCTAATGTTTTCTGTCGTTTGGTAATCTCGCTTTTCAGTAGCGTCCATTGTGCCAATAGGCTGTATTTTCTGCTTTGCTGCAATTGCTCTTCAATCGGACGGAACCGATTAATGTACCAGGTAAACGAAAGACCTGCAATGATGAGAGAAAGTGTAAAGAAGATAACCGACTTTTTAAGTAACCGTTTGCCTGTAAGGTAAACCGGTTCATACTGGCAGGTGTGCGGATTATATTTAAAGTGCACGTTTGCCATTAGTCGAGCGATTGATTCTTTTTTTCGGCCTGTTGGGTTAATTGGGCGTATGCAGCGCTGGTCAGGCCATCCATCATAAAAAACAAGGGGTTAACCTGCTCGCCATCGCGCAACACCTCATAGTGCAGGTGTGGTGCTGCGGCCCCTCCACTTGTTCCAATAGTGCCTATAATGGTTCCTTTTTGAATAAACTGGCCCGCGTTAACGGTTATATCGTGCAGGTGCGCATAGCGTGTAATTATTCCGTTACCGTGATCAACTTCTACATAGTTTCCATACCCGGCTTCTAAATTGTTCTTGCCGGTATCCATTACCTTGCCAGAGCCGGTAACATAAACCGGGATTCCTTTTGGTGCGACAATGTCAATTCCCTGATGCGGGTATAACCCCTTATGGAAGGGGTGGATTCGCATGCCAAAACCCGATGTGATTTTAAGATGTGTTTTTGAAACAGGTTGCCCTGAAGGCCAACCTGCAATTGTATTTTTATCAGCGGTTGTCAGATTAAGGTTACGTATATACCGGTAATTGTGTTCAGCTGCCTTATGTAACGATAATGAAACCCTATCCTTCAAAGACTTCAGCAAGGCCTTCGCCTCTTTCATACCGGTGGGAAACTCGATAACAGTTTTATTGGTTGAGTTGGTAACAGCACGATCATTGAATAGTTTTTTTTCAACAATTTTTTCTGTGGCGGTAATACCTGCCAAAACAGCATCCAGTGATTTTAATTCTGAACTCAGCAGGGTAAAATGCTTTTGCAAGGCCTTGTTTTCGGCACGCAACCCTAGTGTAGTCTCCGTTGTGAAATAACGGGCTTGTACGTATACCATCAAAGCGAATAACCCCGCACTTAGCAGAAGTGTCATGAAACTGTACAGGAGAACTTGCGCGACCGAAATTTTAACAGGCTCGTACCGGCAGGTAGCAGGGTTGTATCTGTATGTGGTGTTGGCCATTACCTTAAAAATGCAAGCGAAGTCAACCCAATCCCACTATTCTGCTTAATTTTGTCGCTTGGTTTATAAGCGTTTTAATTAACGCGGGCTAAGATACTAAAAATCAGCAGAGTTAAAAGTTACAGAAGTGATGGATTCGGGCGAGATACGGCAGAAATTCCTCGATTTTTTCAAAGGTAAAGGTCATTTGATTGTGCCTTCAGCGCCCCTGGTGCTGAAAAATGATCCCACCCTGTTGTTTACCAACTCGGGCATGGTGCAGTTCAAAGATTATTTTCTGGGGCACGGCACACCAAAAAGTGTTCGCATTGCCGATACCCAAAAATGCCTCCGCGTAAGCGGTAAACATAACGATCTGGAGGAGGTTGGTATTGACACCTACCACCATACCATGTTCGAAATGCTCGGCAACTGGTCGTTTGGCGATTACTTTAAGAAGGAAGCGATTGAATGGGGATGGGAACTGCTTACGGATGTTTACAAGCTGCCGAAAGACCGGCTGTATGCAACAGTTTTTGGTGGCGATAAAGGCGACAACCTTCCGGCCGATGAAGAGGCGCTGATGTACTGGAAAAAAATACTGCCCGAAGAACGCATCCTTTACGGGAAGAAGAAAGATAATTTTTGGGAGATGGGCGATACGGGTCCTTGCGGCCCCTGCTCTGAAATTCACATCGACCTTCGTTCGGAGGAGGAGATAAAAAAGATACCCGGAAGAGAACTTGTTAATGCCGACCATCCGCAGGTGATCGAAATCTGGAATCTCGTGTTCATGGAGTTTAACCGAAAAGCCGATGGGTCGCTCGAAAAACTGCCGGCACAACATGTTGATACCGGTATGGGCTTTGAGCGCCTGTGCATGGCCATCCAGGGCAAAACATCTACCTACGATACTACCGTATTTATGCCCCTGATGGATTTTATTTCAGCCGCTTGTGGTATACAGTACGGGTCGGCTGAAAAAACTGACATTGCTATCCGCGTACTGGCCGATCACATCCGGGCCGTGGCCTTTGCCATTGCCGATGGTCAGTTGCCTTCCAACACAGGGGCCGGCTATGTCATCAGGCGCATTTTGCGCAGGGCCGTCCGGTATGGATTTACTTTTCTCAATTTTAAGGAACCCTTCCTCTACAAGCTGGTACCGGTTTTAAGTCACCAACTTAAGGATGTGTTTCCTGAACTTGAATCGCAGAAAGATTACGTGGGTAAAGTAATTTTTGAAGAAGAGCACGCATTTTTAAAGACATTGGACAAAGGGTTGAAGCGTTTTGAGGGGCTCGCTTCTGAATTTGCCGCAAGGGGAGTTCCGGGCGCAATTGCCTTTGAGTTGTACGATACCTATGGCTTTCCCTTCGATCTCACCTCATTAATTGCGCGCGAGCGGGGCTTTAAAGTTGATGAGCCAGGCTTTCAGGCCGAAATGGAAAAACAAAAGGCCCGCTCTAAATCCGATGCGGTAAAAGAGGCGGGCGACTGGGTACTGGTGGGCGAGGATGCCGTAACCGAGTTTATCGGTTACGAGACCCTGCAGGCGCAGGTGCGTATCATCAAATACCGACAGCTTAAACAAAAAGGAAAAGAAGTATTTCAACTGGTGTTTGATAAAACCCCGTTCTATGCCGAGAGTGGCGGTCAGGTGGGCGATACCGGTTACATCCAATCAAAAGGCGAAAAGATTTCGATTGTTGATACTAAAAAGGAGAACGAGTTGATTGTCCATTTCACCGAAAAACTTCCTGCTGATCTTACTCAGCCGTTTACTGCTGTGGTAGCAGCCGGCAAGCGCAGGCTTACCATGAACAATCACAGTGTTACACACCTGCTGCATGCGGCCCTGCGCCAGGTGCTGGGGAAGCATGTGGAACAGAAGGGCTCTCTTGTTAACGATAAAATCACCCGGTTCGATTTTTCGCACTTTGCCGCCATGACCCCTGAAGAAATCAGCAGGGTGGAAGACCTGGTAAATCAGAAAATCCGTGAAAACATTCTTTTGGATGAAAAACGGAATGTACCTATTGAAAAAGCAAAAGAAATGGGCGCAATGGCCCTGTTTGGCGAAAAGTATGGTGATTTTGTTCGTGTTATAACGTTCGACCCTGCGTTTTCGGTCGAGCTTTGCGGAGGGACTCACGTGCCGGCTACGGGCCACATCGGACTGTTTAAAATTATTTCCGAAAGCTCTGTAGCAGCCGGGGTACGCAGAATTGAGGCAGTAACAGCTGAAGAAGCAGAGAAACTGGTTCGCCACGAATTGCAGTTACTTGAGCAGATACGCGGGCTTTTGAAAAACCCGAAAGATGTCGTTGCCGCAACCAGGGCCCTGCTGGAAGAACGCCATCAGTTTGAGAAAAAACTGGAACAGGTTTATCAGCAACAGGCTAACCGCCTAAAGGATGAACTGGCTAAAAAAGTGATTAAGAAAAACGGATCAAGCCTTATTATCGAGAAGGTTAGCCTTCCGAATGCCGATGTGCTGAAGAATATCGCCTATGCACTCCGCAACCAGTTTGATGACTTATTATTAGTGCTGGCTGCAGAAGTGGAAAGCAAACCGCAGGTGGCTGTTATGATTGGTGAAAAACTGGCTAAAACCAATACCTACCATGCCGGTAACCTGGTTAAAGAGCTGGCCAAGGAAATTGATGGTGGGGGCGGGGGGCAGCCTTTTTTTGCTACGGCCGGGGGTAAAAATCTCCAGGGGCTTGATGCTGTGCTCGTAAAGGCTAGGCAACTTATACAGTAATCTTTTTCCGGTGACCGCCCTTACCTATAAGCCCGTAATTGGTCTGGAAGTTCACGTGCAGTTGTCAGCAAAAAGCAAACTTTTTGCTGACGATTCAGCGGCTTACGGACTTCCCCCGAACACCAGTATCAGCGTTATCACATTGGCGCATCCGGGAACGCTGCCTAAACTAAATCGTGTTGCCGTTGACTATGCAGTTAAGCTGGGCCTGGCCTGTGGGTGTGAAATAGCCCGGGAATTTTATTTTGATCGCAAAAACTATTTTTACCCCGACCTCCCGAAGGGTTATCAGATTACCCAACACCGGACTCCGGTTTGTAAAGGAGGTGCAGTGCCTGTCCGAATGCCCGATGGAACCATTCGAAGCATCCTACTCAACCGAATCCATTTGGAGGAAGATGCCGGCAAGTCCATTCATGATAGTGAGCGCACCGAAACCTTACTCGACTTTAACAGGGCAGGGGTTGCCTTGCTTGAACTGGTAACCGAACCGGTTATTCACTCAGCTGAAGAGGCTGGTGCCTTTTTAAGCGAAATACGCAAACTGGTTCGCTACCTTGAAATCAGCGATGGTAACATGGAGGAAGGCTCCCTGCGTTGCGATGCCAATGTATCGGTAATGCCGGAAGGATCGACACAATTGGGAAAGAAAGTGGAGATAAAAAACCTCAACTCCATCCGGTTTGTTCAGCAAGCCATTTCGGCTGAAATCAAGAGACAGACAACCCTGCTGGAGGCTCGCATGAAAATCAAATCGGAGACACGACTGTATGATCCGGCTTCCGGAAAAACGTTTCCCATGCGAACCAAAGAAGAGTTAAACGATTACCGCTACTTTCCCGAACCTGATTTGAGCCCCGTAATGCTAAGTAATCACTGGGTTCAATCCGTGAAAAGTTCCTTGCCTGAGCTACCCTGGCAACGCGTTGAGAAATTTATGGCACATTACGGGTTGCCCTTATACGATGCTTTGGTTTTAACGGAGACAAGGGAGTTGGCCGATTATTTTGAAACGGTTTGTCGGCAAACTTCAAATTTTAAAGCAGTTTCCAACTGGATAATGGGGCCGATTAAATCACACCGTAATGACAATCCGGGCACGGGGTTTCCTCTTTCCGCTAGCCTGCTGGCTGAACTTATTGGCCTGGTTGAAACTAATCAGGTGAGTTTTTCTGTTGCTTCTCAGAAAATTTTTCCTGAGTTGATTAAGAATCCTTCAAAAACAGCGCAGCAAGTGGCACAGCAATTGAATGTTATGCAGGAGACTAATGCCGAAGTGATTTTGCAGGTTATTTTAGGTGTCCTGAATGATTACTCTCAAAAGGTAAATGAGTATAAAAAAGGAAAGAAAGGAATTATGGCTATGTTTATGGGCGAAGTAATGAAACGGACCCAGGGCAAAGCCGACCCAAAACTGGCTACTGAATTATTACGTAAACAACTTGAAAATCAATGAAACTGCGAATCAACTATTTTTTATTCCTTGTTCTTATCGGGTGCTCAACCAACGGGCAGCAGGCTAAAAACGATGGGAGTTGGACTGTCACCATCAGCGGCCGGGTGGGGCACCCGCAGCAGGGCACCATTACCATTACCGAACTAAAACGAACCGGCACGGGTTGGCAGGATACCATTAAGCTTAAGTCCAATTACTCCTTCACTAAGCAAATTCGGCTGAAGGAGCCCGGTTACTACAAACTTAATTTCTACAACCGCCAGGTTATTGATTTGATTGTGCATAAGAATAACCTCGAGGTGAATGTTGACGGCCACGATCCGTCAGGCTTTTATGAAGTGAAGGGCTCGCCCGAAATTGAACTGATTCAGAAAGTACAAACACTGGTAAGAGGGGTTGACTCTACACCGGAAGCCCAGAAACTGATTGCCGATTTCAATAAGGCACAGGCTGCAAACAACCAGCAAGCTATCCTGGATATTCAAAAGCAATACATGGTATTGGCGCGCAATGCCACCGATAAGGCAGCGCTCGAAATCAAAAATGCTCCCTTATCATTAGGCGCCATCAACCTGATGGAAGGCAACCTGTTCGATAAGGACCAGTATTTTGATCTGTATGTTTCGGTGGCCGACCGTGTGCAGAAAGAATGGCCCAACTACGAGCACGGCAAAGCTTATGTTGATATGGTGAATAAAATGAAAACACTGGCAATCGGCTCGGTAGCGCCTGAAATTTCGCTGCCCAACCCCGAAGGGAAAATTGTTCCGTTATCGTCATTACGCGGCCAGTATGTACTGGTTGATTTCTGGGCCAAGTGGTGCGGGCCGTGCCGGCAGGAAAACCCCAACGTAGTGCGGGCGTATAACAAGTATAAAAGCAAGGGCTTAACGGTTTACGGTGTATCGCTTGATCGATCAAAAGAAGACTGGCTGCAGGCCATCCAGCAGGACGGTTTAACGTGGACGCACGTATCCGATTTAAAATTCTGGCAGTCGGAGGCGGCCAAAACGTATAACATTAATGCGATACCGTTTTCATTGCTGCTCGATCCCAATGGGGTGATTATCGCTAAAAACCTGCGGGGTCCGGCATTGGATCAGAAGCTGGAAGAGATTTTTAACGGGAAGTAGCAATTGATTAATCAACCACTACAACCCAGTGATTTAAATCCGGTTGGCGAAAAGAATATGGGGCTTTTGGAGGCATGAGGTTCCAACCTGAAACCGGGTCCTGCTTCCGTGTTATCGATTGTTATCCGAGCGGAATATAATGGGCATCACAAACTTGGATCGCACCGGCACGCCTCGTTGTTTTGCAGGGTTCCACCTAAGGTTAGTGGCTTTAATAGATCTTACCGCCTCTTCATCGCAGTCCGGGCTTATGCCTCTTAATAGCCGGTAGTTGCTTAATGTGCCGTCACGCTCAACAATGAATTCAACGAATACTTTACCTTCGATGCCCTTTTGTTTTGCTTCGGCCGGATAGGTAAGTTCCTTTAAAATGGCTTCGTAAAAGCCCGTAATCCCGATTAGTGGTGAAGCCGGTTCTTCCGCTACCAGAAAAACCTCATCCTCTGATTTGGTAGCCTCAGCCAGGCTGGTTATCGTGCCTCCTGTACGAACGATCAATCCAACCCGTTCACTTTGCAACGAACCATCTTGTGCGTAATTTTTTTCGTAATGACTAAACATGATATCCTCTTTATTGAGGCTTTTTATTTTTTCCGCGTTAATTGATTCCGCCTCCACGTACATCAGTTTAATACCCGGATTTTCTCTTATAATCCGGTTAACGTGAGCTTTCAGATGATCCGGAAAATCACCTGCGATAGTTGTTGTTTCAGCCACCTGCTCAACTTCTTCCAATAGTTGTTCGCGGCACGAAACAATGGTGAACAGGCCGGTGGTGAACAGGAAGACGAGAGCTATTTTCCACGTGTGGATACTTTTTTTGATAGTTCTAATCATAGCAATTCGTTTAAGGGTTAATGCATTATTAAAATAATTGCCAACGGAATAACCGGCTGATTGTAAAGCCGCTCGGGCTAATAAATTACAATAGGTGTCGGCTTCACGGTTTTTCACGGTTCCTTCATCAGCTTCAAACTCGTGTACCAGCCTCAGTTCCTTTTTGTACAATGGCAATACCGGGTTAAACCAAAATACTGCATGAATTATTTCAGCCAGCAGAATATCCAGCGAATGAAGTTTTTGGCCATGAATGGCTTCGTGTTTTAATATGCTGTGTCTGTCCGGTTCAGATAGCGGACAGGCCGTACTAATGAAAATCTTATTAAAAAATGAAAATGCAATGAAACGCGGGTCATGCACTTCAATAACGTTACCCGGTTTTATTTTATAGGCCAGTACTAAAAGTCTGATGATCCGATAGCTTAAGCGAATCAAGAAAAAACCTGTAACAAACAAATAACCGGCTGTAAAAAGTGTAGAGTAACTGAAGGTGGGGGCGGTACTCGAAATGACTGATGGAATTTTTTCTGTATCAATATTCAGCGGAATGGCTTCACCCAGGCTGGGTACAACCTTAAGCTCAGGAAGTTTAATGAGTGGAAAAACCAGCGAAAGCAGCATGCTGCTGAGCAGATAATACCTCCGGTAAGCAAATTGAGTTTCGTTGTTCAGCCATATTTTATAAACCACAAAAAACAGCAACAGTCCGATGTTTGTTTCAATCAGGTAGTTTAGCAGAGTGTTCATAAGCAACTATTTTTTGTTTAGTTCTTTTACTAATTCAGAAAGTTCTTTTTCACTGAGTTTGTTTTCCTTTACAAAAAAGGATAGTAAGTGTTGAAAGGAGCCATCAAAATATCCTTCCAGCACTTCCTTTAAATAAAACTTTTTATACTGCTCTTTGCTGATAAGCGGGAAGTACTCATGTGTTTTTCCGTATGCCTTATGCCCGACAAACCCCTTTGCTTCCAGAATACGGATGATGGTTGATACGGTGTTGTAGGCTGGCTTCGGTTTGGGCAGGTAGTCTAAAACATCCTTAACGAATGCTTTTTCAAGTTTCCACAGCACCTGCATGATCTGATCTTCGGCTTTGGTAAGTTCTCTCATAGGCTTTACTACTATGTATTTAGGTATAAAACTAATATATTAGTTGATAAATCAAAACTTATGCTAAAAATTTTTTTACCGACAAATTCCGCAAAAAAAACAGAGTATAGCTTAGATTACTGCGCCTGCGTAAAACAATACGCAATAATATTGGCGCCCATGCGCAGGGCCTGCTGGCGCTTTTCTTCCGGGTCGTTGTGTATGCGCCTGTCTTCCCAGCCGTTTCCCAGGTCGGTTTCGTAGGAGTAAAATACCACCAGCCTTCCCTCATAAATCAGCCCAAACCCTTGCGGAGGTTTGCCATCATGCTCATGTATTTTAGGAAGGCCATTCGGAAACTTGAATTTCTGGTGATAAATGGGATGGTCGAATGGCAGTTCTTTTAACTCCAGCTCAGGAAATACTTTTTTAAGTTCAATGCGAATGTATTTATCCAGTCCGTAATTGTCATCTATGTGCAGAAATCCTCCCCCAATGAGGTAATTGCGCAGGTTGCTTGCATCGCTGTCAGAAAAAACCACGTTGCCGTGGCCGGTCATAAATACATAGGGGTAAAGAAAAATGTCTTTGCTGCCGGCTTCCACAATATCTTCTTCGGGGGCCAGGTTCATACCGAGTTCGCGGTTACAGAACTCAATCAGGTTGGGGAGGGCTGTTTTTGCGGCATACCAGTCGCCCCCGCCACTATACTTTAGTTTAGCCAGTTTAACGCGCTGCTGGGCCTGAGTGGTACCAATTATCAGCATTAGAATAATTACAAAGAAGCCCCGTCTATTCATCAAAAACACAGAATTACTACTGCGAGTATATAAATTTTTTATTCCCCGTTAAACCCAGCGGTTACCTGGTGGTCTAAATGCCGTATTTCTGAAAACTTAAACCAATTATGATACGACTGAATTTCTTTAAACGTGCTGCAGCCATAGTGGCTGTAGGTATTTTAGGATTTGCTGTTTCCTGTACAACCGATGAAACTCCTTTGCAGGAAGAGGCCGCTTATGTGGCTGAAGATGTTATTTCGGACTTTGCCTTTGAAGATGCCGATGATTTGGCCGGGTTGGCATTAATGGCTGATGATGCACCTGGCGGTGGCCGTGTTTCGGATGAACCGCGGGTAATTACCATTAACGACCCGCGTTGCAATTGCGAGAATCTTACCGTTACAATTACACTTACCCCTAATTCCACCCCCGAACATCCGGTTGGAAGTATTGTTATTGATTTTGGCGAAGGATGTACTGACCCGCTCGGTAATGTGCGCAAAGGAAAAATTATCGTGAACTTTAATGGAAGGCGTTTCTTACCGGGTTCTACAATAATTACAACCTTTGAAGGCTACTCAATTAACGACATTGTATTGGGTGGTGTGCGTACATTAACAAATGTTAGCGAAAGCACCGAGGATGCACCTGAGTTTGAAGTAGAACTGGAAGATGGTTCTGCAACCTGGCCTGACGGCACGGTGGCAACCCGCGAACATTGCTTCGTACGCAGGTGGGTTCGGGCAGCTAATCCTTTGAATGATCAACTTATTGTGCGCCAGTGTGACGATGCTGACTTTGCAGCTTCGGGTACCAACCGCAGGGGTCGTGCCTATACCATGACCATTGTTGAAGAACTCGTTTATAAGAGAGGCTGCCCGATTGCCGTTTCCGGAGTTAAAGAATTTACCGATGTGGCTTCCGGCAAAGTAATCACGATTGACTATGGCGATGGCGATTGCGACCGGATAATTACCATCTCGGTTGATGGCCAGTCGAGAAGTTTTGAAGTAAGACGCAGAGGGTAGTTAGGGTTGTCCGTGCCGTGCCTGTGCCTACAGGTGCGGGCGGACTTTTAGTGTGTCCTGGTCCCGGTTTAGCCGGGGTCAGGACTTTTTATTTTATTTGCAGGCATAATCCCACACCGATGAAGCAGTACCTCGATCTGATGCGCGATATTCTTGATAACGGTACTAAAAAAACAGATCGGACCGGTACAGGAACCCTTTCGGTGTTTGGGCGCCAGCTCCGGTTTAACCTGCAGGAGGGATTTCCCCTTGTTACCACAAAGAAACTTCATATTCGTTCGATAATTATTGAGTTGCTGTGGTTTCTTCGGGGAGACACCAACATCAAATACCTGCATGAACATAATGTAACCATCTGGGACGAGTGGGCCGATGCCAACGGGGACCTCGGCCCCGTGTACGGCCACCAATGGCGCAGCTGGCCTGCTCCGGGCGGGGGAACCATTGACCAGATTAGCAAGGTACTTGAGCAGCTCAAAGCAAAACCGGATTCGCGAAGGCATATTGTTACCGCCTGGAACCCGGCCGAAGTCGATAAAATGGCCTTGCCTCCCTGCCATGCCCTTTTTCAGTTTTATGTAGCCGATGGAAAACTCTCATGCCAGTTGTACCAGCGCTCGGCCGATTACTTTTTAGGTGTTCCCTTTAATATCGCCAGCTATGCCTTACTTACCCATATGGTTGCCCAGCAATGCGATTTACAGCCCGGTGAATTTGTTTGGACAGGGGGAGACGTTCACCTGTATACCAACCACCTTGAACAGGCGCAGCTTCAGCTTTCCAGAGAACCGTATCCCTTGCCCCAACTGGTCATCAGGCGCAAGCCATCAACTATTTTTGATTACCGGTACGAAGACTTCGAGATAGGTAACTATCAGGCGCATCCTTCTATAAAGGCACCCATTGCTGTATAGTTTCAAACTATAATTGTGTTAGGTGTAACGAACGCATCCTTTAAGCGACAAATGCCGTATTCAAACCAGCCATGCACGAGAAAAGCAGTGTTTTTGATATGATAGGCCCGATAATGATCGGCCCGTCAAGTTCGCACACTGCCGGGGTAGTGCGCATTGCCCGTACAGCCCTCAAACTCCTGGGCGATATTCCGGAGGAGGCCGAAATCATTTTTTACAATTCGTTTGCCCGGACGTACGAGGGGCACGGCAGCGACCGGGCCATTATTGCCGGCCTGCTTGACATGAAAACCGATGATAAGCGTATTAAGGAATCGCTGGAACTGGCTAAAGCAAAAGGGCTTAAGTACACGTTTAAATCCATCGGCAATGCCTCCACATTTCATCCAAACACCATCCGGCTCACTATAAAAAAAGGTGACCGGGAAATTGAAGTGCTGGGCGAAAGTAAGGGTGGTGGTATAATTAATATTGCTGAAGTTGATGGCTTTAAAGCCGACTTCAGTGCAAGCCTGCACACGCTTGTAATTTTTGCCGATGATGTTAAAGGCAGCATTGCCTTCATTGCCGGTATACTGGCTAACGATGATTGCAACATCGCCACGATGTCGGTATCGCGCAAGGGTAAGCACGATGAGGCCTGCCTGGTTATAGAAATGGATTCGGGTATCAAACCTGTAACATTAGAGTACCTGCGGAGTCTAACCTGGGTTAAGGAAGTTATCTACATACCGGATATTGATCGTTGAAATCAGTTATATGAAAAGGATTGTTTTTTTATTGAGCATAGTTACATCCTTCGCGTTCGGGCAGGAGGTAAAAAAAACCTGGACACTGCGTGAGTTAATTGATTACGCCATTGCCAACAACCTGGCAGTTAAACGAAGCAATTATAACGTGCGAACCGGTGAAATAAACCTGCTGCAATCAAAAATGGCCATGCTGCCCAATTTGAATGCCAACGGGAATTACGGTATCAACTGGGGTCGTACCATCGACCCGACTACCAACATTTTTACTGAGAACGAAGTGCGTAACTCCAACCTGAGCGCCAGCAGCAGTTGGTTGTTGTGGAACGGATTTCGGTTGTTCTATAATTTAAAGCAAAACGACACAGAACTGGAAGCCATTAATGAAGACCTGATTAAAGCCCGTAATGACGTAATACTGAATGTAATCACCCTGTATCTGAATGTTGTATTTAATAAGGAGTTGTATAGCGTGGCGCAACTACAGGTTAAATCAACCCAGGAGCAGTTGGTGCGTACGCGTAAATTAGCCGATGCCGGGTCGGTACCAATTGGTGATGTACTAAATCTTGAAGCTCAACTAGCCACCAACGAACTGAGTGTGGTGCAACAGGAAAATGCTTTGAACCTTTCATTATTGCAACTAAAGCAGGCATTACAACTACCCGCTTCCTCATCCATGGATGTTGAGCTTCCTCAGGTTGATATCGGGAATGAAACAAGTTTGACAAAAAGTGCTGACGAGATATATGAAATTGCTACACTGGCTATGCCCGAAGTAAAGGCTGCTGAACTTCGCAAGAAGGGTGCGATGTATGCGTTTCGGTCGGCCAAAGGCAATCTCTATCCCCGCATTAGCATCAATGGTAATTATAACACGGTCTATTCTGATCAACGCCAGCAATTTACACCGGATGGTTCATCAATCGATGTTCCGATTGGTTTTGTGCAGGGTACAGGCGATCTGGTTGTGCGAAGTACTCCTACCGGAACATTTTACGTTCCAGGCATCGGAGATCAGTTCAGGGATAACCGCGGCCGGAGTGTTGGCCTGAATATTCAAATACCTGTGTTTAATGGGTTGCAGGCGCGGTCGGCAGTACAGCGGGCAGCTATCAGCCGCGACCTCGCCACTATTTCTGCCATTGAAATACAAAACCAGTTACGTCAAACTGTTGAAACAGCGTACAACAATGCAGTTGCTGCACTAAAAACGTATAATTCAACCGAAAAGCAGGTAAAAGCCCGCGATGAAGCTTTCAGAATGACCACACAGCGATATAACCTGGGGGCTGTGAATTTTGTCGATTACCAGATTGCTGAAAACAACTTGTTCCAGGCGCAGTCTGATTTGCTGCGGGCGAAATACGAATTTATTTTCAGGAAAAAGGTACTTGATTTTTACCAGGGCCTCCCTTTAGGATTTTAAAATACTGACCTAACATTTTATCCATGGCTAAACAAAAGAAAAAGTCGAATAAGTTATTATATGTTTTAATAGGCACGGTGGTCATTCTCCTGCTGTTTATCATCATCGGCCGCTCGGCCGGTTGGATTGGTAAGCCCAAAGATTTGGAAGTTGAACTGGCAAAAGCGGGCCGTACCACTATTGTTGAAAAGGTAAGTGCATCGGGCACGGTACAACCGGTTACCGAAGTGAAACTTGCACCGGAGGTGTCGGGCGAGATTCGCGAGTTGCTCGTTGAAGATGGCGATTCGGTAAGCCGGGGTAAACTGCTTGTAAAAATACGCCCCGACACATGGCTTTCACAACTGGAACGTGCCGAGGCTTCATTGAATCAGCAGCGCGCTAATCTGGTCTCGGCTGAAGCTTCGTTGGCCAGGGCTGAAGCTACCTATACCCGTGCCGAGCAGGAGTTTGAACGACAAAAAAAATTGTGGAACGAAAAGGTCATCTCCGAAGCGGAGTGGCAACTGGCCCAGCAAAACTTTAAAGTAGCTGAAAATGACCTGAAATCGGCCAGGCAATCGGTTCAGGCTGCCAAATACATTGTTCGAAGCGGTGAGGCAACCGTAAATGAAGCGCGCGAAAATGTACGCCTGACCAGTGTGGTAGCTCCTATGGACGGGTACGTGTCTAAACTAAATGTGAAGAAAGGTGAGCGCGTAGTGGGTACAGCCCAGATGCAGGGCACTGAAATGATGCGTATTGCCGACCTGAGCAAAATGGAGGTTCGTGTAAACGTAAATGAAAATGATATCGTGCGTGTGCATATAGGCGACACCACTATTATTGATGTTGATGCTTATACCAATTCCGGTAAACGCTTTAAGGGCATTGTTACACACATTGCCAATACAGCAAAGGACAAAGTCTCGGCCGATGCCATTACCGAGTTTGAGGTACGCATCCTGATATTAAATTCTTCGTACAGCGATCTGGTTGCAGAAGGAAAGAAATACCCCTTCCGCCCGGGTATGACCGCCAGCGTTGAAATACTGACCAACCGAAAGGAAAATGTGTTGTCTGTTCCGCTTTCGGCCGTAACTACCCGCAGCGATGAGAAAAAATTGCAAGCTGCACAAGAGGGAACTGCCCAACCGGCCGGACAAGCCAAGCCCGCTCCTAAAAAGGAAGAAAAGGTAGTTGTGTTTGTTAACGATAAAGGCGTGGCCAAAATGGTGGAAGTAAAAACCGGTATGAGCGATTATGATAATATTGAAATTCTTTCGGGCGTAACCGATAGCACCGAAGTGGTTACCGGGCCTTTTCTGGTAGTTTCCAAGCGGTTAAAAGACGGAGATAAGATCCGGAAAGCCGAACCAAAAAAAGAGAAGAAGCCGGAAGCTAAAACTGAATAATTAATTGAAGGTTTAAGGTTTAAAGTTAAGATCATTTAAATTCGGGTGTTTAACTTTAAACCTTGCACCTTGAACTATGATACTGCATCCCTGGCACGAGGTTTATACCGGCAAAAATCCACCGCATGAAGTAAATGCCATCATTGAAATTCCGCGTGGTTCGCGGGCTAAGTACGAAGTGGATAAAGCAAGCGGTTTAATTAAGCTTGACAGGGTAATTTATGCTTCCATGTATTACCCTCTGAATTACGGGTTCATTCCGCAAACACTTGGCGATGACCTAGATCCGCTGGACATCGTAGTGCTTACCCAGGTGGCAGTAGTACCCTTATGCCTTATTCCTGCAAAAGTTATCGGGGTGATGCATATGATTGACAGGGGAGAGGCGGATGAAAAGATAATTGCCGTGGCTGAACAGGATGCCAGCGTAAGCCATATCAATGATGTTTCGGAGTTACCCGATTATTTTCGGGTGGAGCTCAAACACTTTTTCGAGAATTATAAAACCCTTGAAAACAAAAAAGTGG